>NZ_JBBCGP010000001.1:2729022-3064327 GCF_037200945.1 Methylovirgula sp.
TGCCGCTCGTGCGAATATCTTTACGCCCACGGGCGCCAACAGCTACGAAATCGATGAAAAGGCGATCGACGACCTGCCGCAGGCCGAAAATACGCCGCTCGAAAAGGTGCTCTTGCAGGCCCCCGGCGTGGCGCAGGATTCGGCAGCAAGCGGCGATTTCCACATTCGTAACGAACACGCGAACGTGCAATTTCGCATCAACGGCATTCTGCTGCCGGACGGTGTTTCAGGCTTCGGCCAAGTGATTGAAACGAGCTTCATCAGCTCGCTCACATTGCTCGATGGCGCGTTGCCGGCAGAATATGGTCTCCACACCGCTGGCATCGTCGATATCCAGACGCGCAGCGGCACCTATGAGCCGAGCGGCAGCATGGGAGTCTATGGCGGAAGCCATGGGACGCTTACATCGACTTTCAATGACGGCGGAACGATCGGCAAGACGCAGTTCTATGTCAGCGGCCGGCTGCTCACCGACAATGTCGGCATCGAAAATCCGACCAGCGATTACGATGCGATCCACGACACGACGGCGCAGGGCAAATTCTTTGGCTATGTCTCGACCATCCTCGACGATGGCAGCCGCTTCAGCATCATCAGCGGCACGTCCGTCACCTCGTATCAGATCCCCAATTCACCTGGCGAGGACACGGCCTTTACGGAGAACGGCAATAGCGATTTCAATTCGTCGACTCTGAACGAAAATCAGGTCGAGCGCACATTCTACAATGTCGCAGCCTGGCAAAAAACCATCGGCAATCTCGACGCGCAAATCGCTTTTTTTTCGCGCTATTCGACACTTCATTTCGTCCCGGATGAGGTTGGCGATCTGCTTTTCAATGGTGTGGCGTCGGATGTTCAGCGCAACAGCCTGCTGAATGGCTTGCAGGGCGATGCTGCCTATCACCTTGGCGCACATACCATTCGTTTCGGCTTCGAGGTTAGCGGTGAATCGACAGACGCGGTCGATAACGATCTCGTCCTTCCGGCAAGCGGCTCGGGGGCGCCGTTCTCGGTTGACAATTCGAGCAATAAACTCGGCTGGCTTGGGTCGTTCTACACACAGGACGAATGGCGCATCACGAACCAGTTGACGATCAATGGTGGCCTGCGTTTCGATCAGATGGCGCAATATGTCACGACCAATCAATTGAGCCCGCGTCTCAGCCTGACCTACAAGCCGTTCGAATCGACGACATTTCATGCCGGCTACGCGCGCTATTTCACGCCGCCGGAGCAAGTGCTCTCGGCGCCGACCAATCTCGGCGCCTTCGCCAATACGTCGGCGGCCTCCGCGGTCAACGAGGCGAGCCCTGTGCGGCCGGAGCGTTCGGACTATTTTGATGCCGGCGTGACGCAGAAGCTCTTTCCCGGACTCGAAGCTGGTGTCGATGCCTATTACAAGCGCGCGAGAAATCTGCTCGATGATGGGCAATTCGGCCAAGCGTTGGTGCTGACGGCTTTCAACTACGCGAAGGCCTATAACACCGGCGTCGAGTTCAAAACGAATTATCAGATCGGTGATTTCTCGGCCTACGGCAATTTCGCCTGGGCGCGGCAGCGCGCGACGCAAGTCTCATCGAACCAGTTCCTGTTCGATCCTGACGAGCTCGCCTTTATCGCCGGTCATTATATCTACACCGACCACGCGCAAACGCTCACAGCTTCGGCGGGCGCGTCCTATCTTTGGCAGGCGACGAGATTCAGTGCCGATCTCATCTACGGCAGCGGGTTGCGCAATGGCTTCGCCAATACGGGGACGGTTGCGCCTTATACGCAGGTGAATCTCGGCGTTTCGCACGAATTCCAATTGCCGGGAAATTCGGGCCTTGGGCCGCTCGAGGCGCGCTTCGATATCGTGAATCTGTTGGACAACGTCTATGAGATCAGAGACGGCTCGGGCATCGGTGTCTTTGCGCCCCAGTTCGGGCCACGGCGCGGCTTCTTCGGTGGCCTGACGCAAAAATTCTGACAAAGGCCTTGCCGGTAGATTATAGGGTCCGGACGCTTTTTGTCCGGACCGCACATGCCGCTTTATTTTGCCTATGGCGCCAACATGGACCCAAATGCCATGCGTCTGCGCGCACCAAATTCGCGCGTGCTGGGCCGGGCGCGTCTGGCCCGGCATAAGTTCTTCATCATGAAATCGGGTTTCGCATCAGTTCGGCGCGATCCGCATGCGGATGTGCATGGCGTGCTCTTCGATCTGGCCTTGTCGGATGTGCCGACGCTCGACCGTTACGAAGAAGTCGGCCGTGGGCTTTACACAAAAGTCGTCCAGCCGGTTTTGCGCGAAGGTGCGGCGGCAGCGCGCGCGCTCGTTTATGTCGGTGCGAGCACGGAAGACGGCAAACCCACCGCGGCTTATCTCGACGGTATTCTGACCGGCGCAAAGGAAAACGGTTTGCCGGAAAATTATATCGCGTTTCTCGCGTCGTTCGGCGGTCCACAAGCCGGACCGGGCACGCGTTGGCGCGCGATCAAGGCAGAGGGTATTTGAATTGACCGTCGAGATTGCGCGCGATGTGGCATCGCTCCGCGCCTTTGTCATGGATTGGCGGGCGGCAGGCCTGCGCGTCGCTCTGGTGCCGACGATGGGAGCACTGCACGAGGGACATTTGTCGCTGGTCGCGGACGCGAAGCGGCGCGCTGATCGTGTCGTGATGTCGATCTTCGTCAACCCCACGCAATTCGCACCGAACGAAGATTTTGGCGCCTATCCCCGGACATTCGAAAAAGACGTCGAAGCTTTTACTGCCGCGGGCGGCGATCTCGTATTCTCGCCGGAAATTGGGGAAGTCTATCCGCCGGATTTCGTCACCAAGATCAGCCTGGGCGGCCCGGCAATTGCGGGCCTTGAGGATAAATTCCGGCCGGACCATTTCGCCGGCGTTGCAACGGTGGTCGCGAAACTGCTGATCATGGCCAAGCCCGATGTCGCGCTTTTCGGCGAGAAGGATTACCAGCAGCTCGCGGTCATCCGTCAGATGGCGCGCGATCTCAATCTCGAATCCGAGATCGCCGGTGTGCCGACTGTGCGTGCCAAGGACGGTCTCGCGCTCTCGTCTCGCAATGTCTACCTCACGCTCGAGGAGCGTGCGCGGGCGCCGCTGCTTCACGGCGCGCTTGAGCGTTGCCGCAAGGCGATCCTCGCGGGCGAGGAAATTGCTACCGCTGTCGCGCGTGCCGAAGGGGCGCTGACGGTCATGGACTTTGTCATCGATTACGTTGCGGCGTGTCACGCGGTGACGCTCGCGCCGGTCGCTTCCGCGGCCGATGGACCGATCCGGCTGCTCGCCGCCGCGCGCTTGGGGGCGACGCGGCTCATCGATAATGTCGCTGTGTAAATAGGGCCCTGCGGCCGTTTTCCCGCTGCGCGATGACGGCCACGCTTGCTTGCGGATAAAGGCGGCTTATCACTTTTCCAAAGCCTGTCGCGGGCCATATAGACCGGATAAATCCGGCCAAGCGGAGGAAACATGCGGATCGGCGTCGATATCGGCGGCACAAAAATCGAGGCAATTGCGCTCGCCGATGATGGCAAGATCATCGACCGCCGACGCAAGCCGACGCCGACCGGTGACTATCAATCGATCCTCGATGTGGTCAGCTCGCTTGTGCGCGGCCTCGAGGCCGATATCGACGACACCGCGACGGTTGGTGTTGCGATGCCCGGAACAATTTCGCCGGGCACTGGCCTCATGCGTTATTCCAACGCGCTGGTGATGAACGGCAAGCCGTTCGCACACGATATCGGCGAGGTGCTCGGCCGCGAGGTGCGGACGGAGAATGACGCGAATTGTCTGGCGCTATCCGAGGCGGTGGACGGTGCCGCCGCGGACGCAGCCTGCGTCGTCGGAATCATTCTCGGCACAGGTGTCGGCGGCGGTCTTGTCATCGATCGCAAACTCGTCCCCGGCCGCAACAGGATCGCCGGCGAAGTCGGCCATATTGCGTTGCCTCTCAATGAGGTCGAGCGCCGCATGCCGCCACGCCGTTGCTTCTGCGGCCAGGACGATTGCGTCGAAACCTTTTTATCCGGCGGCGCTTTTTCTGCGGAACATCGCCAGCGGACGGGCAAGGACATGAGCGCCACCTCGATCGCCGAGGCGGCGGCCAACGGCGATGGCGCCGCGCAGGCCACGCTCGAAGTCTATGTTGATCGTTTGGCCCGCGCGCTGGCCGTCGTGATGAAAATCGTCGATCCGGATGCCTTCGTCTTTGGCGGCGGCGTCTCGAAGATCCCGCAACTCTACGATCTTCTACCGCCGTTGCTCGCGCGTTACATCTATTCGGACGTCATGACGACGCGCGTGCTGCAGGCCGAGCACGGCGACTCGAGTGGTGTGCGCGGCGCCGCCTGGCTCTGGCCGCGCTAATTTTTCGCGCGCGTTTCCGCTAGCAGCCGATCGTATTCGGCGCGGACAATCTGCGGCCCGTAAGCGCGCTCCAGTCGCCGAACAGTGAAATGCCCTTCGGCGATCGATTGGAAATGATCGATGAAGGCATAATTGACGGCTGCTCCGCCGACCGCGCCCATGACCGGAACGGCTTGCGCCGCGACCTTCTGCGAGACGACGACTCCGAACCGCGTCGCAATCTGCGAGACCAGGCGGACGATCACCGGCGTGCCTTCGTCGGCAAGGCCGCGATTGACGACAAAACGCGCCGCCTCGGAGACCGATTTGGCGAGCACGGCCCGCACGGAAAAATAGCTACTCTCCAGCGCCAGCTGATTTTCCCTGCCTGTGCCGAGCGCGAAAACCTGAAGGCAGGCGAGCGCGGCTTCGGGTTGCGACAAGTCCTCGCCGGAAGCGCGTGCGATGGCAGCGATCGAGCGGAGCATCACGATGGTGGAAAATGGCAGTTCGATGGGCAGCGCCGCCAGGCCGAAGGCGCCGCCGACCGTGCCTGAAAGCGTCGCGACCGCCTTATGCGCGATGCGCTGATCCGTCGAGCTGCGTGGACTGAGAGTGCGAAGAGCCGTATTGAACGCTGTGCGGATCGCGCTTTCGCCGGCGCGATCGACGACATCGGTAATATTCGCCGGCACCATACGGCCTAGACGCTCGATCTCGTGCCCGAGCGCATTGGTGAGCCGGCTGGCAAAGCCCTTATGTTCAAGCTGGCTCACCGCGCGGGCGAGCGCAGCCATATCCTCTGGCGGCAGCGCGTCGGGCAGGACGACCGGAATCGCAATTGACTCTTTCGGGCGTTCGAAGAGCGACATCGATCAGCTCACTTTCCATTAGGCACCGACGTGCGTGACGCCGGGCACCCAGAATATGAGGGCACCCGTCAACGCCGCCAAGGCCGATCACGTTGCGATGGGCCTTGGCGCACATGTGCGGCGTCCAAATGGAACGGTCATAGGGTCGAGATAATTTCCCAACCATCTGTTTTCGCAGGATTTATTATGGCCAGCGGTCGCTACCGGCCCAGATCCGATCCCGGAAGTGGCTCAGCTATAGGCGAAGGCCGCGCCGAGCGATCCCAGAGCGCCAAGGGTGAGGGCCGCATACCACGGCCAGCGCGTTCCGGGCCGGACGATGGCAATCGTCGCGATGGCAATCGAGATGTGGAGGAGGGTGACCGCCACCGTCAAAATCTGGTGCCGGTGCTCGTGCTTCTCGCTCGACCGGAGTTTTTGCTCGGTCATATCCTCTTCGGTCTTGGCCTGAAGCTGGATTGCCTTCTGGTCCGAATCGTACTTATCCGCCTGCGACTTGAAGCCATCCGCCTTGGGGCCCGGGCCGGCGAGACTGGCGGCGATCTCATAGAGATTCTTTTTAAGGCTTTTCGCCTGGTAGAAATTCCAGGTGTCGGTCGCCTTATCCTGGAAAAGTACGGCCTCGTTCTTGGAGTCGATGGTCGCCGCCGTCTCAATCGTTTCGAGGCTACCGATAAAGGCCGCGATCACCGCCAGAATCGCAATCGTGATGGCGACGATCGGCAGAAAGGGATCGCCGGAATGGGCGGCATGTTCCGCGTGCTCGGCGTGTTCGAAATGTTCGGTCGGCTCAACGTCGGACATCAAATTCCCTCGCGTAGATCGGCGATTCAGATTGCGGCGGGTGTCGCATCTTGGCCTCAGCTTTGCAACTTCGCGGAGGGTATCGGTGCGGCACAATGGACAGCGTGGACGACGCGCCCTATAAGCCGCGCTGATGTTGCGCGGCAGCAAGGCGGCGGACTCAGAGTATGACGCTTCAATCAAATATAACGACGGACGCTTTCGCGGCCCTGCGCCTGACGATGGTGGATAGCCAAATCCGCACGTTCGACGTAACCGATCGGGCGGTCATCGAGCGGTTTCTTGCGGTCGAACGCGAAAAGTTTGTCCCCCCGCAGCTCTGCGATCTGGCCTATTCGGATATTGCCTTGAAAATCGCGCCGTCGAAGCCCGGCAGGTCGGAGCGCCGTCTGCTGGCGCCGATGATTCTGGCGCGCCTGCTCCAGGCGGCGGCTGTGAGGCCGGGGGAGCGTGTGCTCGACGTTGCACCCGGCACTGGCTATTCCACGGCGATCCTCGCCGGCCTGACGCCGAATGTTGTCGCGCTCGAATCCGACCCTGATCTGGCAGCTTCGACGAAGGCGGCTTTGGCGACATCGGGGTTGCCGGTTTTCGAGGGCCCGCTCAATGAGGGCGTGGCCTCCGCGGCGCCGTTCGACGTCATTTTAGTCAATGGCGCCGTCGAAGCGCATCTCGACGCCCTATTCGCGCAATTGCGCGACAATGGCCGGCTTCTTACGATCCTGCGATCGGCCAACCCGGCAAACCAGCATGCAAGCCGCGCGGTTCTTTTCGAGAAGAATTCCGGCGAAATTTCACGGCGCGGCCTGTTCGATGCCCCAGCTCCGCTGCTTGATGCGTTTCGCGCGGAACCTGCCTTCGTTTTCTAGGCCGACGCACCGCTTCAAGGCGGGGCGATTTATCCACATCTGCGACAAGCCCCGCTATCCGTACCGCCTTGTGAATGTGTCGCATTTTTGCTCCACCCGGTCAGTTTCTAGCGCCGCAGGCTTGGCGCTGACGGGGGGAGGGGCTTAATACCAAAGGCGCCGGACTTTGTGCATACGCAAAGGTCCGCAATCGACGGTGGCGTCGTCACGACGCGCTGTGTCGGTGGAATGTGGAGTTTCAAGGTTTGAGCGAAAGCTGGTTTCGAACCGGCCGGTGCTGTCTGCGCCGGAGCCGCCCGACCTCTTACGCTGGCGCACGCGCGCCGGCGAATGTTGCTTTAAATGTCGCGGCGCTCCTCGCCGCGTCTCTCGCTTTCACCAACGCCCATGCGGAAACGATGTCCGATGCGTTGGCGCGGGCCTATCGCACCAATCCGGACTTGAATCAGCAACGCGCGGGTGTGCGCGCAACGGACGAAACAGTCCCGCAAGCGACCGCGGCCTACCGGCCCACTGTGACGGCGACGGGGCAATTCGGCTACAGCAACCTCTCGGCGCACGAGCCGGGCACCGGCGTTTCGTCGTTGGGGGGGCTTGGCGCCGGAGGTGCAATCACGTCCGGGAATTTCAAGGCCTCGACCGACACCGGCAACATCGGCGCAACGATGACCGAGACGATCTTCAACGGCAACCGCAATTACAACGGCGTACGTCAGGCGGAGAGCAATGTGCTCGGCGCGCGCGAGACCTTGCGCAATACCGAGGAAAGCGTTCTGCAGAATGGCGCGACCGCCTACATGGACGTGTTACGCGACACGGCCATTCTCGATCTGCGCAAGAACAATATCATCGTTCTCGAAGAGCAATTGCGCCAGACCCGCGATCGCTTCAACGTGGGTGAAGTGACACGTACCGACGTCGCCCAGGCGGCGTCGAGCCTTGCCTCGGCGCGATCCGACTATTTTACCGCGCTGGCCAATCTCGAAACGAGCATCGCCAATTATCATGAGGTCATCGGTATCGATCCGAACCGCCTCGAACCGGCCCGCTCCGTTGAAGGGCTGCTACCGCACACCTTGGATTCCGCGATCCTCGTCGCCATGCACGAACATCCGGAAGTGCAGGCGGCTTTGCATCAGGTCGATGCTGCCGAGTTGCAGGTCAAGATCCAAGAAGGTGCGCTGATGCCGACCGTGACAATCAACGGTTCAGTGTCGCAAAACTACAATGACCAGGGTGAGCCAGGCTTCCGACTCTTTAACGGCACGGTGCTCGGCGAGGTCTCTGTGCCGATCTACACAGGCGGCTTGGTTGATGCCCAGGTTCGGCAGGCCAAAGAACAGCTGTCGCAGGCGGAGCTGCAGATGGATCTGCAACGCACGCAGGTGCGCGCCTCTGTCGTCTCAAACTGGGGGCTGCTGGACACTGCGAAGGCGGTGATCATCTCGGACGATTCGGCAGTGAAATCGGCAGAAATCGCGCTCGAAGGCGTGCGCGAAGAGGCGCGCGTCGGCCAGCGCACCACGCTCGACGTGCTGAATGCGCAGCAGACGCTTCTGAACGCGCGCGTCAGTCTCGTCTCAGCGCAGCGCGACCGTGTCGTTGCGTCTTATGCAACCCTCGCATCAGTCGGCGAATTGTCGTCGGATCAACTCGGCCTCGATATCGTGCGCTACGATCCGACGGTCCATTTCAACCAGGTCAAGGACAAGTGGTTCGGACTGCGGACACCGGACGGGCGCTGAGTCACGAACGCTTGAGATTGAGCCGCTTCGATCGATGTGAATAACGAAATCGCCTCTATCGAAAAACGGCGACTTGCGGTCTAATTGCACGAATCTGATTTGAGGTGGAAAGCTCGCGGGGATTCGCGGACTGATCCGCTCGATTTTGAAAGTGCCCAGGGCATGAACGCGCCAAACGCCCTTTCGCAAGACAAAATTGCGGCCGATAGAAAGGCCTACGAGCCTTCGATGGAAGAGATTCTTGCCTCGATCCGTCGCATCATCGCCGACGACCATGCAGCGCCGCCGCAAGCTGCGGCCGAGCCGTTGATGCCGGCCTCGCCGCCCGAGATCGCACCAGAGCCACCGCTCATTACTGAGGCGCCGATTGAATTGACGCGGGATTATGAGGCCGAGCGGGTCGAAGGCTGGACGGATATTCCGGCCGCGCCACAGCCCGCGCCCGCGGAACCGACACCGCCGCTCCGCAGCGGTTTCGATTTTGTCCCGGGGCGCGAATATCGTCCGCTAGCGGCGCGTACGCCCGTTGCCGAGCGTCCGGCTTTTTCGCGCGAGGCTGCGCCGCGCCCTGTAGAGTCGCCGGTCGAGCGCCGGGAGAATCCACGCCGCCTGGCGCCGGGTCCGCGCTCCGCGCCGTCAACTTCAGTTGCATCTCCGGCTCCGGTCGTGACGGAGGAGGCGCTCGTATCGCCGGCCACCGACGCCATGGTCTCCCAAGCGTTCAATACGCTGATCGCCAGCCGTTTCCTGCAATCGAACGATGTGCTTGGCGAAATGGTGCGCGATATGCTCAAGCCCATGCTCAAGGCCTGGCTCGACGACAATCTGCCGATTCTTGTGGAACGGTTAGTCCGCACCGAAATCGAGCGCGTCGCGCGCGGCGGCCGCTGAGCTTCCGGTTTTCAGACCTGCGTTGACTTCGCGCCGCCGCTTGGGCTTTTAGGCGCTCTCGCTGGCGCTTGGCGCGCCGGCTCTCTGGTTTTTTCGGGATGATGGACAAGACTTTCGACCCTGCGCATGTCGAGCGGCGGATTTCCGCGCTTTGGGAAGAGGCAGGTGCGTTCCGCGCCGGCCGGCCGGATCGGGCCGAGGCCGAGACCTTCACGATCGTCATCCCGCCGCCGAACGTCACCGGCTCGCTGCATATGGGCCACGCGCTCAACAACACGCTGCAGGACATTCTTTGCCGCTTCGAGCGCATGCGCGGCAGGGACGTGCTCTGGCAGCCGGGCACGGATCACGCCGGCATTGCGACGCAGATGGTGGTCGAGCGGCAATTGGCGGAGCGCCAGCAGCCGGGGCGCCGCGAACTCGGCCGCGAGAAATTCCTCGAAGAAGTTTGGCGCTGGAAAGAAGAATCGGGTGGCGCCATCGTCGCGCAATTGAAGCGGCTCGGCGCGTCCTGCGACTGGTCGCGCGAGCGTTTCACGATGGACGAGGGCCTGTCGAAGGCCGTCGTGAAAGTCTTTGTGCAGCTCTATCGCGACGGGCTGATCTACAAGGACAAGCGCCTCGTCAATTGGGACCCGAAGCTGCTCACGGCGATCTCCGACCTTGAGGTCGTGCAGAAGGAAGAGAAGGGCAGCCTTTGGCACTTCAAATATCCGGTCGTCGACGACGCGGGCAAAGAGACCGGCGAGTATATCGTTGTCGCGACGACCCGCCCCGAGACGATGCTCGGTGATACCGCCGTCGCGGTGCATCCCGACGATGAGCGTTACACGCATCTCGTCGGCAAGAAGGTGCGGCTGCCGCTTGTCGGTCGGCTGATTCCGATTATCGCCGATACCTATTCGGATCCCGAGAAGGGAACGGGCGCGGTGAAGATCACGCCCGCGCATGACTTCAACGATTTCGAGGTCGGCAAAAGGCACAATCTGCCGCTGATCAATGTGCTCGACGCCGAAGCTAACATTCAGCTTCAAGGCAATCTGTCGTTTCTCGATGGCGTCAACTGGCAGACTAGCGACCTGAACGCGGCAATTGATGCGCTTGATGGCAAGTCCCGCGAGGCGGCGCGCAAGATTGTCGTCGAAATGATGGAAGAGCGTGGCCTGCTCGACAATATTGAGCCAACGCAACATGCTGTGCCGCATGGGGATCGTTCGGGCGTTGTACTTGAGCCGCGCTTGACCGACCAATGGTATGTCGATGCTAAGGTTCTTGCGCAACCGGCGCTCGCCGCCGTGCGCGACGGGAAAACAAAGTTCATCCCAGAGAATTGGTCGAAGACTTACTTTCAATGGCTCGACAACATCCAGCCGTGGTGCATTTCCCGCCAGCTCTGGTGGGGTCATCAAATACCGGCGTGGTATGGCGAGGATGGTACGATCTTCGTCGCGGAAGGCGAGCAGGACGCGGCCGCTGAGGCGCGCGCGCATTATGGACGCGATGATGTTGCGCTGACGCGCGACGAAGACGTGCTCGACACCTGGTTTTCGTCCGCCCTCTGGCCGTTCTCGACGCTCGGGTGGCCGGACGAGACGCCGGAACTGAAGCGTTATTATCCGACCAACGCGCTTGTCACAGGCTTCGACATCATCTTCTTCTGGATCGCGCGGATGATGATGATGGGCCTGCATTTCATGGACGATGTGCCGTTCCACGATGTCTACATCCACGCCCTTGTCCGCGACGAGAAGGGCGCCAAGATGTCGAAGTCGAAAGGCAACGTCATCGACCCGCTCGGCCTCATCGACGAATATGGCGCCGATGCCCTCCGCTTCACGCTTGCGGCAATGGCGGCGCAGGGCCGCGACATCAAACTCTCGACGCAGCGCGTCGAAGGCTATCGCAATTTCGCAACCAAGCTATGGAACGCGGCGCGTTTCGCCGAGATCAACGGCTGCGTCGGCAATGTTGCGTTCGATCCACGCACGGCGCGGGTGACGCTCAATCAATGGATCATCGGCGAGGCGGCAAAAGCCATTGGCGAGGTGACGACGGCGATCCAGGCCTATCGCTTTAACGATGCGGCGAACGCTGCCTATCGTTTTGTCTGGAATATTTTCTGCGACTGGTATCTCGAACTCGCCAAGCCCTTGCTGCAGAGCGCAGACGAAGTGGCGAAGGCGGAGACGCAGGCCACCACAGCTTTCATCCTCGATCAGGTGGTGAAGCTGCTGCATCCGTTCATGCCATTTATCACTGAGGAGTTGTGGGCGAATGCGCGGCGCGAAACCGTACTGGCGCTCGCGCAATGGCCTTCGCTTGAGGGATTGAGCTTCCCTGACGCAGAGGCCGAAATTGGCTTCGTTGTTGAACTGATCTCGGAAATTCGCTCCGTGCGTTCGGAGATGAATGTGCCGGCCGGTGCGCAGGTGCCGCTTGTCCTCGTCGGTGCCGATCCGGCCGCCCGGAGCCGCGCCGAAACTTGGACGGATGTTCTCAAGCGGCTCGCGCGGCTCTCGGATATTTCTTTCGCGACTGAGGCGCCAGCACAGGCGGCGCAGATGATTTCGCGCGGCACGCTCGCCGCGCTGCCGTTGGCGGGCATCATCGATTTCGCGGCTGAGAAGATTCGTCTCGCCAAGGAAATTGAAAAGCTCCACGCCGAGGCGAAGAAGATCGAGGCCAAGCTCGGCAATGCCGACTTCGTCGCGCGTGCGCCGGAAGAGGTCGTCGAGGAAAACCGCGAGCGTTTGGTCGAGGCGCAATCGCGCGCCGAAAAGCTTGCAGCGGCGCTACAGAGACTGGGATAGGCTGCTTACCAACAGCCAAGGCGAATGATCATGATCAGCGAACAGGACGTTTACGCGGCGTTGAAGTCGGTCGCCGGGCCGGACGGCAAGACACCGTTGCCAGAGACGGGGACGATCGCCGGCGTCACCATTCGCGATGATAAGGTCTATCTTTCGCTGTCCGTCGCGCCGGAACAGGCGGCTTCGCTCGAAAGCATGCGGCTTGCCGCCGAGCAGGCGGTGCGGCGTCTGCCGGGCGTTAGCGCCGTGCTTGTCAATCTCACGGCGCAGAAGCCACCAGCCGGTGCGCCGCCGCAGCGCCGCTCAGGACCTTCAACGCCGCCGCGCAGCATTACCGTGCCGGGTGTCGAGCGCATCATTGCTGTTGCCTCGGGCAAGGGTGGCGTCGGCAAATCGACGACCGCGGTCAATCTGGCGCTTGGCCTCGCCGGACTTGGCTGGCGCATCGGCATCCTCGATCTCGACATTTATGGTCCATCGCTGCCCCGGCTCCTGAACATTCATAAGCAGCCGGAGGTCGTCGACCACCGCATCCAGCCACTCGAAGCCTTCGACGTGAAAGCCATGTCAATCGGCTTCATGCTCGATGAAGAAGAGCCTGTCGTCTGGCGCGGTCCGATGGTGATGGGCGCCGTGCAGCAGATGCTGCGCGATGTCGCCTGGGGTGAATTGGATTGCCTCGTCGTCGATATGCCGCCCGGCACCGGCGATGCGCAATTGACGCTGGCGCAAAACGTCGCGCTGGCCGGGGCCGTCATCGTCTCGACACCGCAGGATCTGGCGCTGATCGACGCGCGGCGCGGCATCGCCATGTTCAACAAGGTCAACGTGCCAGTGCTCGGCATCGTCGAGAACATGAGTTATTTTCTCTGCCCGCATTGCGGCGAGCGCTCAGATATTTTCGCCCATGGCGGGGCGCGGCATGAGGCGGAAAGGCTGGGCGTGCCGTTTCTCGGCGAGGTGCCGCTGGCGCTTGATATTCGCGCCCATTCCGACGATGGCCGGCCGATCGTCGTCGCAGCGCCGGAAAGCGCCTATGCCGCCGCCTATCGCGACATCGCTGCACGGGTGCAAGCAGGGCTTGTCGGCGCGCAAGTACGCCCCGCGCCAAAGATTGTGATCGAGTAGAGGCCTAGCCGCCCGTCACGCTCATGTGGCGCGGCACGGCGGGGGCGGTGTGAGCGCGGTCGATCATGAAATCATGACCCTTGGGCTTGCGGGCGATGGCTTCCTCGATCGCCGCATTCAACGCATCGTCGCTGGCCGATTCACGCAACGGTGCGCGCAGATCGGCGGCATCGTTTTGGCCGAGGCACATATAAAGCGTGCCGGTGCAGGTGAGCCGGACGCGGTTACAGCTCTCGCAGAAATTGTGTGTGAGCGGCGTGATGAAGCCGAGCCGGCCGCCGGTCTCCGCGACTTCGACATAGCGCGCTGGGCCGCCGGTGCGATAGGCAAGGTCGCGCAGGGTGAAATGCCGGGCAATCTCGGCACGCACGTCACTCAAAGGCAGATATTGATCGAGCCGATCCGGCTCGATAGCGCCCATCGGCATCACTTCGATGAGCGTGACATCCATGCCCCGCGCATGCGCCCAGGAGATCATCGGAACGATCTCGCCTTCGTTGACGCCCTTGAGCGCAACCATGTTGATCTTGACGTCGATGCCGGCGCTCTGCGCCGCGTCGATCCCGCGCAGCACTTGCGCAAGGTCGCCACGCCGGGTGATCGCCTTGAATTTCTCCGGATCGCGGCTGTCGAGCGAGACATTGATGCGCCGCACGCCGCAGGCCGCCAGCTCCGGCGCGAAAAAGGCGAGGCGCGAGCCGTTGGTCGTCAGTGTCAATTCATCGAGGGCGCCCGAATCGAGATGGCGGGCGAGATTATGAAAAAGCTGCAAGATATTCCGCCGCACGAGCGGCTCGCCGCCGGTCAGCCGCAGTTTTCGCGTCCCGCGCGCGACGAAGGTGCTGCAGAGCCGGTCCAGTTCCTCAAGCGTCAGCAAATCGCCTTTTGGCAGGAAGCTCATATCTTCCGACATGCAATAGACGCAGCGGAAGTCGCACCGATCCGTCACCGAGACGCGCAGATAGTAAATTGCCCGTCCGAACGGATCGACCAGCGGCCGCGCTTGCGCTTCAAGCTTTTGCGGGAGCAGCGCCGGTTTCAAATCAGTGCAGGACTGGTTCATTGGTTTGATATAGTCCACGAAAGTAAAAGCTTGAATAGGACCAAAGAAAGTTTGGTGCAATGACGTCAGAGCTTCGCCAACCTCTAGCGCCGCGGCAATGGCCGCGTGAGCTTCGCCTGGGAGGGGCCGGGAAGGTGCTCAAGGTTTCGTTCGAGAGCGGCCGCGGTTTCGATCTGCCGGCGGAATATTTGCGCGTCATGAGCCCCAGCGCCGAGGTGCAGGGGCATATGCCGGACGAGCGTAAGACCTTGGGCGGCAAGCGGAATGTTGCCGTCACCGAGATCGTGCCAGTGGGCAGCTATGCTGTCAGGCTCAGCTTTGACGATTCGCATAACTCCGGCATTTACACTTGGGACTATCTCTACGAACTTGGCGCGCGGCAGACCGAAAAATGGGCGCAATATCTTGCTGAACTCGACGCCAAAAGCCTCAGTCGAGACCGCCCCGGCGAGAAATAATATCTTTGGAATACGCGAGCTATACATCGAGATATATAGCTTATACTGACGCGAACGCCCCATTTCAGGAGGTTCGAGATGCCGGTTTCTTTTGAGCTTGCCGTGCCGATGTTCATCACGATCTGGTTCGTCGTGCTGTTTGCGATTCTGCCGATAGGAATTCACTCCCAACGGGAGTCCGGCACCTATGTCGAAGGCACCGATCCCGGCGCGCCGGTCAATCCGCAATTGTTAAAAAAAGCGCTTTTGACGACGGTGGCCTCGTTGATCGTCTTTGGTGTCCTGATGGTCGTGCTGTGGCTTTGCGGCTGGGGCGCGGCATAAGCGGCGCCAAATCCCGCCTCGCTCTATTGACCCGCCCGGCCGATGCGGTTAGGTGCAGCAACCTTCCTTTGAGAGCGCGTAGCTCAGCCGGTAGAGCATCTGACTTTTAATCAGGAGGTCTCGGGTTCGATCCCCGACGCGCTCACCAATCATCTCAAAGACTTATAAGCCGTCAATCGAAGCCATTCCGACAAATGCTCTTTTTTCCGTTCTCGAATCGCGGCGCTGATCGAGCATCGGTTTCGCATACACGCCCGCCATGTTCGAGCTCTTGTGTCCGTTCGGCCCGTGCATCTGTGTGTCGGGTCATCGCAAAACCGGAATCCCGAGTTGATCCGACCCCGGAGCAGGCCACATTTTCGGCAATGAAGTGTTAAATCGGAATTTGCGCGGTCCGTGTCTCATAAAGCTCGATACGCATGGCTTTGAGCGCGAAATTCTAAACGGTGCCAAGGCAACGCTCGGGATGACGGATTTGGTCATCATCGAGACGTACTTTTTCAAACTCCACGAAACAGCCCCGCTGTTCATTGAGATGATTAATTACATGTCGGAGCGAGGTTTCCGCGTCATTGATATGTCGGAGCCGTTATGGCGGCAGAGGGACGATTCGCTTTGGCAGATTGACATGTTCTTTGTAAAGACAAGCCGTCCTGAGTTCTTATGCAATAGCTGTTCGTAACCATCTCAGTCAGGCCGGATGACAATCGGCGACAAATGATGGGGCATCCGGAGAACGACGATGCTGTTCGGCCACTGATGGACCCAGCGTGAGATCGCAGCTCGTGCAATTCCGAGCGCGGCTAATATTTTTTCCAAAAGATCCGGCGTGGCAGTTATACTTAGGCTGTTACAAGGTTATATTGTTCGAATGGCAATACGTCTTGATGCGACTGCCGCGTCTGCGAACGACCGCTTGCTCGCGATTGAAGCCGCGCGCATCGGGATTTGGCGCTGGGATATTGGGACGAATGCTTTAAGCCTGTCATCACGCGCATGTGAGCTTCTCGATGCGCCAGGCGATTCCCTCGATTATTCCGAATTCCTTGCACGGCTCCACCCTGACGATCGGGAGAGGACTGATCGCGCCCTACGCCGGAGTCTCACGGGCGACGCGCACGATATTGCCTTCCGCACCATTCCCGTCGATGGCAAAGATCGCTGGTTTCGCATGCGGGGCGGGGCATGCCCTTCCGAAGGGGCGCCGACTGCTGTCACGGGCATTCTCGTCGACGTCATTCTTCGCGCCGCCGACGAGACGAACGGCCGCCTCGCCGCCATCGTCGCGTCCTCCGACGACGCTATCGTGGGCCTGACCCTGGATGGAATCGTCACAGATTGGAACCGAGGCGCCGAGACCATCTTTGGCTATTCTGCCGGCGAGATCGTCGGCAAATCCATCTCTCTCATCCTGCCTCGTGGTCGCGAGAACGAAGAATACGAAATTCTGGCACGCCTTAAGGAGGGCGGACGCGTCGAACATTTCGAAACGTACCGTCGGCGTAAGAGTGGCGAGATTTTCGATGTATCCCTGAGCGCGGCGCCTCTGCATGATGGCCAGGGGCGGCTCGTCGGGGCCTCGAAGGTCGCGCGTGATATTACCGCCTCCAAACGTTCGCAGACCGCGCTTGCGGAACGCGAAGCTCATTTGCAATCCGTCCTCGATACAGTTCCAGATGCGATGGTCGTCATCGATGTCCAAGGGATCATGCAATCGTTCAGCACCGCCGCGGAAAGGCTCTTCGGTTACTCGGCCGCGGAAGCGATTGGCCAAAACGTTAAAATTCTGATGCCGCCGCCGTATCAGGAGCAGCATGATAATTATCTCGGCCGTTATCTTACGACGGGCGAACGCCGTATCATTGGTATTCGTCGGCTGGTCGTCGGGCGCCGGAAAGATGGATCGACGTTCCCCATGGAACTGTCCGTCGGCGAGATGCGCTCGGGTGAGCGGCGTTTTTTCACTGGCTTTGTGCGCGACCTTACCGAGCGCAAAGAGGCGGAGCTACGGTTGCAGGAATTGGAGTCTGAACTCATCCACATGTCGCGGTTTACGGCGCTAGGGGAGATGGCCTCCACCCTGGCGCATGAACTCAATCAGCCGCTCACCGCAGTCGCGAATTATTTAAGGGGCGGCAGACGGCTCCTGGAGAGTGGCAATAGCGATAACATTCCGATGGCCCGTGAGGCCATGGATCGTGCGGCGGACCAGGCGCTGCGAGCTGGGCAGATCATTCGACGCCTGCGGGAATTCGTTGCGCGCGGCGAAAGCGAGCGGCGGATCGAAAATCTCGTCAGGCTGATTGAGGAGGCGAGCGCGCTTGCGCTTGTGGGTATTAAGGAAACCGGGGTACGCGTTTCATTTCTCTTTGAATCGCGTTCGACGCTCGTCCTTGCCGACAAGATTCAGATTCAGCAAGTCTTGCTCAATTTGATGCGCAACGCGGTCGAGGCAATGCAAGAGGTTGAGAGGCGTGAATTGACCGTCTCCACATATAAGGAAGACAACGAGACCGTGAGGATCGATGTCCTTGATACAGGCCCCGGTATCGCTCCGGAGATTGTGCATCAGCTCTTTCAACCGTTCATAACCACAAAGCGCCAAGGCATGGGCGTGGGGCTGTCAATCTCGAGGACGATTGTCGAATCGCATGGCGGTCGCCTCTGGGCGGAGCCGGATGCGGATGGCGGGACCGTCTTCCATCTGACGCTCAAGACCATCGCCGGGGAGGATCTCGGTGATGAGTAATTCGGTCGTGCATTTGATCGATGACGATGATGGCGTGCGTCAGTCGTTGGCATTTCTCTTGGCGACCGCCGGCTTGGCGGTCCGCGTCTATGAATCGGGTGTCGCATTTCTTGCCGCGCTCGGCACTTTACAACCGGGATGCATCGTCAGTGACGTACGGATGCCGGGCATCGACGGGCTGGAATTGCAACGCCGCCTGAAGACTCTCGGCGTTCATCTGCCGATGATCATCATGACCGGCCATGCTGATGTTCCGCTGGCCGTGGAAGCCATGAAGGCTGGCGCCGTCGACTTTATCGAAAAGCCGTTTGACGATGAGCTGCTTCTCTCTGCTATTCGCGTCGCGCTCGACCGTTACAACGAGCTTGGCCATCACGAGACGGAAGTCGTCCAGATTCAAGCAAAACTGCAATCTCTTTCGCCGCGGGAGCGGCAGGTGCTGGACGGCCTGCTGGCGGGGCATCCCAACAAGACGATTGCTTATGACCTGAAGCTTAGCCCGCGGACCGTTGAAGTGCATCGCGCCAACGTCATGATGAAAATGGGCGCGGACAGCCTCTCCGGCCTTGTGCGGATGGCCGTGCAGGCAAAGGTGCTGCCCACCGGCTGAACGCGCCCGATCCTCCGAAACTGCCACGGGATGATCGAGCTTGGCGCCCCTTGCGCTACATCAAGGCGCCGGTGCGACGTGGCGCTCACATTTCATTTACCGGGCGGAGTTTCCGTGAAATGAATAGTGGGTCGGATATTATTTTAGTGGTCGACGATGATTTGGCCGTGCGCGAATCGCTCAAGTTTGTGCTCGAGCTTGAGGGACTCGTGGTGCATGCCTGCGGCAGCGGCATGGAACTCTTGGAGCATCCCGATCTTTCGCGAGCGCGTTGTCTTATTTTGGATTATCGAATGCCGGTGATCGACGGATTTGAGGTGATGGAGCGCCTCAACGCCTTACAAGTCGCGCTCCCGGTCATTCTCATCACGAGCGCTGCAACCGACGCGCTTCGTAAGCGTGCGTCGAAGGCTGGCGTCCGCCACGTCGTGGAAAAGCCGCTCTCGGACAGTGTCCTGCTAGAGAACATCCACGACGTTTTAGGCATTTCGTCGTAGGTGATCTTCGATCCCATCCGTTTCTCTACGTAGAATCCCCTAGGAGGTAACTCAATATCCGGCCCGTAAACCGGCCGATAGACATAAGGAACGTTCTCGCAGATGGAGCTTCCCGATGTCGACGCAGTTAGCCTATTCGGTTGATCATGCCACGCCGTTTCCTCCCGCGGTGGTGGCACGTAGCCCTTGGACGAAGACGCCAGGCGAACGGTCGGAGCGAGGTTCTGCGCTGGGCATGGCTGGAGCAGTCCTGCATTTTGGGCAGGATCGGGAGATTTATAGCGAAGGTGCTGAGCCCGATCTCTTCTTCAAAGTTGTCTCGGGCGTCGTGCGGACCTGCAAATTCCTGAGTGATGGCCGCCGGCAGATTGATGCTTTCTATAAGGCTGGCGGCGTGTTCGGTTTCGAACCGGGCGGCTCGCATGGCTTCTCAGCCGAGGCCGTCTGCGATTGCACATTGATTTCCTATCGTCGTCGCGGGCTTGAAGCGCTCGCAGCAAATGACGAAGGGCTGCTCGCCCAGCTTTTCTCTTACGCGATGCAGAGCTTGGCAAGGGCGCAGGAACACGCGTTGCTTCTTGGGCGCCGGAGCGCAACCGAGAAGGTCGCTGCGTTTCTCATCGATGGCATCGATGAATCAAACGGTGGCAAAATCGTCAACTTGGCGATGACGCGGCAAGACATCGCCGATTATCTCGGGCTGACGATCGAAACCGTCTCGCGCACCTTGTCGCAACTGGAGCGCGATGCGCTCATCGAAATTCCGGCCGCACGCCAGATTCGTCTCAAAAATCCGTCCGCCCTTAGGGAGCTCAATGCATGAGCAACTTGTCACACGCCCCGGAGCAGGGCCTCTCAATGGACGTCACGGAGGCCATCTATGGGCGGCGGGCAACACGTAATTTTACGACCGCGCCCGTCGCCGCCGATATTCTGACGAAGCTTGTTGATGCCGCGATCCAGGCACCGAGTGCGTTCAACGCCCAGCCATGGCATTTTACAATTATACGAAATCTGGCGCTTCTTGATCGCATATCGGCCGCCGCGAAACCTTACATGCTGAGTATGCTGAATCCTAAATCAACGCCGAATGGAATCCGCGAACATCTAAGTAATCCCGACTTCCATGTCTTTTATCATGCGCCGGCAATGATCCTGATCTCGGGAAAAGAAAGCGAATGGGCAGTCGAGGACGTCGGCCTCGCGGCGGAAAATCTTATGCTCGCGGCTCATTCCGCTGGGTTGGGGACGTGCTGGATCGGATTTGCACAGCCTTGGCTCAAAACGCCTGAAGGCAAGCGCGCGGTCGAACTCGACTCGATCTATATCCCGATCGCACCGATTATCGTCGGCTATGCGCGCGAAACACCACCACCTGTCCCGCGCAATCCTCCGCTTCTTCAGTGGATCGACTAGCCGATCGCCCGCTCACAGAGCAGGCGCTGAGCGACAGCGTATGTGGTAGTCGCTCAGCGCAGTGATGCGTAATAATGCGCAGCAATATCCATTTCATCGGGCGTCATCTGACGGGCGATATTGCGCATTTGCTCGCTGATGTCGTTATGGCGGGCGCCTGATGCAAAGGCGAGCAATTGCTCCTTAATGTAAGCGGCCGGCTGTCCGTCAAGCCGCGGCGCACCGACTTTTTCGGCCATGCCGCCGTGGCAAGCTTCGCAGGGCGCGATATCGCGCATTGGCTCGCCTTCGACGACGATCTTCGGCGGGGGAAGTGGCGTACCGGCTACAGCAGGCGGTGGCAGCTGCGAATAGTAAGCCGCTAATTCCAGAACTTCCGGCTTGCTGATAAGGCCCGCGAAAGGCGTCATGACGCCATTGGTCCGCGCACCGGATTGGAAATCGTTCAGTTCCTTGTAGATCACGATCGCATGCTGGCCTGCAAGGTTGGGGGCGTTGGCGCCGCTCATGCCTTCCGGCCCATGGCAGATCGCGCAACGCTGCGCAAGCGTCGCACCTTCGCCGATGGCGGACGCGCTCAAATGTTCCAGCACATGTGTCGTGACGATGACGCCAGATGTCGTAAACGCGGACAATACGGGCGCCGTACTCGACGGCGCGCGCGCAACGCCCGCAGCACTACAGATCGCATCCCAGATGCCGTTCAGTTTCAGATTTGTTTGCGCCAAGGGAAACCAAATCAGGCCGGCGAACGCCGATATCAGGACGACAAAGATCGTCGCACTGACGCTCGTCGTGAACCATTTATTGCGGAGGGAAAAAAGACGCTCGTCGCTCATTGCTCCTCTCCGGCATAAACGGCAGGCACCGCCGACCCTTTCGAAATCAACTGCACGATGGGAAAGCCATAATTCACGACGGTCAGGCCGATCATCAGGGCAACCCAAAGCCCGAAGCTATTCAGCGCGATCGGCAATGAAGTCGGCTGGTGCGCCGCGATGCTGAAGCGATAAATGCCAGGATTGATCTTCCGTCCGCTTGCGTTCCGGATCAGCACGGCGAGAAACAGGAAGCCCGATATGACGAGGATCAACGCGCCGACGGTCGAGATCTCAACCGCGAGGGCATCTGCCGCCAGCAAGGGATTTGAATAGTCGAAAAAGGCCATCCGGCGCGGCATTCCGAGAATGCCGACGTAGTGCCAGGGAAAGGTCGTCACGATCATGCCGATGAACCACAGCCACAATTGCGTGCGGATCAAACCGCCGTCGTCGAGTGCGCGCCCTGTCAAATGCGGCCAGAGGTCGTAAGCGATCGCGAAATACATGATGACGATCGCGCCACCGAAGATCAGATGGAAGTGGCCCGTCACCCATTGGGTATTATGAATGCTGGTGTTGAGCTGGTAGGTCATGTTGATGAGGCCGCCGACGCCGCCAAACCCCAACATGACAAGCGACAGCACGGTCGCGAGCATGATCGGGTTTTTCCACGGCAAAGCTGCGACCCATCCAAATGTGCCGGTTCCGCCGCGCAGCCGGCCAGCGATTTCCGCCGAAGCGCAGATCGTGAAAATCGTCAGTAGCGTCGGCACCGAAACGAGCGCCGTGAACACGGAATGCATGAATTTGAAACCGGCGCCCACCTGGGGGTCGGCGAAGAGATGATGCACGCCGATCGGCATGGCGACGACGAGAAACAGGATGAACGAGATTCTCGCCATCGGATCGCTGTAAATCCTGCCCCCGATCGCGCGCGGGAAAATCGTGTAATAGGCGATATAGGCGGGCATCAGCCAGAAATAGACGATGGCATGCAGCGTCCATGAGAAGAAAACGCGTGCGAGGCCGGCGTCGATCGTCGAGCGCCATCCAAGCGCGACCGGCAGAATCATGAAGAGAATCTCAATCGCAGCGCCGACGGCAGTCCAACCCCACAGCAATGAGCCCGCGACGTTGGCAAACATTGCGAGCGGCACGAGCTTGCCGGGATTGTCCCGCTTCCAGATCGCGAGGTTGACCGACATCAGACCGACCCAGACCCACGAACCGACCACGACGAGGACGACGCCGATATAGTAGAGCGGATGGCCGATCATCGGCGGATAGAAGGTGTAAAGGACCGAGGCGAGCCCCAGAGAGACGGGAATCATCGCCGTCACGGCGCCGACGGCCACAAGAATGAAACCAGCCCAGGCCCAGCGCAGCCCGACCAGCGGCTTCTCAAGCGCGAGTTCGGTGATTGCATAGCCGAAGCCCATCGCAACGAGCGTCGGGAAGACATACCCCATGACCGAACCGTGCGCGGTGACGGAACGATAATAAAGCTCCGGCGGAATGTCCCAGATGTTCAGAGGGCTGCGGACGAACATTTGCCAGGCGCCGAGCAGCAACGCGAGACCGAAGAGCGCAAACGCCAGCGAAAAATGCGCGAGAATAAGCCGCTTATTTGTCAACACAGGTCAGTCTCCGCTGTTTAGACGCCAGTTCGAGGAAGGCTGCCTTGTCGATCACTTTGACCTTGCCCCACATGCCCTGGTGGCCGATCCCGCAGAACTCTTGGCAGGGCATCAAACGTTCGGCGGGTTTGTCGAAGCGCATCTGGAGTTCGGATATGTAGCCGGGTACCAGCATTGTGTTGACGTTCGTTCCTTCGATCAAAAGCCCATGCACGACATCGGCGCTGGTGGCGCGCAGTGTGATCGTCGTATCGGTCGGGACCACGATGCACTGCGGCGTGAAGGAGAATTGTTGCCCGATGGCGCGCACCGTGACGGACCCGCCTGGCTCGACAGCGCTGCCGAGGTTGCTTTCGATGAACTCGCCCGAAAGGTGCAAAGTGGTCGGATTGGCCGTCTCCACCCGCGCCTGTGGCATGATTGTGTAGTGAAGGCCGGAGAATGCAGCGACGACGATCATCAGCGTGACGATGCCGACAGCAACCACGGCCCATCTGCGCTCGACACGCGCCGCCGTGGCCGCGCCGGTACCATGATCCGGTTCAGGCGCCAGCGTCATTGCAGTCCCCCGCGCGGCAAGAAAACAAGGAAGTAAAACGCGAACCACAGTGCGAGTACGATAAGCGAGGCAATCCCCGCAACGACAAGCGCACCATTAGGACCTGCCCGCAGGATGGTTTCGACGGATTCTTCCTCTGACGCTGATGAGGTCTCGGGGGGAGGGAACGAATTGATCATGCGATGAACTCAGTTGAGGGGAGCCGAACGCAGTTGGTTTGCTTGTTGGATGGAGACGGCACTGCCGCTATTGCCCCAGGATTGGCGAATATAGGTGACGACAGCCGCGACCTCGTCGTCGGACAAGATCTGCGCGAAGGGCGGCATGCCATAGGGCAGGGGATTTCCTTTCGTGCCCGGGGGGAAGCCACCGTTAAGCACCATGCGGATCGGGTTGACGGCGGATTCCATTTCGATCGACTGATTGCCGGCAAGCGGAGGGTAGTTCGGTGGCTTGCCCGCGCCCTCGGCGCCGTGACAGGAAGCGCAGCGGGAATCATAGACTGTCTTGCCGAGGCTCATCAGCAGACTGCTTTCATCGGTCGGTACTGCCACCGTAGAGGTTCGCGACGGGCTGCCTTCAGCGAGGCTCTTGAGATAAATGGCCATCGCGCGAATATCGCTTTCGGAGAGATATTGCAGGCTGTTGTAGACGACCTCCGCCATTGGTCCATAGACGGCGCCGCGGCTGGATACGCCGGTCCGTAGCAGATCTGAAATATCCTTGATGGTCCAGTCGCCGAGACCCGCTTCCTTATTCGACGTGAGCGAAGGTGCGTACCATTCCTGCATCGGAATGAGGCCACCTTGAAAGGCCTCCGAATCGGAACTGCCGCCCAGCGCGTTGATGGCGGTGTGGCACATCGCGCAATGCCCCAGACCTTTGACGAGATAGGCGCCGCGATTCCAATCGGCGGATTTGGTGGAGTCGGGCTGATACGTTCCCTCGTTGAAATAGAGGGTCCGCCATCCGAGAATCAGCGAGCGATTGTTGTAAGGAAACGTCAGATCGTGCGGTCGGTTGGCGCGCTGCACGGGCGCAATTGTCTTCAAATAGGCAAAGATCGCATCGCTGTCGCTGCGCGTGACTTTTGTGTAAGAGCCGAAGGGCATCGCAGGATACATCAAGCCGCCGTCGGGAAACCGGCCGGTGTGCATCGCTCCATAGAATTGGTCGGCTGTCCAATTGCCGATTCCAGTTTCCGGGTCTGGCGTGATGTTCGAGGTATAAAGAGTGCCAAACGGCGTCAGCATCGCGCGTCCGCCGGCGAACAGCTTGTCGCCAGGCGTCGTATGGCAGGCAATACAATCTCCGGCGCGTGCGAGATATTCGCCTTTTGCCACGAGTGATGTTTGCGGCGGTGTCGGCGTCTCGGCGAAGCTGAATTGCGCCTGAGCAATCAGAAGGGCGAACCAAGCCCAAGTCCAGCGCGGCTTCATGAGTGAATACATCCTGTCCAAAGGTCGGCCCTCAGTTCGGTTCGCTTCCGCATTTCAGCGGCATCGCAAGGCTGCCCTGGGGCACGGGGAGTGCGTTGGCCGGCGCGGGCAAGGACGATAACCAGGCGGCGACCGCTGTAACGTCGGCTTCGGTCAGATGTCCGGCGACAATCTGCATACAGTCGGGCGCGGCCGCAGTCCGGGTGCCATAACGCCATGCGCCAAGCTGCGCGGCGATGTAACGGGCGTGCAGTCCCAAGAGACCCGGAATGGCCGGCTCCATGCCGGTGAAGGACGGGCCGTGGCAGCGCTCACACGCGGGGATTCCCCGCTGCGGATCGCCCTGCGTAACCAACGCATGGCCTTGGTCCAGAACTTCGTTGCTGACGGTGGGCGCCGCGGGCGGCGGAAGTGGCGGATGTTGGGACGCGAAATAATCCGCCATCTGCCTGAGCGACTCGTCAGGCTGAAATTCAAGCAGATAATTCATCGGCGGATATTTGCGCCGCTTGTCCCGAAACGCGACCAATTGATGATAGAGATAACCAGCAGGTTTGCCGGCGAGCCGAGGAAAATACTGGTCATCTGTTCCCTGGCCCTGCGCGCCATGACAGGATGCGCAGGCCAAAACTCGCTCTGCTACCGGATCCGTTCCGGCCTCAGCCTGCGTCGCGACAATCATCACAGTCGCGCATACGGAAATGGCGCATAAGAAGGCGGATATTCCCCTCATGATCATGATATCGCGCCCCCGCGCTGCCACGACGCACCAGTTTCTAAGATCGTCATTAGAATATATACATTTTAATCTGGATACATAGTCCAAAGTGCATGTGCTTGCTAACTTGTCTTGCTAACTCAGCATCATGATAGACGGCATCTCGCGGTGCATTTTGGTGTGCGTGGACCGACCGAAGACATTTGGCCGTAGATTGAGGTTAAGAGAAACGGCTACTACCGCGTTTCCCAAAGCGAACGCGCGCCTTTATGATACCCGCTGACATATAGTTTCAGAATCTGCCAACCGTAATCGCGAACGATGTCATTGAGTTGCCGCGCTTGAGCAAGCATGAGATCGGTTTGCTCCTGCCATCGATCGAAACGAGCGACTGCTGTCGCGCCCGAATCTTCTCCGATCTTTTGCGGTGCAAAGGCCTCCACGATCTGTTCGGTCTCGAGTCTCAACAATTCGGTCTGATGCTCGATAATCTCCCGCGTAGCCTTGGCCGCGAGTTCGCTCGTCTCGGCGAATAATCTTGCCGTTCTCTTTTGAGCCTCGACGAAGTTGACGGGAAATTGTGCTTGTTCCCTGGACTCCGTAATCCCGGTTTCAGATTTTGCTTTGTCGAGCATGTCGTCCTCCAAGATTGTGAGGCGTTTAGTTGCCTGATGAAACCATAGGCGAACATGAATAGAAGGCTTTGATCTCGATCAAGTGTCTTGGAGATATTACCGAGGTCGTTTGGCGCAGGGGGCACCCCCTCGATTGATCGGCATCAATTCGCTCGCGACGGTTCCTGAATATCATCCAATGCGGTTGAAAAGCCGGTTTGAGATGTTCATCTCGTTGTCATGGCTTTGGGGCATCGACGTCGAAGGAGTTACGCATGTTGAGAACAGGCCTTGCTAAAAGCGGCACGACTGATGCCTCAACGAAAAACCCGGAAGAAAATCCGGAAAGAACCCGGAGCGCGATCGCCGTGGCAAACGAAAACGCAACTCAAATGAGCAAGGTCGCCGGCGTCGCTGAGGCGCCGTGCGAAACGGAAGATTCGCTCGATCGTCTGTTGCATGCACGTGAGGCGCGTTTCACTTTCTCGCAATCGCTTGAATCGTTGACGCTGGCGTTTTTGGATTGGGGTCTGCACCTCGCTAATGCGCCGGGGCGGCGTATCACCTTAGCCGAAAGCGCTTCGCGTCAGTGGGCGCGTTTGTTGAGCCAGGATTTGTGGGCGAAGCCGACAGCTGGGGATCATCGGTTCGATGACGAAAGTTGGGCGCATCCGCCATTCAATACTTTCGCGCAGGCTACAATCCTGGCTGAGCAATGGTGGAATGAGGCGACCGCGTGCCTGCCGGGCGTGGCGAAGTCGCACAGTGCCGTTGTATCCTTCGCGGCGCGTCAGATTTTGGATTTTTATTCGCCCTCCAATTTTCCTTGGACCAATCCGGAAGTCTTGCGGGCAACGGCGGCGGAGTCCGGCTGGAATTTCATCAGGGGCTATCGGAATTTCAACGAGGACGCGCAGCGGATCGCACGCGGTCTTCCCATGGACGAAGTCAAAGGCTTCACGGTCGGAGAACAAGTTGCGGTCACGCCCGGCAAGGTGGTGTTCCGCAACGAACTGATGGAATTGATTCAGTATGAGCCGACGACCGGGAAGGTTCGGCCGGAACCAATCCTGGTCGTCCCTGCCTGGATCATGAAGTATTATATCCTCGATCTGTCGCCGAACAATTCCTTCATCCGCTATCTCGTTTCCCAGGGTTTTACCGTCTTCTGCGTTTCCTGGCGCAATCCTGGTCCGGAGCTTCGCAATACGTCGTTTGACGATTACCGGCGTCTTGGGGTGATGGCCGCGCTCGATGCGGTCACTGCCATCTCGGGCGCCAAGAAGGTACATGCCTGCGGTTATTGCCTCGGCGGGACGTTGCTTTCGATCGCCGCAGCGGCGATGGCGCGCGACAAAGACGATCGTTTTGCGACCGTAACTTTGCTCGCCGCGCAAACCGATTTTACCGAAGCGGGTGAGCTGCAACTCTTCACCGATGAGGGCGAGCTGGCGCTGCTCGACGATGTCATGTGGCAGCAAGGCTATCTGGATAGCACCCAGATGGCCGGCGCCTTTCAAATTCTTCGGTCCAACGAACTCATCTGGTCGCGTCTCATCAAGACTTATCTTCTCGGGGGACGCGAAAAGCCGTTCGATCTCATGGCGTGGAACGCGGATGCGACGCGGATGCCGTTTCGGATGCACTCCGAATATCTGCGCGCGATGTTCCTGCACAATGATTTGGCGGAGGGACGCTATCGTGTCGACGGTCGGCCGATTGCGATCTCCGAGATCCATGCGCCGATGTTTACCGTGACGACCGAGACGGATCATGTTGCGCCGTGGCGATCAGTCTACAAAATCCTTCTGCTGAACCAAGGCGATATCACTCTGGTCCTTACATCCGGCGGCCACAACGCGGGAATCGTCAGCGAGCCGGGCCATCCGCGCCGGCATTATCGCCTCGCGCGCCGTCCGAGCCAGGGTCCCTATATGGCGCCGGAGGATTGGAAGGCCGCGGCGCCGGAATATGAAGGCTCCTGGTGGCCGGCTTTGGCTGCATGGCTGGGCGAGCGGTCCGGCGATTGGGTTTCGCCGCCGCCTCTTGCCGATCCGGCGAAAGGCTATCCGGCGCTTGCCGACGCGCCAGGAACTTACGTGCGCGAGACCTAAGCGGAGGGATGGCGCATGTATGCTGGCAAGATAGCCTCACCTGATTCGGTGATCGAAAACCGGACGTTCGACGAGATCGCGGTCGGCGAAAAGGCATCCCTCTCTCGCACCGTGACGCAGCAAGACATCGACCTCTTCGCAGTCGTTTCGGGCGATGTGAATCCGGCACATATGGACCCGGTCTATGCGAAGACCGACATTTTTCACCGGGTCATTGCGCATGGGATGTTGGGTGCCGGTCTGATTTCGAACGTGCTTGGAACGAAGCTCCCAGGCCCCGGCACGATCTATCTCGGCCAGGAATTACGATTTCTGCGTCCGGTAGACATCGGCGACACGATTACCGCGACGTTGACCGTAACCGAAAAGCATCCCGAGAAGGGCGATCTGGTGCTTGATTGCAATTGCAGCAACCAGAGCGGGGTGGAGGTCATCAGCGGCACGGCCCATGTGCGCGCGCCCAAAGAGAAGGTGCGGGTGTCGCGTGTCGAACTACCCGAGGTTCGGTTGACGCGTCATGCCCGGTTTAATGCGCTTCTCACTGAGACAGCGGGCCAAGAACCTCTGCCGACCGCTGTCGCCCATCCTTGCGATGCGAATGCGCTTGGTGCGGCAGTCGAAGCAGCAAACGCCGGGCTCATCGCGCCGATTCTCGTGGGACCGAGGGCAAAAATTCTCAAGGCGGCCGAAGACGCCAAGCTCGACATTTCATCCTTTCGGCTTGTCGATGCGCCGCACAGCGATGCCGCCGCCGCGGCAGCCGTTGCGCTCGTGCGCTCGGGCGAGGCGACGCTTTTGATGAAGGGATCGCTGCATACCGACGAATTTTTGCATGCCGTGCTCGCACCGGGTAGCGGTTTATGCACGGCGCGGCGCCTCAGCCATGTTTATTTGATGGACGTGCCAGGCTATCCGCGCCCGCTGCTGCTGACCGACGCTGCAGTGAACATCAGTCCGGACCTCGAACAGAAGCGTGACATCATACAAAACGCTATCGATCTTGCCCATGTGATGGGGATTGCAAGTCCCAAGGTGGCAATCCTGTCGGCCGTGGAGACCGTAAGTCCGCAACTTCGCTCGACGCTCGATGCGGCGGCGCTCTGCAAGATGGCGGATCGCGGCCAGATCACCGGCGGTTTTGTGGATGGGCCGCTTGCCTTCGACAACGCTGTCAGTCCTGCCGCGGCTGCGGAGAAGGGGATTGTCTCCAAAGTCGCAGGGCAGGCTGACATTCTGGTTGTCCCGGATCTTGAGGCGGGCAATATGCTGGCCAAACAGCTCACGTTTCTCGCCGGCGCCGACGCTGCCGGCGTGGTGCTTGGCGCGCGCGTGCCGATCATCCTCACGAGCCGCGCCGATGCCGAGCGCACCCGCATGGCATCCTGCGCTGTTGCAGTGCTGATCGCCAGGAGCCAAGCGGCCATACCGCAGAAAGCGATTGGAGTTTGAGCCGTGGCGGATGCTGTCTTGACCTTCAATGCCGGGTCATCGAGCATCAAATTCTCGCTCTTTGAACTTTCGAGCCCGGATCGCCTGAGCCTTGCTTTTAAAGGCGAAGTCGAAGGGATCGATTCGGCGCCGCATTTTTTTGTACATGGAGCCAAGGGCGATGTTCTGGCCGAGCGGCGTTGGACGGGCGCGCAGCCCGACTTTCAGGCGCTTCTTGAGACGGTGATCGGCTGGACAGAAAACTATCTCGAAAATGACCGACTTATCGCCGTCGGCCATCGCATAGTGCATGGCGGCCCGGACCATGACCGGCCCGAATTGGTGACGCCCGATCTCCTCGCCGCGCTCGATCGTCTGACGCCGCTGGCGCCGCTGCATGTGCCGCACAACCTCGCGCCCATCCGTGCCATTGCCGTTGTGAGGCCGAAACTCGCGCAAGTGGCGTGTTTCGATACCGCCTTTCATCACACGATGCCGATTGTCGCGACGCGCTTCGCGCTGCCGCGCGAATACGAGGCGGCGGGCGTGCGACGCTACGGCTTTCACGGTCTGTCGTATGAATATATTGCGCGTCAGTTACGCGCCGTCGCGCCCGAGATTGCGCAGGGCCGCGTCATCGCCGCGCATCTCGGCAACGGCGCGAGCGTTTGCGCTATGCGGGACGGACGCAGCATCGACACGAGCATGGGGTTCACCGCCCTGGATGGGCTCGTGATGGGAACGCGCTGTGGCAGCATAGACCCCGGCGTCGTCCTCTATCTCGAAGAAGAGCGCGGATTAAGCCCCAAAGAGGTCGAAGATATTCTCTATCGCCGATCCGGCCTTTTAGCTGTTTCGGGCGGGATTTCCTGCGACATGCGAACTCTTCTCGCCAGCGAAGATTTGCACGCAAAGGAAGCGGTCGATCTTTTCGTGTATCACATCGCGCGTGAAATCGGCGCGTTGACAAGCTCGCTCGGTGGTCTCGACGGTCTCGTGTTTACAGCGGGGATCGGCGAGCATGCGCCTGAGATTCGCGCCCGCGCCTGCGCATTGCTGAAATGGCTCGGGGTGGAGATCGATATGGAAGCGAACGATCGCAACACCGCGTTGATCAGCAGTCCCGGCAGCCGTGTCTCCGTCCATGTGATCCCGACCGACGAAGAGGCGATGATCGCGCAGCACGCGCTCGACACGATCGGCGTGCCCGCGTCCGTCGCGTGATTGGATCAGACATCAAGCTCAGAGGAATATGAAATGGAAAATGCAACCGTAGTACCGGCGGCCGCGCCGCTCGTTGATTTGCGTGGAAAGCGTGGCCTCGTCATCGGCATCGCCAATGAGCATAGTATCGCGGCAGGTTGCGCCGAGGCGTTTTCGAAGGCTGGCGCTCGTTTAGCCGCGACATATTTGAACGCCAAGGCAGAACCTTTCGTTCGTGCGGTGACGGATAAACTCGGCTGCGAACTTGTTCTGCCATGCGATGTGCGGGAGCCTGGGCAGCTCGAGGATGTGTTCGCGCAGGTCAAGGCCAAGTGGGGCGGGCTCGATTTTCTCCTGCATTCGATTGCTTTCGCGCCGCGCGAGGATCTGCAGGGGCGTGTCACGGATTGCTCGCTTGAGGGTTTCGACATCGCGATGAACATCTCATGCTATTCGTTCATTCGGATGGCGCATCTGGCCGAACCTTTGATGCAGGGCGGCGGTTGCCTCCTTGCCGTTACCTTCTACGGCTCGGAGCGCGTCGTCGAGAATTACAATTTGATGGGGCCGGTGAAGGCGGCGCTTGAAAGCAGCATGCGTTATGTCGCGGCCGAACTTGGGCCGAAGGGCATTCGCGCGCACACCATTTCGCCGGGCCCCATTCGCACACGCGCGGCGAGCGGAATCGACCGGTTCGACGATTTGCTGGCCTCTGCGGCCGCGCGCGCGCCGGAGCATCAACTGGTCGATATCGCGGATGTCGGAAATCTCGCTGCCTTCCTTGTCAGCGATGCTGCGCGTCGGATCACGGGCACGATCATTCCGGTCGATGGCGGACAGCATCTCGCCGCTTGAGTGCGAGTGGCGGCGCGGAGCTTTAGATCGTTGCTGCCATCCAGGTAATGAGATTCCCAACGGCTTCACTAAAGGCCTTGCTGAAGGCTGCTACGAGGGCTGGCGTATCGCTTCCATTTGCCGGCGCTGTCGCATGAAACAGCCGCATGCCGATGACATGGCCGTCGGCGGCGACAATTTTGGCGGCGAATGCAACGTCCGCGACCGGCGAAACGCCGCCCGTCATCGCGAAATTCCGAAGATCGATCTGAAGTTGGTTGCCCGTCGCGGGGCCGTCCGCTGCTTCTGCCAATATTGCGTTCAGCCCAGCGTTTTCCAGGCTCTGCACAATCTTCGCTTGAACAAGTTTCGGCAATGAATCGCTCCATTGCGCGTCGCCGATTTGGGATATTTGGCCGTCGCTCGAAAGCGAAAGCATCCGCTGCGTATCGAGAGCGACAACAGTCGTCGGCTCGACAATTGCGAGTTGGCCGTGGAGCTTGCTGGAAGCGGGAAGGCTCACCGTCAGATCGTAAACCGGCTTTGGTTTTTCGGCGGGGCCGCCGCCTGCCATGCGCTCGAGCCCGGCCATGATCCCGTCGACGCGATTGGAGTTGCGCGCCAACGCGCCCGAAAATGCTTTCAAATTATCGATCGTTTCCTTCAGCGACTGCTTGTTGTCGGCGAGGATTTCGTCGACCTGGCGCAAGGTGCCGCGCGCGGTCTGGGTCAGATCCTCACCTGCTGACGGGTCCGCCACAAGTGTCGGCGGTGATCCTTGCGAACCTGTCAAAACGGGAGAAGCTGATGTGCCGCCCTTGAGGGAAATGAGGGGTGAGCCCATCAAGCCCTGAAAATCGACGCTGACTTTTGTGTCCGAGCGAAGCGGCGTGCCTCTTTCGATCGCAATCGTCGCATCGACCTCTCCCGGATTATCGCGGTTGAGCGCTAGACTCGTAACCTCGCCGACACGAATGCCGTTGTACTGAACTGCCGCGCCAATCTGCAATCCGGAGACGGCGCCGAGAAATCGAATCTGATAGACATCGCGCTTGCCAAGCCCGCTTGTGTTGTTCAGCCAGTAGACGAACGCAAAACCCGCGGCGATGGCGACGAGCGCGAACAGCCCGACCAGAATGTAACGCGCTCTCGTTTCCATTTGCGTGGCCTTATTGTTTGGACAGGCTGGCGACGCGCTCGATGGCGCGCTTACCTTGAAAATAAGATTTTACCCACGGATGCTCGCACGCAAGCATGACCGGCATCGATCCTTCCGCGACGACCTTTCCGTCCGCGATCGCCGCGATGCGATCGCAGACAGCGTGGAGACTGTCGAGATCGTGCGTAACCATGAAGACCGTCAGCCCCAACGTTTGCTGCAACGTCCGGATCAGGCTGTCGAAATCACCTGCTGAGATTGGGTCGAGCCCAGAGGTCGGCTCGTCGAGAAAGACGATTTCGGGATCGAGAGCGAGCGCCCGCGCTAGAGCGACGCGTTTGGTCATCCCGCCGGAGAGTTCGGCCGGATATTTTTCCGCGTCCTCAGCGCTCAGACCGACCATGCCGAGTTTCGCTTTCGCGACTTCCTCGCGCAGCTTCTCCGAAATGTGCAGATGTTCGCGCATCGGAAATTCAACGTTTTGGCGCGCCGTCAGCGAAGAAAACAAGGCGCCTTGCTGAAACAGAATGCCCCAGCGGCGCTCGATCTCGCGAACAGCATCCGCAGAATCCGTGTCGCGGTCGACGCCTAAAATCTTGATATTCCCCCGGCGTTGATGGATGAGCCCGATGATCGTTCGCATCAGGACTGTTTTGCCGCCGCCGGACGCGCCGACGACGCCAAGGATTTCGCCGCGCCGAACGTCGAGCGACAGATTGTCGAGAACGACTTGATCGCCAAATCCGACTGTAAGGTTCTTGACCTCGATCACGACAGGACCGTTCGCGGCTTCCATCCATTACATTCCTATCGAGGCGAAGAAGATGGCAAAGAATCCGTCGAGAACGATCACGAGAAAAATAGATTTAACGACGGAGGAGGTCGTCTGGAAGCCGAGCGACTCGGCGCTGCCCTTCACCTTCAATCCTTCGACGCAGGACACGATGCCGATCACCAGCGCCATGAAAGGTGCTTTGATCATGCCGACTTCAAAATGCGTAATTGAAATCGCGTCCTTCAAGCGTGCAATGAATATTGCGGGGCTCATGCCGGCATAAAGCCACGCCACGATTCCGCCTCCGAAGAGGGCGGCCAGCGACCCGAGGAAGGTCAAAATCGGTAGGGCACAGATGAGCGCCGCCACACGCGGCAGGATCAGCACTTCTGCCGGATCGAGCCCCATCGTGCGTAAGGCATCGATCTCCTCACGCATCTTCATGGAGCCGAGCTCCGCCGTATATGAGCTGCCGGAGCGCCCCGCGACCATAATGGCGACGATGAGGACGCCGATTTCACGCAGGACCAGAATGCCGACGAGATCGACGGCATAGCTTTCGGCACCGAATTTTCGAAAATTGAATATGCCTTGCTGCGCGATGATGCCGCCGATGAGGAAGGTGATCAGAAGAATGATCGGCACCGCGCGCAGCCCGACGCGATCGAGCTGGCTTACAAAGGACGTGAGGCGCAAGCGGCGCGGGTCGGCGCAGACGCGAAAAAGCGCGTCACCAACCGCGCCGAGCATGGCCGTAAACGTAACCATGTAGCGGCCCGAATCGATGATGGCGCGGCCCATCGTTTCCAAATAGACGAATCGGGCCACCTTTTTGGGAATTGGCCTGGAAATCTCATGCTCCGCCCGATCGACCTCAGCGACCAATCCGCGAAAACGCTCCGGCAGCCCGCTCGCCTGCGCCTCTTTTCCGCTATCCCGCCAGCTTTGCATCAATTGCGCGAGCAAACAGGCGCCGAATGTATCGATCTCCGCGATGTTGTGCAGATCGAGCGATATGCCGCTGGCGGTGGCCGGAGTCGCGATCGCATCAATCAGCGGCTCCAGCGTGGCGGCCTGTCCGGCGGTCCAAGATCCCTCGGCAACGACGTTCAATCGATCGCCCTGCATTGTCGTTTGTAAGGACATTCTCAAAGAACCTGCGTTCACGCATTGGAAGCGGTGCGATCCGATCGCTTGATTTTATCATGTCTTTTAAAGCTTGCGCGCGGGGCATGGACCGGATGAGCCAACTTTGGATACCAATAATTAGGTAAAATGAGGCATCGATCTACTCAACCGTACATTGATTTGGCGCAATCTCAGGTTTGACCGCAATTCTAGGTCCTTTGACCCGCCACCGGGCGAAACGCATGAGCGTGATCGTCAAGAATAGGCGGCCGACGAAGGCGACAAAGAGAAACTTGTGGTCAGACCAGGGAAAATCCCGCGCCGCAAAAGAGACCCGACAGGCCAAGATTTTTTGACTTCGAGGGGCGCCGCCGGCCCCGAGTCTGGCTGAAGGCAACGCTTTGTAAAGAGAGGCGCGCAAATGTCCAAGGAGACATTGAAGGCCCACTAAATTGGCTACTCGCCCGCTCCAAAGCGTCCGGCCGCCCGCGCTCCCGCTACTTTACAGGGGGCGATGGATATTCGCGAGCGCCATTCTTTGCATCATTTGCATATCCGGGCTGGTCGGCTTTGCGATCTATGACTCATATCGCTCAACTGAAAGCCTCGCGATTCAGAGTTCGGAAACCCTAGAAGCACTTATTGATGAGGATATTTCGCGCGAGATAGACGCCCTTAATCTCTCGCTGCAGGCGGTGGTCGACGGCTTTCATAATCCGAAGATCATGGCTCTGGAGCCGTCTCTACGGCAGGAGACGTTGTTTGACAGGTCCGCCACCGCGCAAGGGCTTGGCTCGATACTCGTTCTCGATGAGGACGGCGCCGTCGTCCTTGACTCCCGCAGGACGCCGCCACCGAAGATAAATCTCGCCGATCGAGATTATTTTCAGGTCCATAAAAACGCTTCCAATGTGGGGCTTTACGTCAGCCGTCCGTTTCACAGCCGGCTTGCGTCCGGCGTCTGGATGATCGCGATAAGCCGCCGCCTATCGAAGCCAGATGGGGCCTTCGCCGGCGTTGTCGCTGGCTCAATTCAACTCTCTTATTTCGACCGGCTTCTGGCGAATGCGAGGTGGGCGCAGAATGCCTCGATCATGCTGACGAATGAATACGGGGTGCTTATAGCCCGCTATCCACCGCTGCCATCGTTCGTCGGGCACGCGTTGCCGTCGCTCAAGAACCTTCATGTGGGCTCGAGCTACGACCTTGGAACATTTAGAGCGCGCGGTTTGGACGGCATGGAACGAATCTATTCGTCTTATAAAATAGGCGGCTTGCCGCTAGTCATAACAGCGGGTGTTTCCGCGCGAGACCTTTTCGCAGATTGGGAAATTCACAGTCTTATTATCTGCCTCAGCCTCGCCGCGCTCTCGACTGTCATCCTCATTCTGGCGGCGCGCACTTATCAAGAACTCCAGCAGCGCACGCGCTTCGAAGCAGAGCTCGCGGCTTTGGCGACGACCGATAAGCTCACAGGTATCCCCAATCGCCGCCAATTCGATGAGCGTTTTAGCACTGAATGGTCTCGTGCAGTCAGGGACTCGTCCGCCCTTAGCGTCCTTCTCATCGATGTCGATGCGTTTAAGTCCTACAATGATTGTTTTGGCCATCAGGCAGGCGATATCGCGCTTTCGGGGGTCGCAAAGTGCCTCCAGTCAAAAAAGATGAGGGTGCCGGATTTTATCGCACGTTACGGCGGCGAGGAGTTCGCGGCGTTGCTGCCTGATACGGACGAACTCGGCGCGCTCTATGTCGCCGAACAGATGCGTTTGATGATTGAGACTCTCGATATTGCTGCTACGTCGCGTGCGGCGTCAAAAGTAACAATCAGCATAGGTGCGGCCACCGCGCGTCCGCGGGAGGGTGGCGAGCCAATGCGGCTCTTCCATGAAGCTGATCGGGCCCTCTATGCCGCCAAAGCCTCCGGCCGAAACCGGGTTTGCGCCGCGGGGATGAGTGCCAATCCTCTAAAGCTGTCGGCCTAAGGCCCCGCACGATATTGCTCGTCGCTGACCTGTTCCATCCAGGTAACGACCTCGCCGTTGAGTGCCTCTTGAATAGCGATATGGGTCATTGCGCTCTTTTGCGTTGCGCCATGCCAATGCTTTTCGCCCGGTGCAAACCAGACCACGTCACCGGGTCGAAGTTCCTCAACGGGGCCGCCAACGCATTGCGCCCATCCGAGACCTGACGTGATAATCAAGGTTTGGCCAAGTGGGTGTGTGTGCCAGGCCGTGCGCGCCCCCGGTTCGAATGTCACGTTTGCAGCGCGGACGGTGGCAGGTGGCGTCGCCTGAACAAGCGGCTCAACATTTACGCTACCGCTGAAATAATCGGCCGAACCCTTTGTAATAGATCGCGATCCAGTTCGCGTGATCTGCATGATTTTCTCTCTTCAACCTGCAAGCAACAAGCAATAGCGGGTGCAAACTTCAACGGCCCTTCCAGACGCGCCAACCAAGGATTTCAGCCTCGATCACCTCCCCGGTGTCCTGATTGTGCCATTCGTTTCCCACACGGCGGCACGGAAACGGAAGCGTGTAAGTGCCATTGTGGTCCTGGCACAGCAATTCCAAAGCTATGCCGGGCTCCGGTTCTTTATCTGTCGTAAATTCAGCGATCCGCACGGCGCGCGTTACCAAAATTCATTTTCCTCAGGGATGGAGCGAACTTCACGGCGATATCAAAAATGTCCTTTGAGCGTCCGCGACCAAAAGGTTGTGACGTTAGTTTGATACTAACACAAAGTGTCTATATACCGATCTTTCAATAGGAGGATCGAGAATGGTGAAGAAGGTGGCAACGAAGAAAATCGCGGCGAAGAAGGCCGTCGCAAAGAAGACTGTGGCGAAGAAGGCGGCACGTCGCGTCATCAAGCCGTGGACGAAAGAGGATGTCCGGAGCCTCAAGGCTCATTCCAAGGCACGGACGCCAGTTGCAAAAATCTCCAAGGAGATGAAACGCACGGTCGGCGCGCTTCGCCGTCGGGCTGGCATCCTTGGGATTGGCTTGGGCCAATACCACTAGCGTCGTTAACCGCCCTTTCGTGAGATCAGAAGCTGGCTTGGGCGCTATCTTGGCAGAGGTTGTTCAATGCTCGTCATGAAGCATTTCGACCTCGCTCAGCTGATCGATCTCTCGATAGGGGTTTTCGTCGCCTTTGTACTCGCCACAGCGATCGGTGCCGAGCGCCAATGGCGGCAGCGAAGTGCAGGGCTGCGGACGAATGTGCTGGTTGCCGTTGGCGCTGCGGCCTTCGTCTCTTTGGGCATGCGTATCAACGGGCAGGCGGGCGCGGCACAGGTCACGGCCTATGTCGTGTCCGGGATCGGTTTTCTCGGCGCCGGCGTCATCTTGAAGGATGGCACGCGAATCCAGGGATTGAACACCGCGGCGACGCTCTGGTGTTCGGCCGCGGTCGGCGCCTTATCGGGTCTGGGATATGCGGCGGAGGCGACGGTTCTCACTGTCGCCGTTCTCGCTGGCAACACGCTCCTGCGTCCTCTCGTGAACGCCATCAATCGGGCCCCGGTGGATGAGCTGAGTTCGGAGGCGGTCTATGAGATTCATGTCGTCACCGGACCTGACACAGTCGGCGAAGTGCGCGATCTCCTGACGGAGGCGCTTGAAAAAGCGAGTTATCCGATCCGGCAGATCGAGGTCGAAGATCGTTCGCCTGATGCGACGGAAATTATTGCGACGCTCGTCAGCACGGCGGTCGATCCGCTTGAACTCGATGCCGTCGCGAATGAGTTGGAGACATCGCCGCTCGTCTCATTCGCCAGTTGGTCGTCGAGCGCGAACGAGTAAGCCTCACATCGACTAGGTCGATGCGCTGTCGTTGCGGTTTTCACCGGGGTGCGTCAGCCCTGCTGGAGCGGCAAATCTTTGGTGAGCCACGCGGCGACGTCCGCCGCTTCTTGATCCGGGAAAATATAGCTGAGCCAGCCCAATCCCGGATCGCGGATGGAGAGCATACGACCCTCTTGGTAGCGAACTTCCGGCGTTTGCCAGGCCGGGTCGATGACCGGCTCGATCGCAGCTTCGTCAAGGTCGGACGCGACGGGCTGAACAAGTTGCGCCCGGTTTTTGCCAAGTTCACGGATGAGGGTGTCGGTGTCGGCTGCGGACAGCGTCACGCTGCCTGTGGGGGCGCCATTTAGCCAAGCTTCGAAGACGATGTTGAGCTTGGCAACGTCGACGTGGACTTTAATCTGCGTGTTGTTCGTCATTGTGAATATGGCCGCCTGTGACTCGATGATTGACCATATCGCATGGGCGATTCGGCTGATAGTGCCGAAGGCGGGATGTGCTCGTGCTGCCAGGCCAGAGCCGGGCTTCGGATAAGAGCCACGCCAGTCATACGAAGAATCAAATATTATGTTGTATTTGAGCTTGTTATTGCTTTTTGTTGCAGCGCCGTGAGAACTTGACGCGGTGAGCCGAGGAGACGGCCCTCACCAAAATTTCAGATGACGCCCAGCTTGCCAGATGGGCGCGGTTCATCTGCATTGTGATAGTGCACCTTATAGTCATGCAATCGGGGACGTGAGGATGCGCAGCCGCATCTATTTCTTCTGGGCCATCGTCGCGTCATCGCTCGCGTTCGTGCAGCTCATGGCGGCAAACTTGCCGACGAAGGAAGATGCCCGGCTGCAGCCGATCTTCCAGTCGAACCGCGTATGGAATGCGGTTACGACAACGCATGATGGGCGCGCCTTCGTCGGCTTCCCCGGCGCGGACGGTCCTGGCACGGAGGTCGAGGAGCTAAGCCCGGACGGGCAAGGCAAACCTTATCCCGATGCCGCTTGGAACAATTGGCAGCCGGGGCAAGATCCCGCAAACGTCTTTGTCCACGTCAACGCGCTCCGGATCGGGCCGGACGGCGCGCTTTGGATCGTCGATGCTGGCGCGCCCGGCTTCGGCAAACCTGGCGTTCCAGGCGCCGCACGCATCTTCCGTTTCACGCTCAACGATAACAAACCTGCGCGGGTCTATTCGCTCGCGGCTGCCGTCACCCCGCAAAGCTATATCGACGACATCCGCTTCAATGGCCGCATGGCCTATCTCACCGATGCCGGCGCGCCGGCGTTGATCGTGCTCGATCTCGAAAGCGGCGAAGCGCGGCGTGTGCTCGACGGCGATTCTTCGGTGACCGACAAGCGGCCGATGTACGCCGATGGCAAACTGATCCGCACCGCGGATGGCAAGCCGCTGCATATCCAGGCCGACCAGATCGAAGTCTCGCCCGACGGCCAATATCTCTATTTCCAGCCTGCGTCCGGGCCGCTGGCGCGGGTCGATACGCGCTATCTTGACGATCCGCACTTTTCGGCAAAGGACCTCGCTTCGCACGTTGAGAAAAACTGGGTCGATACGCCGACGACCGGCGGTACGGCGATCGACGCCAATGGCACGATCTATCTCAGCGACGTGAATAAGCGGCGTATTCTGACGATCAGCCCCGACGGGAAGGTTTCAACCCTGATCTCCGACCCGCGGCTTATCTGGGTCGACGCCATGTGGATCGACCGCGATGGCTACCTATGGATTCCCGCGACGCAGTTGAATCTGACGCCCGGGCTCAATGCCGGGCGCCAGAAGGTCCATTATCCCGTCTTTATCTACAAGATGAAGATCGACGCTGGACCGCCGCCGAGAGACCATTCCTGAAATCTCCCGGCTGAACTCAGAGCCTGTGCATCAGGCCGCCGAACGTATTCGCGACGAAGGCGAACGGCTTCAGGAGCGTATGCGTCGAGGGCAAGCTTGGCAGCAGGGCCGCGAGACCCGTGGGTTTCTTCAAATCCTGATGAGCGGCGCCAGCGTGTGTGCGGGACGATCCGATAGACGCCATCCGTGCGTGCGGCGGGGGCAAAGTCGCGCCAGCCTTGGACCGGAAGGTGCAGTTGAGATCGTTGGGGCAGGCGCTGGGATCGACGGCCGCCATCTTGAGCGAGGGGGCCGGCAACGGAGCGGCAGCGGCACTATCGAAGCCAGTCGTGTAAGAGGCCGAGGTCAGCGCATGGCTCGCGCCAACATCCGCGCCGCTCGTGCCGGGGCTTTCGAGATGGCCGGCCCAGGTTGAATTCGGCGTCGATGCATGAGCGGGCGCGACTGCGGGCGTGCCCAAAACCTGCCAGAGGTTTGGCTGCGGCAAAATCGGCGCAAAGCTTAAAACCATGCCTGCCAAAGCAAGACTGCCCGAGATGAGAACGCCACGCTGCGTCACGCCCGGTCCAAAAAACGAGAAGATTTTCGAAGTTTCGGCCATCAAAGTCTCGCCAGATTTCTGCGACGCGAGAATGGAACGCAAATATTGCGTCAAGACCTAGGCAAGACCGATGCCGAAAAAGGGCAGCAAGAAATTCTGCCCCGGCTGTTGCAGGAATCCCTCAGCCTAAGCTGGCTTGAATTCGGAAACGCCCCCATGCGCGGCCGACCAGGCCGCCGGTTCGTGCAGGAATTTTTCAACTTCGCTGAGGACCGACGGCGGTAAAGAGCCGTCGCGGTGCGCCGCTTCGAGCACGTCCCACCAGGTTACGAGGTAATGCAGATTGACGCCGATCTCCTGCATCAGCGAGCGGGCCTGCGGAAAAATATCGTAGAAAAAATAAACGAAGGCATGGTCGCAGCGCTGCCCGGCGTTCCGCAAGGCCTCGCAGAAATTGACCTTGCTGCGCCCGTCAGTTGCGAGATCCTCGACGAGCAAAGCCCGGCCGTTGTCGATCAGATTGCCCTCGATCTGCGCTTGCCGCCCGAAGCCTTTCGGCTTCTTGCGTACGTATTGCATAGGCAGCATCAGCTGGTCGGCCAGCCACGCAGCAAAGGGGATGCCCGCCGTCTCGCCACCGGCGATGATGTCGAGGCTTTCGCAGCCGATCTCGGCGATAATGGTGTGGGCGGCAAATTCCGTCAGGGTCTGTCGCAGACGGGGGTAGGCGATGATTTTGCGCATGTCCGTATAGACGGGGCTCGCCCAGCCCGACGTGAAAATGAAGGGCCTTTCGGTATTGACCGAAATGGCCGCCACTTCGAGGAGGAGGCGCGCGGTCTGGCGGGCCATATTTTGCTTTTCCGGCGAAACCAGCGACATGCTTGAGACCATTCCAAAGAGGGAAAATCGTCGTCGCTTTTGCAGGGCGGAGCGTCAACCCCGAAATGGCGATTTCCAGCGGATATCGCCGCGCGAAGGGCATGGTCGGGAAACTGGAAGACGCCGGGCGGCCGACCGAATTTGACAAAACTTGCGGCAGATCATGATGATTCTAAAGTGTTTCAGTCGAAAATCATTCGTGATCGGCTATCCTCAATCGGCGTCGTTCTATGGCTTGCCCGCCGGGCGGCAAGCGGCCATAGGAATGCAGTGCGGTTCGCCGCGAACGGGTAAATTTGCATGACCAACGCCTCCTTGCCGGCATGGATGCCACTCTCGGTCCTCACCTGGATCGTCGTGATGGTGGTCTTCCACGGCATCGGTTATGGGTTCGAATATTGCGACCGTGTCGGGCTTTTCAAAAGCGCCAAGGTGCGCCAGGCCGATAAGCTCACCTATCAGCAGCTTTTGCCGCGGGCGTTGTTCAATCAGGTTTTCGTGCTGCTGCCGGCGATGGTGCTGGTGCAATGGCTCGGATGGGCCTTTGTCGGGCCCGCGCATCTCAGCGTCTGGCGCTTCCTCGGGATGCTGGTCGGCATGGCGATCGGCCACGACGTCGTCCAATATGTCACGCACCGCTATGTGCTGCACAATCCGCGGTTGTTGCGGCCATTAGGCCATTCCGTCCATCACATGACGGGGGCGAGCAAGGCGATCAGCGCGCTCTACATGGCGCCGGCGGACTTTTTCCTTGAGATCGTGCTGCCCTATCTTTTGCCGCTGGTCGTCCTCGGTGGCGGCGGCAGCGATATTTTATTTCATCTGCTCGTCGCCGGTCTTGGGGCTTTTGGGGGGCTTTACGAACATTCGGGCTACGATTTTGCCGCGCCGTTGCGGCAAACGCGCTTCTTCAAATCGGTCCCTTGGTTCGGTGCGATTCTGGAGACGCTCGTCTCGAGCCACGCGCACGGCCAGCATCATACGCGCGGCGTTGTCAGCTTCAGCGACGGCTTCGGCAGTCCCGGCATTTGCGACACGGTTTTCGCGACGCGCTGGGACAAGGTCGAGGAACGGCCGCGCGTCCGCAACGCCCGGCCAAAACGCGCTCAATAAAACGCGCTCAGTAAGGCGCGACGACCGCATAAGGCGGCACGTTGTAGCGCGGTTCCGTCTGCGGGATGTAATAGACCCTGACTGCTACGGGGTGAGACGCACCCGGCACATAGGAATAGGCGCGCGAATACGCGATCATCGGCCAGCCATAGGGCACACGGGTGACGTCGTTCGGGTACGCGTGCCAGGGGCGCCAATAGGTATGATATTGGCCATAATAATCGCGGCTCAGCGCCGCCGCGGGGCTTGCCCACGCGCTCACGGCGGCGAAGGCGAGGACGAGTTTCTTCAGCATCAAAGCCACCTCACATGATCTCGGCGCGATTCATGCGCGCGCCGAGACCCGACGGCAAGCCGCTGTTTGAATTGTGGTTTGCGTCTTTGGTTAAGGCGCGATTTCGAATAGAGCCTCGACTTCGACCGCGCTGTCGAGCGGCAATTCGGCGACGCCGACGGTCGAGCGCGCGTGACGCCCCGCATCACCGAGAACCTCGACAATAAGATCCGACGCGCCATTCATGATCGGCGGAATTTGCGAATAGCCCGGCGCAACATTGATGAAGCCGCCAAGTCGGACGCAGCGTCGGATGCGGTCGAGATCGCCCAAGGCCGCTTTGGCCTGGGCCAGAATGTTGATTGCGCAGCGCCGTGCAGCCGCGCGGCCTGCCTCCGCCGACACGCCGGCGCCGATTTTACCCGTATGGCCGGGGTCGAGTTTGCCGTCAGGGCCGAAGGCGAGCTGGCCGGAAACGATGAGCCAGGAACCGGAAATGACGCAAGGCACGTAATTGGCGATAGGCGCCGCCGCGGCCGGCAGGTCGATGTTCAAATGTTTCAAACGGTCTTCGATAGCGCCCACACCAAAACTCCAATTTGTGCTTGGACTTAAAGTCGTCCGCGGGTGGCGGACGGGCGGCTTTTACCATTTTTATTGCCAGCCGCGCGGCCTCATTCTAACAGTTTAATGGCGGGCGGCGCGCAAGGAGCGTTGATTCATGGTCAAATACCCTTTCGAGGCTGCGGGCCTGCGGGCGGCGCGGCGGGTAGGGCTTTTGGCAGCTATTTCTGCTTTTGGTCTGGCGTTTTCGCCCGCGGATGCGGCGAGTGATCCAGGTGGCCTTTTGCAGGCGACGCCGGCGTCTCTGCAGGGCGTTGTCGACGCCATTCCGCTCGCTTCACATCGCGCCGTTTATGACCTCACTTTGCTCAAGGCGGTGGGCACCAAAAGCCCAACGGGCGCGCGCGGCCGTATCGCCTTCGATTTTTCGGGTTCGGCGTGCGATGGCTATGTGCAGAATTTTCGTCAGTTGACGGAGCTGCAGCCGGCGGAAGGGCCGACTCGGATTTCCGATATGCATTCGGCGACGTTCGAGGATGGCGGTGGCAAGAACTTTTCGTTCAAGATGGAAACCAATGTCGACGATGCGCAATCCGATCAGGTGGATGGCCGCGCCGAGCGGATGAAGCGCGGCGTCGTGGGTGTCGATCTCGTCAAGCCGAAGCCTGAGCAGATCGCGCTCGGACGCGATGTTCTCTTCCCAACAGAGCACATAAAATACATTCTGGCGGCGGCGAAAGCCGGCGAAAATGCGCTCGAAGTCAAAGTCTACGACGGCTCTGACAGCGGCGATAAAATCTACGACACGACGACGTTCATTGGACACGCGATCGACACGCCCGCGCCCGATGCCGCGGCGCAAATTCCGCTGCTCCAACATATGCGCCGTTGGCCGGTATCGATCAGCTATTTCGACGACGGCCGGAAGGACGAGGCGCCGAACTACACACTCGCGTTCGACCTTTACGAGAACGGCATTTCACGCGCGCTGCGGCTTGATTACGGCGATTTTGTTCTCGCCGGGCAGATGGTTAGCCTGAAACTGTTGCCCACGCCGCCCTGCACAAAATAGCGCGAAGAACCTGTTCCGCCTATGGTCTGTGCCTATCCCTTTGGCACGCCCAAATTTTGCGCTCCAGAGGACGGTGACTTACGTCATATGCGCTCTTGTTTCTGCGATCCAATTTTCATTTCGTAAATTTCTATCTGGTAATAGTTACGTTCATGCTTGGGTCTCACGGCAGGAACGTCCGCGCCCTTGGAGGCTATAGGTTCCCAACAAATGCAAAAGAGCGTTCTGATCGTCGAAGATAATGAGCTTAACATGAAGCTTTTCAACGACCTCTTGGAAGCACACGGCTACCGGACGGTCCAAACGAGAAGCGGTGTGGAAGCAGTCGAACTCGCCCGAACGCATCGTCCCGATTTAATTCTCATGGATATCCAGTTGCCGGAAGTCTCCGGGCTGCAAGTGACTCAGTGGATTAAAGACGACGAAAATCTGCGCCACATTCCGGTGATTGCTATTACGGCTTTCGCGATGAAGGGGGATGAAGAAAAGATTCGTCAGGGCGGCTGCGAGGCTTACCTGTCGAAGCCGATTTCGGTGGTGAAATTCCTCGAAACGGTGCGCAGTTACATCGCCGAATAATCCGGCGGGGGAACGTTTCTGATGACGGCCAAGATTCTCGTTGTCGATGATATTTTGCCGAACGTGAGGCTTCTCGAAGCGCGGCTTACGGCGGAATATTTCGATGTGACGACGGCGATGAATGGCGCCGAGGCGCTCGCGGTTTGCGCGCAGGATGATTGCGACCTCATTCTTCTCGACGTGATGATGCCGGGCATGGACGGATTTGAAGTCTGCCGACGGCTCAAAAAAAATCCGGCGACGACGCATCTGCCAATCGTCATGGTAACGGCGCTCGATCAGCCAAGCGACCGGGTTAAGGGCCTCGAGGCCGGTGCAGATGATTTTTTGACAAAACCGATTGATGAAATCGCGCTCATCGCGCGCGTACGTTCGCTCACCCGGTTAAAGGTGGTGCTCGACGATCTGCGTAATCGCGCTTCGACCGCCGTAGCTTTGGGTATGCCTGACCCCTTCACTGCAGCCCTGGCGGAAGACGGCCTCGGTGGCCGCATTCTGCTTGTTGACGACCGTCCCGCGTCAGCAGCGCAACTCGCCTTTATGTTGCGCGACAAATATATCGTCGAAATCGAGCCCAATCCGAATGACGTCGCGGCGAAAGTTGCCAGCGGCGCGTATGACCTGTTGATCGTCAGTCTCGGGCTTCAGGGCTTCGACGCTCTACGCCTGTGCGGCCAACTCCGTTCGCAGGAGCGCACGCGCCAATTGCCGATCTTGTGTCTGGCCGAGATGGAAGACCGCACGCGCGTGCTTCGCGCGCTCGATCTCGGCGTCAACGATTTCCTCATGCGGCCCGTTGACGGCAACGAGTTGATCGCGCGCGTGCGCAGCAATCTGCGGCGCAAGCGCTATGCCGACAAGCTGCGCGACAACGTGCAAGCTTCGCTCGAACTCGCGGTGGTCGATCCGCTGACCGGGCTCAACAACCGCCGGTATTTCGAGATGCATCTTTCGATTCTCGTAAAGCAGGCGGTTGATTGCGACCGGCCTCTCTCCATGATGATCCTTGATATCGATCATTTCAAAGGCATCAACGACACCTACGGACACGCGACGGGCGATCAGATCCTGAAGGGCTTCGCGAAGCGCGTCCGCAAGGTGATCCGCATTCCTGACGTCATCTGCCGTATTGGCGGCGAGGAATTCGTCGTCGTTATGCCGGATACGAATATGGAGGTTGCCGCGCGCATCGCCGAGCGCGTCCGCGCCGAGATCGAGCAGGAGCGTTTCGTCGTGCCCCATAGCGGCGCGGCAGTTGGCATCACGGTTTCGATCGGCTTGGCTGAGCGGGGTGACGATGACCTTCCGGACGGCCTTTTCAGCCGCGCGGACCGGGCGCTCTATCGCTCCAAATCCAACGGCCGCAACCGCGTTTCGGCGGACGCCGCCTGAATCGTTTTGGCAAGCCCGCGGCCAAAAAGATTAGATATTTAGGTAAATAAACGGAGGCGGGACGTCTCTACAATTAAGCAGTTTTCTTTTCGCGAGCCGCACGCTAACTTAAACACCTCGGTGACGGCTCCGCTGCGTTACGCGAATGACGCCTCGGTCGCGAATACTAAATATTTCAACAGAATACCCTACGGAGTGCTCAGGTCCGCCGCATCTCCTGGGTCCGTGGGGTCGGCCGGCGCGCAGATGGTTAGGAGTGGCCTCCTCGAGATACCATTTGCCGCCGGCCACCATTCTTCCTGTCGAAGGACAAGGGTGGTGGTGAGTCGCACGCCTCATAAATTAAATTAAGAAAATAGATTATCTTATTGAGCGGACTGCTAAATCGCGTCCGCTCCGAATCACTTGATCTTGGTTTCTTTGAACTCGACGTGCTTGCGCGCGACCGGGTCGTATTTCTTGAACGACAGCTTTTCGGTCTTCGTGCGGGCGTTCTTCTTGGTCACGTAAAAATAGCCCGTGTCTGCCGAGGACTGGAGCTTAATCTTGATCATTGCGGCCTTGGCCATCTGCGGCTTCCTTCAAACCTGAGCGCGTCGCGTGGCGAAAAGCGCCGACGCGTTAAATGCTGACGATGCGCGAAAGTGGGCGCACCTTAAGGATCGGCCTTCGCTTGTCAAGGATTGGCTTGTCAAGGATTGGCATCGCGCTTCATTGCCAATGTGAAGAAGAGCGCCAGAACGACAGCCAAACTGAAGAAGAGACCGGAGGGTGCGAGGTCGAGACTGAAGCCGAAAATCGGCGGCCCGACGAGGCTCCCCGCAGTATACAGGAGGATATAAGCTGCGTTGGCACGTGCCAGCGCTCCGGCCTCCGGATAGCGGCTGGCGAGGCTTGTAAGGCCTACTGCGTAAAGGCCCCCGACAATCCCGCTCCAGGCGAACAGCAGCATGACATAGCTTGCGTAGGATGAGCGCGCGGCGAGCGGCAAAATCAGTGCGCCGATGGTGCCAAGCGCGCCCATCAGGATCAGCAGCCGGCGCTGGCCAAAACGGTCGGCCACGAAGCCGGTTGGGATCTGGAACAATGCGTTGCCCAGCGCAAAGATCGCGGTGGCGACAGCGGCCGCGCCGGCGCCCCAGCCTTCGCGCAAGGCGAAGACCGGAAATAGGCCAAAGGCCGCGGCTTCGATCGCGCCATAGATGAGAGCCGCCGCCGTTGCTGCGGGCGCGGCGCGCAGGATCGCCCTGAAGGGTAGCGGCTGCGCTTCTTCCAGAGCCGGCGCCTCCACCCCTGTAAGCCCGATCGGCACGATGGCTGCCAGTGAGAGCAGGGCGGCGATCATAAACGGCGTCGCGCCAGAGGGACCGGTCGCGGCGAGAACGAAAGGTCCCGCTGTGAATCCAGCTGCAACGGCTGTCGCGTAAATCCCCATCACCAGACCGCGCCGGCGCGGCCAGACGATCGCGCTGATCCAGAATTCGGCAAGAATGAAGAGGATGGTCAGCGCGATGCCATAGATGCACCGCATCGCAAGCCAGGGCCAATAGCCGTGCGTGAGCGCGAGGCCGGCAAGGCAGACGGCGCCCAGCAATAGTGCGGAGATCAGGAGCCGCCGGACGCCGATGATGTGCGCGAGCCAAGGCACATAAACCGCCGTGACGAGGCCAACGAGGCTGCTCGCGGCGGGATGGAGGCCGATAGCGCGTGCGGAATAGCCGGCCTGCGCCAGCCGCACCGCGATCAAAGTCGCCGACAGCGACAGGCCGATAGCGGCGATCATTACCGTCGTGATGGCCGCGGCGACGACGAATACGCGCGTTTCTGAAGGTGTTTTCAAAGTTCGTCGCGGGAGAAGCGGCGATTCCGATAAGTGAAGAACGCCGCAGGCGGATCGGCTGTCAGCCCTGCGGTAATGCGTTGCGCGGCCTCGCGCAAGATCGAACTGGTGATGTTGCCGACGTCAAGTTCCGATGCCTCGGCGATCGGCAGCCAGCGAAGTTCGACAAGCTCTGCATCCGCATGTGCTACGCCCTCGACGCGGTAGGCGATGGAAGCCGCATTGGCGATGAAGAAGCGTGTATCGAACCGGCGCGGCAGATGTTGCGGCGTCACGGCGCGGGCGAGAAAGCGCAAATCGCCGATCCTCGGCAGAAAGCCAAGCTCAACGAAAGCGCGCCAGGATTGAGGCACCGGGGTCTTGGAAGGCGTGGCCTTCTCGCCGATCAGGAGGCCTGTTTCTTCAAATGTTTCGCGAATGGCGGCCAAGGCGAGCGTGCGGGGCTCCGGCGCATCGCGACGGTTGCGTTTGCCGAGCCGGGTGGCAACGGACTCGTTGAGGGTATCGGCTGCCGTGATGTCGCGATCTTCGCGCTCCACGCGGCCACCGGGGAAGACAAACTTGTCCGGCATGAAACGCAGGCTGGCATTGCGCCGACCCATCAGGACGCGCGGAACGGATTGGGTCGTATCGACAAGGATGAGACTGGAAGCCGCTTTCGGCTTGACGGATCGCGTGGACGAAATAATCGGCGCAGAGACGCCGTCAGCCATTCGGCACGGCGCCCGCCGAAGATGCGTCCGGCGCTGAGTCAAATCCGTGCATGCGCAACGCCCATTGATAGCCGATGAGGCCGCCCTTGAATGCCGGCAGCAGGATCAGCGACATGGCGACGGTCAGTAGCGGCCACAGGATCATCTGATAGAGAATCGGAAAATCCGGGAACATTGTATCGGCCGAAAGCATCATCGCGCCGATGATGTGGCCGACGACGAGGATCGTCAGATAGGGTGGCGCGTCGTCAGCCCGCTGATGAAACAATTCGGTGTTGCAGACCGCGCACCGGTCGTTGACCTTGAGATATTTGCTGTAGAGCGCACCCTTGCCGCAGGAGGGGCAATGGCCGGAAAATCCGCGCCGGATTGCGAGCCATGCATTTCGCTTGGGCCGTGCGAAGCTATCGTCGAGCGAGGCTTTGCCGCCAGAGAGGGGCACAATGGACATATTTGCCGTGTCGATAGCCATGCCGAACCTAGTCGTCGTTAGATTTAATTATTCGACTTCCGCAGTTTTTTTAAACGTGCCGACGCGCGGGGGCCATCCGACCCGTTGTCGCGGCGTCCCCCACGCTTCCCCTGAGTTTTGACGTTACGTAAACGGGCGCCGCCCGCACCGGACATCAATTCAAAGCGTAGCGCGCCTGCGAAGGGCGCCGCTTCGACAAGTTTCACCGCAATTTCGTCGCCAAGGCGATGCGTCACGCCGCTGCGGCGACCAATCAACGCATGCGAACTCTCGTCATAGTTGAAATAATCGTCGCCGAGTGTCGCGATCGGGATAAATCCGTCGGCGCCGGTCTCGGCAAGTTTGACGAAAAGCCCTGCGCCCGTAACCCCGGAGATCCGCCCCTCAAACGTGGCGCCCACCTGTTCGCTCAGAAATTGCGCGATCAAACGGTCGACGGTTTCGCGCTCCGCCGCCATGGCGCGCCGCTCGGTCGCGGAAATTTGCGCGGCGATCTCTGCCAATTGCTCGCCCGTCATGTCCGGCAGACCGTCATTGCCAAGACGTAGCGCGCGGATCAGGCCGCGATGAACGATCAGATCGGCATAGCGGCGGATCGGCGATGTGAAATGCGCGTAGCGGCGCAGATGCAGGCCGAAATGACCGTAGTTTTCGGCGACATATTCCGCCTGCGCTTGCGTTCGCAGCACGACATCGTTGACGATGTTCTCGTGCTCGGTGCCTTTGACCTGCGCGAGGATGCCGTTGAACTGGCGCGGCGTCAGCACTTGGCCCTTCGCGATCTTGATGTCGATCGAGGCGAGGAATTCAGCGAGCCCATTAAGCTTCTCGAATGTCGGCTCGCCATGCGCGCGATAGATCAGGGCCTGATGCACTTTTTCCAACGTCTCTGCCGCGGCGACATTGGCGAGGATCATGAATTCCTCGATCAGCCGATGCGCTTCAAGCCGCGGCGGCACGATCACGCGATCGACGGTCCCATCGGGCTTGAGCAGAAGCTTGCGTTCCGGCAGATCGAGATCGAGCGGGTTGCGCTTTTCGCGCGCGAGTTTCAATGATTCATAAGCGGCAAAGAGCGGCTTCAGCACCGGCTTTAACAGCGCCTGCGTTTCTTCGCCGGGCGTTCCGTCCCAGGCGGCTTGCACTTGCTGATAGGCAAGCTTCGCCGCCGATCGCATCAGCACGCGATGCACGTTGTGCGAGAGCGCGCGCCCGTCTTTGGCGATGATGATGCGGAAGGCGAGCGCGGCGCGATCTTCATTGGGCCGCAGTGAACAAAGGTCGTTGGAGATGCGCTCGGGCAGCATCGGCACGACGCGATCCGGGAAATAGACCGAATTGCCACGCTGGAGTGCATCGCGGTCAAGCGCAGAGCCTGGCCGCACATAGGCCGCGACATCGGCGATAGCGACATGGATGATATGGCCGCCGTCGTTATCGGGGTTGCGATCAGGTTGCGCGAACACCGCGTCGTCGTGATCCTTGGCGTCGGCCGGGTCGATGGTGATCAGGGGAATGTCGCGCCAATCCTCGCGCCCGGCGAGCGTCGCCGGCTTTGCGTGGGAGGCTTCCGCCAAAGCGTCCGAACTGAAAGCATTGGGAATGCTGTGCGAATGGATGGCGATGAGGCTCATCGCCTTTTCGCTCGCGAGGCTGCCGAGCTTTTCGCGTACGCGCACGGGTGCAAGACCAAGACGTCCGGTGCGCAAAACATCGACGGCGACGAGATCGCCTTCCTGCGCGCCATTGTGGCCACCTTCGGCGACCGTGAATTCACCGACGCGCGCGTTGCGTTTGTCGATCGGCACGACACGCGCGCCGCCCGATGGATCGGCGCGATAGATGCCGAGCACTTGTGTCTTGGCACGGTCGAAAAGTTTGATGACGCGGCCGTTATAGGCGGGATCGTTCGGGCCCGCTTCGTGCGCCGGTTCGACGCGAATCAGCCCGCGGTCGCCGACGCCGGGCACCGGCTGGCCGGGGCGTCGCTTGCCAACCTGGATGAGAATTTTCGGGATCGGCCCTTGTTCATTGTCCCATTCGACGGGCTGGGCAATCAATTCGCCGTCTGGGTCGCGGCTGGCGATATCGGCGAGGACGACAGCCGGCAATTGACCGGCCTTATGTAATTGTTTGCGGTTGCGCCCAACGGCGCCTTCCGCTTCGAGTTCTCTGAGTATTTTCTTTAATCCTATGCGATCCGCCCCGGTGATCGAGAAGGCGCGGGCGACTTCCCGCTTGCCAATTTTGGTGGGGCTGTTTGGTTGTTCGCGGCCGATGAAGGCGAGAATCTCTGCCTTCGAAGGCAAAGCGCCTTTCGGTCGTTCGGCTTTCGCGCCGGGCGGGCCGGCTTTTGCCGAGCCGGCTTTCTTGATCACGCTCTCTTCGCCTTCCGTGCGGGCGCCTTGGTCGCGGCCTTCTTCGCCGCAGCTTTTTTGGGCGCGGCCTTCGCTGTAGTTTTGGCGGGCTTGGCTTTCGCGGCAGTCTTCTTTTTCGTCGGGACGCCGCCCTTGGCGTCGATCAATTGGATCGCGTCTTCGAGTGTGATCGAATCCGCTGCCACGCCGTTCTTCAACGTCGCATTGATCTTGCCGAGGCTGACATAAGGACCAAAGCGTCCCTCGCGCAGAACGACATCACCACCGGACGGATGCTGGCCAAGCACGCGGCCCTGCGTCCCGCCACCGCCGCCGCCGCCGCCCTGCGCCTTGGCGGCGAGCAGGGCGATCGCGTCGTCGAGGGTTACGGTCGTCGGATCGGACTCGCGTGGCAGCGTCGCATTGATCTTGCCCCAATTGACATAGGGCCCGAACCGGCCGGCCTTGATGACCACGGCGCCGCCTTGCGGATGATCGCCCAATTCGCGGCTCGCGCTCGATGCCTGCGCGCCGAAGCGCCGTCCCGAGAGACCGCTCTCCTTGGCGACGATAAGATCGATGGCACGATTGCCGCCGATCGAAAGAATGTCCTCGTCCTTGCCGATATTAGCGTAGGTCTTGCCGTGCTGCACATAAGGCCCGTAGCGGCCGATGCCGGCAACGATCGGCGCTTTGGTTTCGGGATGGACTGCAACCTCGCGCGGCAGGCTCAACAGCGCCAGCGCCTGCTCGAGCGTCAAATCGGACGGATTTAGCGTCTTCGGTAGGGACGAGCGTTTCGGCTTCTCGCCTTCGCCTTGCTGCACATAGGTGCCGAAACGGCCGTCGCGCAACGTGATCTCGTCGCCGGTTTCCGGATCTTGACCGAGAACTTTCACACCAGGCCGGTCGCTGTCGCCAAGGCTCTCGGCCTTGGTATCGGCGAGTGTACGGGTGAACTTGCACTCGGGATAATTGGAGCAGCCGATGAAAGCGCCGAACTTGCCGAGCTTCAGCGACAATTGGCCATTGCCGCAGGACGGGCAGGCGCGGGGATTGGAGCCGTCTTCCTTCGTCGGGAAGATGTGCGGGCCGAGCAACTCGTTCAGCGAATCGAGAACTTGCGTTGTGCGCAGATCCTTGGTCGCATCAATCGCGCTCGAAAAATCCGCCCAGAAGTCGCGCAACACCTGCTTCCAATCGAGCTCATGATTGGAGACGTGATCGAGCTTTTCCTCGAGGCCGGCGGTGAAGTCATAGCCGACGTAGCGGGTGAAGAAGCTTTCGAGAAAGGCGGTGACGACGCGGCCTTTGTCTTCAGGATAAAGCCGTTTTTTCTCGAGTTTGACGTAATCGCGTTCGCGTAAGACCGCGAGCGTCGAAGCATAGGTCGAGGGCCGGCCGATGCTGAGTTCTTCCATCCGCTTGACGAGGCTCGCCTCGGTGAAGCGCGGCGGCGGCTCGGTGCGATGCTGGGAGGATTCGATCCTGTCTTTGGTCAGCGGCTCGCCCGCTGCCATCGGCGGCAGGCGGCTGGACTCATCGTCCTCTTCGTCGTCGCGGCCTTCCTGATAAAGCTTCAGAAAACCGTCGAAACGGATCACCTGGCCGGTGGCGCGCAGATCGAGCTTGCGCTTGTCGGCGACCGCTGAAATGTCGACGCTCGTGCGTTCGAGGTCGGCCGATTCCATCTGGCTCGCGACAGCACGCGTCCAGATCAATTCGTAAAGCCGCGCTTCGTCGTGGTTGAGGGAGCGGCCGATGCGCGGCGGCAGCAGCGACATATCCGTCGGGCGGATCGCCTCGTGCGCTTCCTGCGCGTTCTTGGCTTTCACCGTATATTTGCGCGGCACTTTCGGCACGTAGCGCTCGCCGTACTCCTTGCCGATCACCTTGCGCGCGGCGGCGATGGCCTCCGGCGCCACGTCGACGCCGTCTGTACGCATATAAGTAATGAGGCCGACTGTATCGCCGTCGATATCGATGCCTTCGTAGAGCTTCTGCGCGATCTGCATCGTGCGAGCCGGGGCAAACCCCAATTTGCGCGAGGCTTCCTGCTGCAGCGTCGAGGTCGTGAACGGCGGGGCGGGATGGCGCTTGGCAGGACGCGACTCGACGCTGACGACCGAGAACTGCCCGTTCTCTAGTGCGGTCTTGAGGCTGGCGGCTTCGTCCGCCGTCGCGATGTCGAGACGGCCGATCTTCTGGCCGTCGGCGCCGACAAGCCGGGCGACGAACGGCGCGCCGGCCTTGGTCTTCAGATGCGCCAGCAGCGTCCAATATTCCTGCGTGACGAATTGCTCGATTTCGAGCTCGCGGTCGCAGACCAGACGCAAAGCGACGGATTGCACACGGCCCGCCGAGCGCGCGCCCGGCAATTTGCGCCACAGCACCGGCGAGAGATTGAAGCCGACGAGATAATCGAGCGCACGGCGGGCGAGGTATGAATCGACCAGCGCCGCATCGATCTGGCGCGGATGCTTCATCGCGTCGAGCACGGCCGTCTTGGTGATCGCATTGAAGACGACACGCTCGACCGGAATGTCCCTCAAGACCTTCTTGTTCTTGAGGACTTCGAGAACGTGCCAGGAGATAGCTTCGCCTTCGCGGTCCGGATCGGTCGCCAGGATCAGCTTCTTGGCCGTCTTCGCGGCGGCGGCAATGTCGTTGAGCCGCTTGGCGGCCTTGGCGTCGACCTGCCAGAGCATGGTGAAATCCTGCTCCGGATCAACTGACCCATCCTTGGGCGGCAGATCGCGCACATGGCCGAACGAGGCGATGACCTCATAGTCACGCCCAAGGTACTTGTTGATCGTCTTGGCCTTGGAGGGCGATTCGACGATGACGAGATTCATGCGTTCTTAGCTCCGTGCTAAGCGGCTGAAGACGCTACATTTTTTGGAAATCGGCCAAGCCGTGAAGAGCTCCCGGCGCGTCTCTGGGCCGCCGCTCATTGTGGCGGAACATGGGGTAGGGGAGGCGTGGTGTCAAATCCCGGCCCAAATCCCGGCCTCAGACGTCCGGCTCCAAATCGCGGTAACCAGTGCATCGAAAAGGCCGGGAAATCCCTCGAGCGCGGCTTGCCGACGCCGCAGGTTCACCCGTATAGAACCACTTTAATGTCCGCTCCCCAGCCCCGCCAAAAATTTCGGCACCGCCATTTGCTCGGGATCGAAGGGCTTTCGGCCGAAGACATTATGATTCTTCTCGACCGTGCCGAAGAGGCAGTCGAAGTCTCGCGGCAGATCGAGAAAAAGCGCACGACGCTGCGCGGCCGGACGCTCATCAATCTTTTCTTTGAATCCTCGACGCGCACGCAATCGTCTTTCGAACTCGCCGGCAAAAGGCTCGGCGCCGATGTCATGAACATGTCGGTCCAGACCTCAAGCCTGAAGAAGGGCGAGACGCTGATCGACACGGCCGTGACGCTCAATGCAATGCGCCCGGATCTTATCGTCGTGCGCCATGCCCAGGCGGGCGCGGTGCATCTTCTCGCCCGCAAGGTCGATTGCGCGGTGATCAATGCTGGCGACGGCGCGCATGAACATCCAACGCAGGCTCTTCTTGATGCGCTGACGATCCGTCGCAACAAAGGTCCGATCGAAGGTCTCACGGTCGCCATCTGCGGCGACATCATGCATTCGCGTGTCGCGCGCTCGAATATCATCTTGCTCTCGGCGCTGGGCGCGCGGGTGCGTGTCGTCGGCCCCTCGACGCTGATGCCGGTCGGCATTGAGCGCATGGGCGTCGAGACCTTTCACGACATGAAGGCCGGGCTCGCCGGCGCTGATATTGTCATGATGCTGCGATTGCAGCGCGAACGAATGAGCGGCGGGTTCATGCCGTCATCGCGCGAATATTTCCGTTTCTTCGGCCTCGACCAGGAGAAGCTGCGCTTCGCCAAGCCGGATTCGCTGGTCATGCATCCGGGGCCGATGAACCGCGGCGTCGAGATCGATTCGAATATCGCCGACGGCCCGCAGAGCCTGATCCGCGAACAAGTCGAAATGGGCGTCGCGGTCCGCATGGCCGTTCTCGCGGCGCTCGCCGAGCATTTGCCCAATGAGTGAGGCGCGATGAAACACGCCCCGACCGGCGCCATCGCCCACCAGCCGCTGGCGCTCGTCAATGCACGGCTGATCGATCCCGCGCGCGAAACCGAGGAGCGCGGCGGCGTCCTCATCATCGACGGCATCATTCGCGATCTCGGGCCGCAGGTCGTGGCTGCGTCACTGCCGCCGCATGCGCATATCATCGATTGCGCCGGCGATGTCGTCGCGCCGGGCCTCATCGACATGTGCGCCTTTGTCGGCGAGCCGGGAGCGGAGCATCGCGAGACGATCGCGACGGCGACAGCGGCGGCGGCGGCGGGCGGCGTCACGACCATTCTGGCGCGGCCCGACACCAATCCGCCGATCGACGAACCGGCCGTGGTCGATTTTCTACAGCGGCGCGCCCGCGATACCGGCATCGTCCGGGTTCTGCCGATCGCCGCTTTGACACAGGGCCTGCACGGCGAAGAGATCGCGGAGATCGGTCTTTTGAAGGAAGCGGGTGCGGTCGCCTTCAGCGATGGGCCGCAATCCCTGCGCAACGCGCGCGTCATGCGACGCGTGATGGCCTATGCCAAGGATTTCGATGCGCTGATCCTGCATTTCACGCAGGATCCCGACCTCGCCACCGGCGGCGTGATGAACGAAGGCGAATTCGCCACACGCCTTGGCCTGCCGGGCGTGCCGCGCGAGGCCGAAACGATCATGCTCGATCGCGACATTCGCCTCGTTGCGCTGACCGGCGCGCGCTATCACGCCGCTCTCATCTCGACGACGCTCTCGCTCGATGCCATTCGCGCGGCAAAGGCCGCGGGCCTGCCAATCACCTGCGGCACCTCAATCAATCATCTCGCGTTGAACGAAAACGATATCGGCGATTACCGCACCTTCCTGAAGCTTTCGCCGCCGCTGCGGCGCGAGGATGAGCGTCTGGCGCTCGTTGAGGCGCTGGCCGAAGGGCTGATCGATGTCGTCGTCTCGGATCACAATCCGCAGGACGTCGAGACGAAGCGGCTGCCGTTTGCGGAAGCCGAGCCGGGCGCCATCGGCCTGGAGACGATGCTGTCGGCCGGCTTGCGGCTCGTCCATGCGGGGGAAATCGAACTGCCGCGATTGCTCGCGGCGATGTCGTCGCGGCCGGCGGAAATCCTCGGTCTGCCGCAGGGACGGCTTGAGATTGGGGCGCCGGCCGATCTCATCCGTTTCGATCCTGATGAGCCCTATGTGCTCGATCCGGTGACGCTGCATTCGCGCTGCAAGAACACGCCTTTCGACGAGGCCCGGATGCAGGGGCGGGTGAAGCTGACAATCGTCGCGGGCGAACTCGTCTGGCGCGAAGGCTGAGACCGGGCCCTAATAGGCCGCGGTGAAACGCGCCCGGCTGTGCCGGTGTTGCTCCAGTTCGTCGACCATTGCGATGGCATAATCCGCGAAGCTGATTTTGCTTTCGCCGGCGGCGTCGGTGACGAGTTGATTGCGACCCAACCGGAAATGGCCGAGGCGCGGACCCTTGAAGAGGAGTGCCGCAGGCGAGAAGAACGTCCAATCGATCTCTTTCTCTTTGCGAAGTGCATCGAGGAAGACGATTCCGGGTCGGGCGATGGGTTTCCATTCTTCGGGGAAGTCGGGCGTATCGATCAATAGTTTGCCGGGCGCGACTTCAAGGCTCGCGGCGCCACCAGTCACCAGCAGTCTTTTGACTCCGGCTTGTTTGAGCGCCGAAAGCAAGGTCGCCGCGGGGATATCGAAATGCAGCGCGCTGATGACGGCGTCCGTCCCGCGAATCAATGCGGCCAGCGCGGCAGGATCGGAGGCGTCGCTCGCTTTCGCGATCACGCCCGGCGCCTTCGGGATGGCTTCCGGCTTGCGGGCGATGGCGAGCACGTGGTGGCCTCGTGCGGCAAGCTCCTTGATGATTTCCGAACCTGCCTGGCCGCTGGCGCCGAGGACGCTGACATTCATTTGCACCTCCATGGTTTCCATTGGCAACCATGTGTATTATTGAAACCAGTCATGCAAGACGGCACTTTTTCGACACCTGATTACCGCCAGGAAACCTCGCAAGAAACTCCGATTGATCGCGGAAACGCGTTCGCCGCCAATTGCCCGACGCGGCAATTGCTGGATCGTGTCGCCGACAAATGGAGCGTGCTCGTGCTCCTGATTTTGGGCGATGGTGACATGCGATTCGGCGGTCTGAAGCGGCGCGTCGAAGGCGTTTCGCAGAAAATGCTCAGTCAGACCCTGCGTTCGCTCGAGCGGGACGGTCTCGTCACACGCGAGGTCACGCCGACGATGCCCGTTATGGTCACCTACGGCATCACGCCGCTCGGCCGGGAGCTGCTGTCGGCGTTGCGATCGATGATCGACTGGGCCGAAACCAGCATGGTCAAAGTTGTGGCGGCCCAGCGCAGCTACGACGCGCGCCCCTAGGCCCAGGCTTGGCCGGATTTATGCAAGGCCGCCTGTGCCGCAGCGCAACGTAATTTTTTTGACGAAAAGCGCAAAATCCCCTTCCAGTTTCTTCACGCGACTGCTATTTTCTTTATAGGAAAATTGCTTTAGGTTCAGGAAACACGCGAGGCAGTGGGATGTGCGGCATCGTTGGACTCTTCTTTAAAGATCCAGCTCTGGAGCCGGATCTCGGCAAGCATCTCTCGGTCATGCTGGAGACGATGACGGCGCGCGGCCCCGACAGCGCCGGTTTCGCCGTCTATGGCGAGGGCGAGAAAAGCCGCACCAAGATCACTCTGCGCGCGCCGGCGGACTTTGAAAGCTACGGAGCCCTGGAAAAGGCGCTTGAGCCAGGTGCCAGCGTCACGCGCCGCGGCACCCACATTGTTGTCTCCGTGCCGACAACCGATGTCGAAGGCGTTCTGCAGAAGATCAAGCACGAGGCTCCGACGCTCACGGTCAGCTCCGTCGGCACGCATATGGAGCTTTATAAAGAGGTCGGCCTGCCGGCCGACGTCGCCAAGAAATTCCACCTTGCTGAAATGAGCGGCACGCATGGCATCGGCCATACGCGCATGGCGACCGAATCGGCGGTGACGACCGCGGGCGCGCATCCGTTCTCGACCGGCAAGGATCAATGCCTCGTCCACAACGGCTCGCTGTCGAACCATAATCAGATGCGCCGCAAGCTGATCCGCGAAGGCATTCCCTTCGCGACTGAGAACGACACGGAAGTGGCCGCCGGCTATGTGTCCTGGCGCCTTGCGCAGGGTGATAGTCTTGGCGAAGCGCTCGAATCCTCGCTGAAAGACCTCGACGGTTTCTATACTTTCGTCGTCGGCACCGACACGGGCTTCGGCGTTCTGCGCGATCCGATCGGCTGCAAACACGCCGTTATGGCCGAGACCGATCAATACGTCGCCTTCGGCACCGAGTTTCGCGCCCTGAGTTCACTGCCCGGCATTGAGAACGCGAAGATTTTCGAGCCAAATCCCGCCACCGTCTATTTCTGGAACCGCGCGGCATGAACATTCAATCGCAAACCGTGAAGAAAGCTGCGGGCAAAACCGATCTCGGCCATGCCCGCACGTTTGATCTCGCGACGAATTCTGTGCGCGAGTTGAACCGTGCACTGCACGCGATCCACCCAGGCAGCAATGCGAATTTATTTCGCGTGCTCAATCCGCGTGGCGTTCATGCAATCGCGGCGGGTGTGGATGCGGACGTGACGATCGAGATCGATGGTGACGTCGGCTATTATTGCGGCGGCATGAACCAGCTGGCGACGATCCTCATCGAAGGCAGCGCCGGCATCGGCCTCGGCGAAAATATGATGTCGGGCCTGATCCACGTTCGCGGCAATGCCAGCGATTCCGTCGGCGCGACGGCGCATGGCGGTTCGATCATTATCGATGGCGATGCATCGGGGCGCTGCGGCATTTCGATGAAGGGCGTCGATATTATCGTGAAAGGCTCCATCGGCCCGATGTCAGCCTTCATGGCGCAAGCGGGCACGCTCGCCGTCTTCGGCGATGTTGGCGAAGCCTTCGGCGACTCGCTCTATGAGGCGAAGCTTTATGCGCGCGGGAACGTTGCGAGCCTCGGCGCTGATTGCATCGAGAAGGAGATGGACGATCAGCATCGCGCTGAGCTCTACGAAAAATTCAAAGAGCTCGGCCTCGCGGGCGAAGTCGATGTCGGCGAATTCAAACGCTACGGCTCGGGGCGGACGCTTTATCATTTCCATGTCGACAATGCGGGAGCTTATTGATGAACGAGCAGGTTAAAGCTCCACGTACGATGCCGCGTTTTTCATCGACATTTGACGCCTACACACTTTCCGAGATTCGGCGCTCCGCCGCGACTGGTATCTATGACATTCGTGGCGCGGGTGCGAAGCGGCATCTGCCGCATTTCGACGATCTGCTCTTTCTCGGCGCGTCGATGTCGCGCTATCCGCTCGAAGGCTATCGCGAGAAATGCGGCACGGCGGTCACGCTCGGCACGCGGTTCGCGAAAAAGCCGATTGAGCTCAAAATCCCGATCACGATTGCCGGCATGAGCTTCGGCTCGCTGTCGGCGCAGGCGAAAGAAGCACTGGGGCGCGGCGCCTCGACGGTTGGTACGTCGACGACGACGGGCGACGGCGGCATGACGCAGGAAGAGCGCGGCCATTCCAAGATTCTTGTCTACCAATATCTGCCGTCGCGCTACGGCATGAATCCCGATGATCTTCGCAAGGCCGACGCGATTGAAGTTGTCGTCGGGCAGGGCGCCAAGCCTGGCGGCGGCGGTATGCTCCTCGGCCAGAAGATTTCACCGCGTGTCGCGCAGATGCGCACGTTGCCCGAGGGTATCGACCAACGCTCAGCCTGCCGCCATCCGGATTGGACCGGCCCCGACGATCTTGAAATCAAGATCGAGGAATTGCGCGAGATCACCGATTGGGAAAAGCCGATCTATGTGAAAGTCGGCGCCTCGCGGCCTTATTACGACATCGCGCTGGCGGTGAAAGCGGGCGCCGACGTCATCGTGCTCGACGGCATGCAGGGTGGCACGGCGGCGACGCAGGAAGTCTTTATCGAACACGTCGGCATCCCGATCCTCGCGGCGATCCGTCCGGCTGTGAAAGCGCTGCAGGACCTCGGCATGCATCGCAAGGTGCAACTCATCGTCTCCGGGGGCATCCGCAACGGTGCCGATGTGGCGAAGGCCTTGGCGCTCGGCGCCGACGCGGTCTCGATCGGCACTGCGGCGCTTGTTGCGCTGGGCGACAACGATCCACATTGGCAAAGCGATTACGAGGCGCTGGGAAGCGCCGCGGGCGCCTATGACGATTGGCACGAGGGGCGCGATCCAGCGGGCATCACGACGCAGGACCCGAATCTTGCGAAGCGGCTCGATCCGGTCGCGGCCGGCCGCAGGCTCGCCAATTACCTGTCGGTACTGACGCTGGAAGCGCAGACGATTGCCCGCGCTGCCGGCAAGAGCCACGTCCATAACCTCGAGCCGGAAGACTTGGTGGCGTTGACGGTCGAGGCTGCCGCTATGGCCGGTGTGCCGTTGGCCGGAACGGATTGGATACCGGGGACTGGCGGGCGCTGAACGCGCCGCCATGCCCCACTCCTTGCCGCTTCATTCCACCAACTCGAAATCGCCCGGCTTCCACGTTTTGTCGAACCAAGGTTCGAGGGGCGCGTAGAGCCGTAGCAGGCTGTTCCAGCCTTTGCCCGGCATCGTCTGCACCCAATTGTTTTCGTGACCTGCTGGCGCTTTCGGGGCGAACCAGACAGTCACCGATCCGTCTGCATTTTTAATGATGCCCTTCTGATTGCTGTCGAGGCCAGAGGTTTTCTGGTCGGTCTCCAGCATTGAGCGGGTTTGTCCGTCATAGACCATAAACGACCAGAACTGCGCGGCAGGGATCGGCGCTGGCAAGGTGATCTTGTAGGTCTTGCCCCCATCCAGATAACGGCCCTTAGAATCTCGCGTCGCGTATGCATAGGCCGATCCGGTGCCAGGCTTCGAATAGGCCATCGCGGGCGTAATGCCAGCGGCGTAATAGTGGAAGAGGGCCCGAGCATCGAGCATACGCTCACCATTGTTCATGAAATCGTATGCGCCACCTATGAACGGTGTTCCCCACTGCCGATCAGGATAGAACATCACCCTTTTGTCGCGAGGCGCGAAAACAATTGCGCGGGCGGTCGCGTTGCCGACCGCTACAGCACCGGTCAAAATGTCTTTCATTCGAGCGTCCGGCGCGAAAGGTTCACCCTTTTTTATGCCTATTGATGCGAATAAACCCACCAGTTCGGGGTCAAACGCATCGGCAGGCTCATGCTGGATGACGGCATCCAGCTCATTGTAGAACTCAAACGTGTTGGCGTGAACCGTATTGATCTGCATCCCTGATGTGTTGACGATGGTTGCGGACGGCGGACTGCTTGCCTCGGATAGCGGATAGACTCGCGCCTTTGCCTTTACGCCTTGCGCAGCGGCCGCAATGTCACCGTTTTTGACGAAAGCCCGAAAGAAAATGAAGTTGCCATAGGTGCGCGGCCTTACGACGAAATAGCCTTGCGACGGCAATTCACCTGTGTAGCCAGGCGGAACGAACAGGTATTTGCCGCCTTTGCCCTTATCCGGTCCGACCAATCCCACGTCCGTTACGTAGCGGGAAAAAGCGTCATTCACAGGACCGAGCACGCCGGGCGGTATGTCAACGACAACCGGACTGTCCTTAAGGTCCATGCATAAGAAAACATACACAGTCGTCGAATTCGGTGTCAGCATAAGCGTGCGTGCATCCAGCAGGTTTTCCGTAATGGAAATGCCACCGTTACGCTTGATGCCTGCTTGGCTCAGGCCCTCGCAGAATGCGTAAGCGGACGCGGCAGGTATGCCGGACAGAAACGTCTCAACGCCGCGCGTAAAATCGAGGTTGTCATAGACCTTTTGCACGGTCGGCGCGTCGGGCAAGCCGTCGAAAAATTTCAGCGTTCCAATGCGCGTCTGTACCGTGTTCGGTGTCGTGATGTACGCAGGGACTTTTGCGGCGTACTTTGCTGAAGACTGTTCGTAAGCACAGGCGGGGCCGATGGCCACCGCGCCAAGTGTCAAGGCGACGGCGAATTTAAGGATTGCATACATCCCATACTCCCGCTGTTGTCGCGCCCAAATAGGACTGCGCGGCACGGTGAGTACACCTTACACTCAATATGTATGAGTGAGTGCCTATTCTCCGGGCTGTCGCAGGATTTAGAAGCCGCCCGGGAGCTTAGGGGCCGCTAGGGGATGGCGGCGGCTTCGAGGAAAGCGGCCGGGAGCGAAATGAGGGATTTCTTCGTGCTCAAAGCTTCAAGTTTGGATAAACTCGTCCCACAAAGTTTTTAGAAACTTCGCTGCAAGGCGCATCGCGACGCTGCGTTGCGGAAGGACATGCCCGACCGCCAACGGAAGCCAACTTCATCATATCCGTCTGTCACAAATTGACCATCGCCATGCCGCGCTCGTCGTAGCGGTCGCCCGCGACCGCATGTGAAGCGACGGCGGTTTCGATGGCTTTGAGATCGGCCGGTGTCAGCGCGATGTCGGCGGCTTTGATATTTTCCTCGAGCCGCGTGCGCTTGGTCGTGCCGGGGATCGGCACGATCCAGGGTTTTTGCGCCAGTAGCCAGGCCAGCGCGATCTGCGCCGGCGTTGCGCCTTTCTCGTCGGCGATGGCTTTGAGACTATCGACAAGCGGCGCATTCTTGCGCAGCGCATCAGCCTGGAAGCGCGGATTGGTCTTGCGCCAATCGTCATCGGCGAACTGCGTGTCGGCGGAAAATGTACCGGCGAGGAAGCCGCGGCCGAGCGGACTATAGGGCACAAAGCCAATGCCGAGTTCTTCGAGCGTCGGGAGTACCTCTTTCTCCGGCCCATGTGTCCAAAGCGAATATTCGCTCTGCACCGCCGCGACGGGATGCACCGCATGCGCCCGGCGGATCGTCGCCGCGCCCGCCTCCGAAAGGCCGAAATGCTTCACCTTGCCGGCCTTGACGAGATCGGCAACGGCGCCCGCCACATCCTCGATCGGCACGTTGGGATCGACGCGATGCTGGTAAAGGAGATCGATATGATCGGTGCGCAGGCGCTTCAACGACGCGTCGGCGACTTCCTTGATATGCGCGGGCTTGCTGTTTAGCCCGACGGGGCGACCGCTTTGCGGATCGAGCGCGAAGCCGAATTTTGTCGCGATCTTCACTCTGTCGCGCAGCGGCGCCAGAGCCTCGCCGACCAGCTCTTCGTTGGTGAGTGGGCCATAGACTTCAGCCGTATCGAAAAAGGTGACGTCGATCTCGACCGCGTGGCGGATGAGTGCGACCAGCTCGGCATGGTCGCCGGGGGCGCCATAGGCCCAGGTCATCCCCATGCAGCCGAGGCCCAGCGCCGAGACTTCGAGGCCGCTTTTTCCCAAGGTACGCTTTTGCATGATCGGTAACTCCTTTGACCTTGCGCTCTTGTCACGAACTTAGAAGCAATTGTGCGGCTTTTCAGACGTCACACGGCGACGTGATCGCTCGGATGACGTTGGCTCGTCAGGAAACGACATAGCCGCCATCGGCCAAAAGGCCGTGACCGGACACGAACGTTGAATCATCCGAGGCAAGAAACGCCACGACCTTCGCCATTTCTTCGGATGTTCCCGTGCGGCCGGGCACGGAGGCCGCACCGAAATCTTTCTTGGCTTGTTCGGATGGCCAGATGCGATCCTGAAACGGCGTATCGATGAGGCCCGGACAGAGCGCGTTGACACGCACGCCCTGTCTGAACCATTCGATCGAGGCCGTCTTGGTCAGGCCGAGAACGGCATGTTTGCTGGCGATATAGAGCGCAGCATTGGCGAAGCCGATGACACCGCCCATCGAGGCATTGTTGATGATCGAGCCACGGCCTTGCGCGAGCATCGCCCTAGCTTCGTGTTTCATCGACCAGAAGACGCCACGCACGTTAGCGTTGAAGATCGTGTCATAGGTTTCATTCGTCTGATCGACGAACGGCGAAAACGCGCCTTCTGTGCCGGCGTTATTGAAGGCAACATCGATCCGGCCATAAGTCGCGACCGCCTTGGCGACGAGGTCGATCACGTCATTTTCTTTATTGATGTCGGCGACAATTCCGGTCGCCTCGAAGCCGTCTTTCTTGATCTCGGCGACGAGCGTTTCGATTTCGGCGCGGCGTCGCGCGCTGGCGACGACCTTTGCGCCACGTCGGGCGAGTTCGAGCGTCGTCGCGCGTCCAATGCCGGAACTTGCACCGGTGACGAGGGCGACTTTGCCGTCGAGCGTTCTCAGGGGATTGTTGCTCATCGCGTTCTCCACATTGTGGATCGGCGGAAGCTCCCGCCGGCTGGCGTACGATCTAGCGCCATCAGATAAATGCGATAAGATGCATAATCATCTCTATAGTGATGAACCTAGAACAGCAATTTCCGACCCATGCACGGATCAGAACTCGCCGAACTTGCCGCCTTTCTGGCGGTGGCGCGCCATAACAGCTTCCGCAAGGCGGCCGTCGAGCGCAGGGTCGCGGCGTCGGCTATCAGCCATTCCATCCGCAATATTGAAACGCGGGTCGGTGTAAGGCTCTTTCATCGCACGACGCGCAGCGTTTCGCTCACGGATGCAGGCGCACGCTTTCTCGCAGAATTGCAACCGGCGTTCGAGCAGATCGATGCGGCGCTCGAAGGTCTCAACGCCTTCCGCGGCACGCCGTTCGGAACGGTGCGGCTGAACATTCCCAATTCCATCGCGCCCTTCGTGTTGCAGGATGTGATCGGCCCATTGCTTCAGGAAAATCCCGGCCTCAATCTCGATATTGTTGCGACCGACAGGCTCGTCGACATTGCCAAGGATGGATTCGATGCCGGCATCCGCTTCGGCGAAAATCTAAGCCAGGATATGATCGCGGTCCGGATCAAGTCGCGGCTGCGCTTCGCTGTTGTGGGGTCGCCGGATTATTTTAATGGCCGCAAGAAACCGCATACGCTGGCCGATCTCAAGGATCATTCCTGCATCCGTTATCGTTTCCCGAGCGGCGCAATCTTCAATTGGGAATTCGAACGCGACGGCGAACTCGTTCATGTCGAAGTGAACGGGCCGCTTACGCTCGACAGTCAGGATTTGATGATCGAAGCGGCGCTGCAAGGTTGTGGCCTCGCTTTTGTTTTCGATTATCGCATCGAGCCGCATCTCGCCTCAGGCGCATTGATCCGATGCCTGGAGGATTGGTGCGCGACGGATGACAGCCTGTTTCTTTATTATCCGAGCCGCCACTACGTCTCGGCCGGGCTGCGCGCGTTGATCGACAAGCTCAAATGATCAGCCGAATTCGCCGTAGCCGCGGGCCATCGCCGCGGCGAAACCGAGCAGCGGCACAAAAAGCGCGAGTTCGAGATGGAGGTAGAAACGCGCTCGCTTGATCTCCTCATCGTTTGGCGGCGTGCCGGCCTTGCGCCAGCGCAGATAGGCGAGGGTGGGCGGAATCGACGCCAAGCCGATTAACGCGAATGTGCCGATTTTCGCCCAGAAGAATCCGTTGTGCGCGTAATAATGCCAGCCCTTCGCCGCGAAGATCGCGCGACTGAAGCCAACGAGGATAATCAGACCGGCGACGATCCCGTAAATCAGATCGAGCCTCGCGAGACGCGTCAGGCCGTCGCCGCCGAGGCCCGGGCGCAACACGAAAAATTCGGCAAAGACGATGCCGAAGAGACTGAAGACGAGCAGATGATGCGCGATGGCGACCGTGAGATCGAGCATGGCAATTCGTCTCGCGAGGGTCCGCTACTTTTTAACGAAGTATAATGGCGCGGCCAAGCTAGGCCGCATCGCAATGACTCGGAAAGAGTTTCTAAATATATATTTGTCGAGAAAATTTTCTCGGGAGGTTAGATTTGAAGCGTGTCACGGCGAATGATTTCGATTTCACGGGCGCGCCGCTTTTCCGGAAAACCGCGACGATCCCGGTCGCGAGTGTCGTGTTTGGGAAGGGCGGCGAAAAAGTCGTCACGCTCCAATCGGGAGCGGCCGGACAATTCGCAGAGACGATCAATATCGCCCAGCTTGGGGACGCCATTGTGACCCGCAGCGCGGGCGATTCCTACATTCCCAAGAAGTTCAGTAACAATTTCGAAATCAACCCCGGTAATTCCAACGAATATCGATCGAAGAATTTTGGCCGCGCGATCTTTCAGGAAGAGGATTTCGTCATTATGGCGCCGTGGGGTGAAGACCAGACGATTGCGGCAGGCGGCGTCGTCTTTCAGAGTCTCGTGGGCGACTCGCCGGAGGTCTACGGCAATCAAGGTCACAGTTTCGAAGCCGATTACGCGAGGGAAGCCGCCGATGGCGCATTGCTGCCGCTAACTTTGCCTCTCAAAACACAATTGCAATGGGCGAACGACAAGGGCGAGATCGTACACCTTTCCGACATTCGCGCGCGTGCTGTCTATGCGCGCGAAATGGTGACTGACGAGAAGAAGTCGGCGGAAGTCTTCAGCGAAATTATTCGTGTAGCTGATATTGCAATCTTGCTTCTCAAATAAAAGCGTCGCTGCTATCTCCTAACAGCACCATGCCAAGCTCGTACTCTTCCGCTTGAACCATTCCGAGCGTTTCCTGCACCACGCGCCTCGGCGCCACTAGAAACGATCGATATGGAACAAATTCCTGCTCGAGATTCACCACTGCACTTCCTAGATATCGCAGAAATGCAAAGTCCCCTTCGGTGAATTCGCAAAATTCCTTAAGCTTCAAGGCGGTGGGAAGGGGACACCCCTTGGGACCACCGAGAACATTAACAATAAGTTTGATGCCTTTCTCTTCTTTTATCTCGGTCTCAAAGGGTTTCATGATCCAAAAAGATCTTTTTCTTTTGGGATTCTCGTTCCTAAATAACTCACAGCTCGACGAATACTTTCGTAAAAGATCGTAGATTTCGATATTTCCTGTCAGTCGGCATTGAATATCGAACTCCGAATCCAAGGCCTTCGCCCGCGCGATGTTGGTAAAATGGCGCATGCCGCATCTTTGAGCGACATACGCGTCTTATCAAGACGATCAATACGTACATAGTTTCGGAATTCTAACTTTCAGCGCTGGCGAGCGCCGGTTCATTTTCTTTTTCCAGTACGTCTTTCACGCTTGCACGGATCAATTTTGACAGCGCCGCAATCGCGGCGCGGCGCGGGTGACTTGGCCGGAAGATAAGGCGCACGCGGCGACGCGCCTTGGTGCCGCTCAACCGTCGCGCGACAAGGTTGCCGGGCAGGGGCTCTTCCTGCCGCAGCGCGAGTGCCGGAAACAACGTCATGCCATAGCCGGCGGCCGCCATATGCAGCAGCGTTTTCAGGCTCGTCGCGCGCATGTCGGCGATCGCGGCTTCGGCATCGCGCGGTGGTCCGCAAAGTTCGAGTGCCTGGTCGCGCAGACAATGGCCATCGGTCAGAAGCAGCAAAGATTGCGGATCGATGTCGGCGATGCCGATCTTGTTTCGCGCGGCGAGCGGATTGTCCTGGTCGAGCACGAGCCAGAAATCCTCGTCGAACAACGTCTCGGTCTGGAGAGCAGGGGTCTCAGGGTCGGAGGCGATGATCGCCGCATCGAGCTTGCCTGCCGAGACGAGTTCGATGAGCCGGACGGTCAAGTCTTCGACGAGCACGAGACGTAGCGCGCGCAGCCCCTGCTGCGCGGCCGGCAACGCGTAGGGCATGAGATAGGGCCCGAGCGTCGGGATGACGCCTAGATGCAGCGGCCCGGCCAGCGGATCGCGTGCCGATGCCGCGACAGAGACGATGTCTTCCGCGGCGGCCAGAGCGCGCCGGGCATGATCGAGAATTTGGCCGCCCGGCGCGGTCGGGCGCACCGTATGGCCGACACGCTCGAAAATGGCGAGGCCGAGTTCTTCCTCGAGTTTGCGGATTTGTCCCGAGAGTGTTGGTTGACTGACGTTGCACGCCTCGGCGGCGCGGCCGAAATGGCCAAAGTCAGCAACGGCAACGATGTAGCGAAGATCACGCAGGTTCATGTGTCCCCACGAAGTTTGAAGTTATTTTGACCGCCATTGGCACTGCCTATCAAATTAAATGGAATTATCGATTGGATCAATATCTTCCGAGCGCCTAGTTTCGCGCTACGCCACAGTTATCGAACGAGGCCGGAGGGATAGATGGACGACAAAGTTCAAAGCAGCGCGGGTGAATGCCCGTACCCGCACACAACGCCTCGGCAGAGGTCCAATCGCGACTGGTGGCCGGATCAGCTGAACCTGAAGATCCTTCACCAGAACTCGCCATCGTCCGATCCCTTGGACGAAACGTTCGACTACCGTGAGGAATTCAAAAAGCTCGATTATGAGGCGCTGAAGAACGATCTGCGCAAACTGATGACCGACTCGCAAGATTGGTGGCCGGCAGACTTCGGCAATTATGGGCCGGCCTTCATCCGTATGGCGTGGCACAGTGCTGGCACCTACCGGCTGAGTGACGGCCGTGGTGGTGCCGGTCGCGGCCAGCAGCGTTTCGCGCCGCTCAATTCTTGGCCGGACAACGTGCTGATCGACAGGTATCGCCGGCTGCTCTGGCCGATCAAGCAGAAATACGGGCAGAAGATTTCCTGGGCGGACCTGCTGGTCCTTACCGGCAATGTGGCGCTGGAGACCATGGGCTTTCGTACGTTCGGCTTTGCCGGCGGTCGGGAAGATACCTGGGAACCCGATCAGGACATCAACTGGGGTTCCGAGACAACCTGGCTGGCTCACCGGCCGCTCGATAGCTTCAAGGACCCCCTCAGCGCCACCGAGATGGGCCTGATCTACGTCAATCCGGAAGGTCCGAACGCCAACGGCGACCCGCTTTCTGCGGCGGCATTCATCCGCGAAACCTTCAAGCGCATGGCGATGAACGACGAGGAAACCGTCGCGCTGATCGGCGGCGGCCACACCTTCGGAAAGACCCACGGCGCCGCGCCCGAGTCCCACAAGGGGCCAGCTCCGGAAGCCGCCGGCCTGGAGGCGCAGGGATTGGGCTGGATCAGCGACTACGGCACCGGGTCCGGCGCAGACGCCGTCGGGAGCGGTCTGGAAGTCATCTGGACGCAGACGCCGGCGCAGTGGAGCAACTTCTTCTTCGAGAATCTGTTCAAGTACGAATGGGTTCAGACCCGCAGTCCTGGCGGTGCCATCCAGTGGGAGGCCAAGGACGCCGGGGAGGTCATTCCCGACGCGCACGATCCGTCAAAGAAGCGCAAGCCGACCATGCTGACCACCGATCTGTCGCTGCGCGTCGACCCGGTCTATGAGAAGATATCGCGCCGCTTCCTGGAGAACCCGCAGGCCTTCGCCGAAGCGTTTGCCCGCGCCTGGTTCAAGCTGACGCATCGCGACCTTGGGCCCCGTACGCGCTATCTCGGCCCGGAAGTGCCCAAGGAAGTGCTGATCTGGCAGGATCCGGTACCCGCCGTCGATCATCCCTTGATCGATGACTCCGACGCTGCCGTACTCAAGGTCAAGGTGCTTGCCTCGGGTCTGACCGTGTCCGAGCTGGTCGGTACCGCCTGGGCCTCGGCCTCCACCTTCCGCGGCGGCGACAAGCGCGGCGGGGCGAACGGTGCGCGCATCCGCCTTGCACCGCAGAAAGACTGGGAGGCCAACCAGCCGGCCCAGTTGACAAAGGTGCTGCATGCGCTCGAAGCGATCCAAAAGGAGTTCAACGCCTCACAGGCCAGCGGAAAGAAAATTTCGCTCGCCGACCTGATCGTTATCGGCGGCAACGCTGCGATTGAGAAAGCCGCGAAGGATGCCGGACACGATGTGAAGGTTCCCTTTGCGCCCGGCCGAACCGACGCCTCGCAGGAGGAGACGGATGTCCATTCCTTCGCCGGACTTGAACCGGCCGCGGATGGCTTCCGCAACTATGAGAAGGCCGGGCTTGCGGTGCCCGCCGAGGTGGTTCTGATCGACAAGGCGCAACTGCTGACCCTGACCGCGCCCGAACTGACCGTGCTGATCGGCGGTCTGCGCGCGATCAACATCAATGTCGACGGCTCCACTCACGGCGTTTTCACTGATCGGCCGGGCCTGCTGACCAATGACTTCTTCGTCAACCTGCTGGATATGCGCATGCAGTGGAAGGCGGTATCGGACGCCAGCGACGTGTTCGAAGGACGCGATCGGAGGACGCACGACGTCAAGTGGACCGGCACGCGTGTCGATCTGGTCTTCGGTTCGCACGCGCAGCTGCGTGCCCTTGCGGAGGTTTATGCCAGCGCCGACGCGCAGAAGAAGTTCGTGCATGACTTCGTCGCGGCCTGGAACAAGGTGATGAATGCCGATCGCTTTGACCTTGCCTGATTTCGGTCGCCCGTAAGGGTAGCCAACGAGCCCCCACGCTGGACCGGACTTTGCCGAAGTCCACCGGCGTGAGCCGCCCGCCTATGGCGGCGCGCAGCCGCGGGTCGTCCCCCCGCGGCTGCTGCTTTTCTTGGGCAGACGGAAAACGGCAGCGGCTCTGGCGTTTGCTGCCTTGCCTTCCCACATCGGGGACACTATAAGCACCCCCATTCCACACGCGGAATTCGCGGCCCTGCCTTAAGGTCCGCACCCGGTGGCTTCCGGCGGCAACGCCGGCCAGCCTGACTTTCCGCGGCGGCTCAACCGGAGAAGAAGACCTATGTCGTTGCCTGATTTTTCCATGCGTGGACTCCTTGAGTCCGGCGCTCATTTCGGCCACCAATCGCATCGCTGGAACCCGAAAATGGCGCCCTATATTTATGGCGCCCGCAATAACATCCACATCATCGACCTCGCGCAGACGGTGCCGTTGCTGCATCAGGCGCTGAAGGCGGTGTCGGACACGGTAGCCCGCGGCGGCCGTGTGCTCTTCGTGGGCACCAAGCGCCAGGCGCAGGATGCCATCGCCGATGCAGCGAAGCGCTCGGCCCAATATTACATCAATTCGCGTTGGCTCGGCGGCATGCTGACCAATTGGAAGACGATCTCGGGTTCGATCCAGCGTCTGCGCAAGGTCACTGAGACGCTTGAGACGGGCGGGCAGGGCCTTACCAAGAAGGAGCGCCTGATGCTGTCGCGCGAGCGCGACAAGCTCGAAAAGGCGCTTGGCGGCATCAAGGATATGGGCGGCACGCCGGATCTGATCTTCGTCATCGACACGAACAAGGAGCAATTGGCGATCAAGGAAGCGGCGCGGCTTCATATTCCTGTCGCGGCTATTCTTGATACCAATTCCGATCCGGACGGGATCACCTTCCCGATTCCCGGTAACGACGACGCGGGGCGCGCCATCACCCTTTATTGCGATCTCGTCGCGCGCGCGGCTATCGACGGCATTTCCCGCAGCCGCGGCGAGTCGGGTCTCGATATCGGCGCCGAAGTGACGCCGATCGCCGAGGATTTGCCGGAGCCCGTCGCGTCGGATGCCGATGTGAAGACCGAGCATTTCGAATTGCTCGCCGCCCCGCGCGGCGCGCCGGACGATCTGGCGAAACTCCATGGCGTCGGCCCGCAGGTGGTCAAGAAGCTCAATGACGCCGGCGTTTTCCATTATTGGCAGATTGCCGCGCTCACGCCGGACGAGACCAAGAAGCTCGATCAAGACCTGAAGCTAAGTGGCAAGATCGAGCGCGACGGTTGGATTGAGCAGGCGAAGAGCCTGACCGCTGCGGAATAAGAGACCCTTTCAACCAAGGCAGATGCGGTGTTCCGTGTCTGCTTCGCTCTTATCGAATTGATTGAAGGATGAAGCCAATGGCGAATGTCACGGCGGCACTGGTGAAAGAGCTGCGCGAAAAGACTGGCGCCGGAATGATGGATTGCAAGACGGCGCTTTCGGAATCGAATGCCGATCTTGAGGCTGCAGTCGATTGGCTGCGCAAGAAGGGTCTCTCGAAGGCCGCGAAGAAGTCCGGCCGCGTCGCGGCCGAGGGTCTGATCGCTCTTGCCGTCGATGGCAATAAGGGCGTTGCGGTCGAGGTCAATTCGGAGACCGATTTCGTTGCCCGCAACGAGGACTTCCAGAAGATCGCGCGCAACATTGCCGAGGTCGCGCTTAAGAGCGGCCTGACCGATGTCGAGGCGTTGAAAGCGGCGGCCTATCCTGATGGCGGCAGCGTTGCCGAGGCAATCACCACTGGTGTCGCAACGATTGGCGAGCATATCAATTTGCGCCGTGCCGCCGCGGTCGAGGTCGGCCAGGGCGTCATCGGTTCCTACGTGCATACGCCGGTTGCCGACCGTCTTGGCAAGATCGGCGTGCTCGTCGGTCTCGAATCCTCCGGCAAGACCGATGTTCTGGCGCCGCTCGCGCGCCTGATTGCTCTGCATGTCGCCGCGGCGAGCCCGCTCGCGGTTGATGCATCGGGCATCGATCCCGAAGTCGTCGCGCGCGAGAAAAAGGTGCTGGCCGAAAAGAATGCCGGCAAGCCTGCGCATGTGCTGGAGAAGATCGTCGAATCGGGCCTCAAGACCTATTACAAAGAGGTCACGCTGCTCGAACAGCCCTCGATCCATGCCGAGCATAGCAACAAGACCATTGGTCAGGTGCTGAAAGAGGCGGAGGGTGCGGCCGCTGCGCCAGTGATGCTGAAGGCCTTCGTGCGCTATGCGCTTGGCGAAGGCATCGAGAAGCAGGAATCGGACTTTGCTGCTGAAGTCGCCGCTGCTTCGGGCCAAGGGTAAGGCGTTCGCGCCTTACTTTTTCTTTGCAGGCCTTTTCTTCACAGGCTTGATCGTTTTCTTCGCGACCTTTCGCGGCGTTTTCGTCGGTGTTGCCGCCACAACCTTTTTAACGATCATCGCTTTTTTGCCGCGTCGGCGGCTCGCCAGAATCTCGGCGAGCGAGACCGGACGGTAATCAAAGACATCGATTCCGACATCATATTGACGCGGCAATTCTTTCAGCTTGCCATGCGAATGGCCGTGAATGTCGATGGCACCCTTGGCGCTGCGGTGCCATGTCCGGAATGGATAATGACAGAGCACCAGGAAGCGGTTGTCGATTACGAGTTCGGCGTAATGTGAGATGCTCGCCCACGTCTTGCTGGCAGTCACCGCGGGCGAATCGTTATTGCCAATGATGAGATGTTTGCGGCCGTTCAGCGCTGCGAGCCACGATTCGACGGCTGTTGCGTCCATGGTCACCGCGAAATCGCCGAGATGATAGACGTCATCGTCGGGGCCGACCACGGCATTCCAGCGCGCAATCAGCGCGGCGTCATGCTCGCCGATCGACTTGAACGGGCGCTTGTCGACGCGAATGCGGCGGGCGTCGCCGAAATGTGTGTCGCTGGTGAAGAAGAAAGCCATCGCGTCCCGATATAGCAAACGAGCCGCCGCAGCGCGCGGCAGCTCGTCAATTTAACACGTCATCGGGCGTCTTAAAGAAAGACTGGTGGGTTGTCCGCCAGTCCTAAAGTCTAATAAGCGTGGCTTAGTATTTGGCCACGAGCGGTGGGGACGGTGGCGGCGCGTCGTTCAGCGTCATCTTCAGCCCGACCATCGCTTCGAACGGCGGCGCGACCGTGATCGCACGCGCGTCCGCGGAGCAGAACAGGCCAGCGTCGCAAACGCCGGGCGCTGCGCCGTTCACCTGATTCTGGGTCGAATCGGTCTCGTACAGCGACCCGTAGGTCGCGCCGCGGAAGTTAAGCGCGTTGTTGATCAGACCGTAGATCTGGACGTCTTTGTTGACTTGGTACGATGTCCTCAGATCGAGCGTTGCGAAGCCGGGAATTTTCGGCAGCGCGTTGATCTCGTCGCCAAAATAATACTGGCTCGAGCGATAGACCACGTCGCCGCCGACCTTCCAGCCCGGCAGAACCTCGTAATCGATGCCGAACTTGAACTTATTGGTGGGGATGCCTGGGAGGTTGTCGCCCGATTCCACCTGAATATTGCCGTTACCATCGGCGAACGGATTGTTCGGCGAGGACAAGAGCACCGGCGTCAGGAACTTCGCCTGAATGTAGGAATAGTTGGCGTAAACGTCCCAGCGGGCCGTCGTATAGGTGGCGCCGACATCGACACCCTCGCGCAGTGTATCGCCGGCATTGGTGTAGGAGCCAAAGCCCGTGACAAGGCTCGGAACGCTGTAGATGTCGTTCTGATTCTCGGTGTGGTAGCCGGCGATGCTCCAGTCAAGCCGACCAGGTGCCCATGACCAGTTGATCGCGTTGCTGCCCTTGAAGCCCGCTTCGACGGTGCGCGCGACGATCTGCTGCAACGGCGGGTCGGCAACGAGGAAATTGTCGATCTGACAAGGATGATCCGGGCTGGAGCAGCCGAGTTCGAGCGGTGTCGGAGTGCGGTTGGCTTCCGAATAGCTCGCATAGACCGAAATATCCGGTGTGATCTTAAAGGTCGCGCCGACGACCGGGTTGATACGGTTGAAATTATGCGAGCCGGTCAGGTCCGGGTTTTCGCCGGACTCGTCGGTCAATGAGATAATCGCATCGTTGAACCGCGCCCCGGCATGGAGGCTCAATCTGTCGGTGATGTCGAAGTTATCGAGCACATAGATGCCGATATAGGTGTTCTGCGTTCTGACATCCGCGGGGGAAATGTCGTCGTCCGGCTCGTTGATGGATTCGTTCGTGAACGGAACGACGAAATTGGCAGGCAATGTACCGAGCGTGCTGCTGCCAGTGAAATGCGTCCAGCCATTGTCGACGCTGACGCCGGCGGTGATCGTATTGTTATGACCGAAGATTTTGTCGGTGTCGGTGAGCTGCCCGGTTGCGCCAGTGCTCAGCGTGCGCGTCCAGTTGCTGTCGATCTCACCCAAGGGCTGGCCGTCAGGCGCGCCGGTCCCCGCGAGCGGATCGGCGAGATCGGGTACAAGGTCGCCATCGTTACAGACGTGATCGCCAGCCTCCCCGGAGGAGGCTGTGCAATGGTAGAAATCGCTGATGTTGCCGTCGTGATGCGCCTGCGCGTAGCTACGGAAATAGGCGTTGCCGTTGAACGTCAGCGTCGGGGTGATATGCGTTTCATCCGACAGCGTGATCATCTCCGCCGTCGTGTTGGTTGTCTGCGGCGTCGTGAAGACGGCGGACCGATTTTCATTGGCGAGTTCGAGCGGCGTCGTGCCGGCAACGCCGAGCCCATCGGCCCCACCTGTCATGCTCAAATGGAGTTCGCTGTTCCAGGCACGGTAGCCGATGTCGCCATAGGCGCGCTCGGCATCCGATTGGCCGAAATAGCGGAAGCCATTGGTGCGAACCCCATCGACATCGACGTAATAGGCCCAATCGCCCTTGTTGACACCGTATTGGGCCGAGCCCTGGGCGGTATAATCCATGCCGCCCTGGAGATCGACTTCCGTACCCTGCCAGGTGAAGCCGTTCTTCATTTTCATGACGACGGCGCCCGCAAGGGCGTTGAGACCGAAGACTGGATTGCCGGTGACGATGTCCGCCGTGCTGATCGCCGATGGCGGGATCAGATCCCAGTTGACGACATCGCCGTAGGATTCGTTGATACGGACCCCGTTCATATAGACGGCCAGACCCTCGGGCGTGCCCGGCACCGGCGTCGCGGTTTCACCGCGGAAATCGACCGATTCGGAGAGCGGGCTGCCGATCTCGTCAGTGACCGAAACGCCGGGCGTCCGGCGCGCCAACGCATCTTGCAGCGTCGTTTGATTCACCGTGCTGATTTCTTCGCTCGTAAGCGTCTGCGTTTCGCTCGGCACATCCAGCGCGCTCGTACCTGCCCCGAGGGGCGTCGTTGCAACGACATCGACCGTCGGAAGCTCGCCGCTCGCCGCCTGCTGTGCGGCGGCATACGGGGCATAGAAAACCGTGGAGGATAGGGCGATCCAAAACGCCGATAGACACGGAATGCGAGAACGCTTGGAAATTAGCAGCATCAGTCCCCCCGGATATGCTCAAAATTCGGTCGCCGGCTTTTGCCGATTTCGCCCGATTCGTCTTTCACTATATCTGTAACGATAGGACATGATCGGCAGCCTCTCTAGTGCAAGTTGGCAACAGAGACTTCCTAAAACTTTGGAATTGCACGAAAAAATCCAATCGATGCGGGAATTATTCTCAATATTGTCGGGATAAAAAAGCAAACAAAATTGGCAAAGCGGGAAGGGTTCCTTGGCCCGCCCGTCTGCCGTACGGTGCCCGCATATTCTTTGCGCATAACTTCCCGTCCATTTGGAAAGTGTGGTGGACTCCGCGGTTTTCGGCTTCGGGATGAAGCTGCATTACGTTAGAACGGCGCCGCGAAAACCAGCAGATGGACGATCCATGAGCGACAGCAAATCGAAATGGCGGCGGATCGTCGTCAAACTCTCTGGTGAAGCCTTAATGGGGCAGGCGAGTCACGGCCTTGATGCCCGCACAGTTGAGGCGATCGCCGCCGATCTCGCAGGTGCGGCCCGGCTCGGTGTCGAAACCGCTGTCGTCGTCGGCGGTGGCAATTTCTTTCGCGGCATCGCCGGCGCAGAAACCGGTATCGAGCGCGCCCGCGCCGATTCGATCGGCATGTTGGCGACCGTCATGAACGCACTTGCGATGGAACATGCGATCGAAAAGCAGGGCCAGCCGGCGCGTGCGCTATCCGCTGTTGCCATGCCCTCGCTGTGCGAGCCCTATTCGCGCCAGGCCGCGCTGCATCATCTCGGTAAGGGCCGGGTTGTCGTGCTCGCGGGCGGCACGGGCAATCCGTTCTTCACGACCGACACCGGCGCGGCGCTGCGGGCAGCGGAGCTGTCGGCAGATGTGATTCTCAAGGCGACGCAGGTGGACGGGGTCTATTCCGCCGATCCGAAGCTCGATCCCAACGCGCAGCGCTATGAAACGCTGACGCATGACGAGGCCATCGCCAAGAATCTCGCGATCATGGACACCGCCGCCTTTGCGCTGGCGCGGGAGACGAAAATCCCGATTTTGGTATTTTCTATCAAGGAGCCAGGGGCCATTTGCGCCGTTCTGAAGGGCGTTGGCCGCGCGACCCTCGTTACGCCTTAGCGGACTTGGACGTGGGCTTGGCGCGGCCCTTGAAATGGCATAGCAAAGCGAAAGATTCTGTGATCATATCCGCCGCCATCGCCAAATCTCGCCGGAAAGACACCGTATTAGAGGTGCTGGAGGTGAGGATGCGCCGGAATGCCGGCGCGCCGGCCGGCGGCGAAATTCCCTCAGGCAAGGTTCAAGATGAGCGACGGGTTCGATCTTTCTGATTTGAAGCGGCGTATGCAAGGGTCGATCGCGTCGCTGAAGCATGAGCTCGGCGGCCTGCGGACGGGTCGCGCTTCGATAAGCTTGCTCGAGCCCATTCACGTCGATGTCTACGGTCAGTCGATGCCGATCAATCAGGTTGCGACAATCAGCGTGCCAGAATCGCGGATGTTGTCGGTCCAGGTCTGGGACAAGGGCGTCGTCGGCGCCGTCGAGCGCGCCATACGTGATTCGAATCTCGGTCTGTCACCGGTGACCGAAGGTCAGACGCTGCGGATTCGCATCCCGGAACTCAATGAGCAGCGCCGCAAGGAAATGGTGAAAGTCGCCCACCGCTATGCGGAAGAGGCGCGGGTTGCGGTGCGCCATGTTCGCCGCGATGGCATTGACCATCTGAAGCGTCTCTTGAAGGACAAGCTGATCAGCGAAGACGATGAAAAGCGTCACGCCACGGACGTGCAGAAAGTCACCGATCAGCATGTTGGCGAGATCGATGTCGCGCTTGCGACAAAAGAACAAGAAATCATGCAGATTTAGCGGCTGGTTTGGCGAGCGCTGCACGTTTGGACATAAAAAGGATTTCTACGCTTACGATCGGAAATGCAGTGCGGTTCTGAGACGAGCGCATATCGATAAAACACAATGGATTGCAGCCAGGATGATGCGGAGATGATCGGGGCGAAGACTGCGGCGCAAGTCAAGCCGGCCCAGGCGGCGACCCCGAAAGCGGCGTCTTCGCAAGTCAAAGCTCCGGATGTCGGAACGCGGCTTGGCCGCGTCCCCCGACATGTCGGCATCATCATGGATGGCAACGGCCGTTGGGCGTCGAGCCGCGGCCTGCCACGGCTTGAAGGACACAGGCGCGGTGTCGAGGCCTTGCGCGCGGCGGTGCGTGCGGCGATTGATTTCGGCCTCGATTACCTGACGGTCTATAGCTTTTCGTCGGAGAACTGGCGCCGGCCCGTCGAAGAGATCAGCGATCTCATGGGGCTTTTGAAACTTTTCATCCGCAACGACCTTGCCGAACTCGGCCATGCGGGCGTGAAGATCAAGGTCATTGGAACCCGCGCCAACCTCAATCCGGATATCCTGGCCCTGCTGGCGGAAGCCGAGACTGCGACGGCAGCAAATACAGGACTCAATCTTGTTATCGCGTTCAACTACGGCAGCCGCCAGGAAATCGCCGAAGCCGCGCGCCTCATCGCCGAGAAAGTTGCCGCCGGCACGCTCGATTCCGCATCGATCAATGCGGAGGTCATCGCGCAACATCTCGATACCGCGGGAATTCCTGACCCCGACCTCATCATCCGCACCTCGGGCGAGCAGCGCCTGTCGAATTTCCTGATGTGGCAGGCGGCATATAGCGAATTCGTCTTTCTGCCGATCCATTGGCCGGACTTTGACCGTGCGGCCCTGGCGGCGGCGCTCGACGAGTTTGCCGCCCGCGAGCGCCGTTTCGGCGGCGTGACCTTATCACCGGCCAATGCTAAATCCGGCCGATGACCTATTCTAAAGAGGCGTCGGGGCCATCCGCCCCGCACACCGGGGAGGAAGCGGCGGCTGGGCGGGGACTGTCTTCGCTCAATGCGCGGCTGGCGGATCTTGGCCCGCGGCTTGGCTCCGCCGCCGGGCTCATTGCCATTGCCGTAATATCCTGGTGGCTCGGCGGCATTGTTTTTTTCTTTGTCTGGCTGGTCGCCGCGCTGGTCGTGCATTTTGAATGGCAACGTATCGTCGGCGGCGAGCGACTTACGGCGCGACTTGCTCTTGGTTCGGTGACTCTCGTCGCTGCAGCGATTGCGGTCCGCTCCCAAATTCCGGCGCTGGGGGTGTTCATTCTTCTGGTCATGGCGTTGGTGGTCGGCCAGTTGGGCGGGCCAGGGCGACGCGCGTGGTTTGGGGGTGGCCTGATCTATGCCGGCGGGCTGATCATCGCCGTCCTGACGTTGCGCAGCTCATTTCCGTTCGGACGTTGGGCGGTTGGTTTGCTGTTCGCCATTGTGTGGGGAACAGACGCGGCCGCCTATTTCGCCGGGCGGCTGATCGGCGGCCCGAAGTTTATGCCGCTCATCTCGCCCTCGAAGACGTGGTCCGGAACCGGCGTCGGCATCGTGACTGGTGCGCTCGTCGGCCTCGGCTTTCTCGCAGTCGCGGCACGATTCAGTCAGTTCGATGCGATCGCGCCGAGCTTTGCCCTGTTGCTTCTCGGACTGATCCTTGCCGCCGTTTCGCAGCTTGGCGACCTTTTCGAATCCTGGATGAAGCGTTGCTTCGGCGCCAAGGATTCCGGCCATTTGATTCCGGGCCATGGCGGTCTCATGGATCGTGTCGACGGTTTCATCGCGACCGCGGTCTTCGCGGCCATTCTCGGCGTGTTGCGGGCGTTTCCGTCGCCAGCCGAAGGCCTGTTTCATTGGATGTAAAGAATGACTCTCGGATTTGAACTCGAAAACACGCGCCTTCCGCGCCCGTCGTCTCGGACGCCGCGGAGCGTAGTCGTGCTCGGCGCGACAGGGTCGATTGGAACTTCGACCGCCGACATTATCCGCAATTCTGGCGGCGCTTTTGAAGTGGTTGCCGTGGCTGGCGGCCGCGACGCGCTGGCGCTTGCAAAGGTCGCACGCGAACTGGGCGCACGTTTTGCCGCTTTGGCGGATGAGTCCGGCTACGGCGCCCTGAAGGACGCGTTGCAGGGCAGCGGCATCGAGGCCGCAGCAGGGCGCAAGGCTGTCATCGAGGCGGCGCTGCGGCCCGCCGACATTGTCATGGGCGCCATCGCCGGGACTGCCGGGGTCGAGCCGACCTATGCGGCGCTATCAGCGGGCCGCACGGTCGCGCTCGCCAACAAGGAGTGCCTCGTTTGCGCCGGGGCCGCCTTCATGCGCCAGGCCAAGGCGATGGGAACGCGGCTTCTTCCGGTCGATAGCGAGCATAATGCGATTTTTCAGGCTTTGGGCGACGCCGAATCCGACACAATCGAAATGATGACGCTGACGGCTTCCGGTGGCCCATTTCGCGCCTGGACGGCCGAAGCCATCGCCAAGGCGACGCCGGAGCAGGCCCTGAAACACCCCAATTGGGCGATGGGGCCAAAGGTGACGATCGATTCAGCCGGACTCATGAACAAAGGTCTGGAAGTCATTGAAGCGCATCATATTTTTGGAATTGATGCGGACCGTCTTGATGTTTTGGTTCATGCCCAGTCTGTGGTGCACGGGCTGGTCGCCTTCAAGGACGGCTCGGTGACGGCGGGTCTCGCGGCGCCGGATATGCGGGTGCCGATCGCCCATTGCCTTGGGTATCCCGAACGCCTGACGACCGGGGCGCGCCGGCTTGATCTCGCGGCGGTCGGCCAATTGACCTTCGAGCGGCCGGATTTCGATCGGTTTCCCGCCCTCCGCGTGGCGCTAGAGGCCTTGCGGACCGGGCAAGGCCTGCCGACGGTGCTCAATGCCGCGAATGAAGTGGCCGTCGCAGCGTTCCTCGATCGGCTGATTTCCTTCCACGATATCGCCCGGGTCGTCGAGGCCTGCTGCGAGGCCGCGCTCCGCGACGGGACCGCAAGAGAGCCTGTCTCGGTTGAGGACGCGTTGGCCGTTGACCATATTGCAAGAGAAAGCGCCGCGACCCTCTTGGCGGAGGGGCAGGGTTTCGGCATGTTAACGACTCGCTAACCAAATCGGTTAGCCATCGAGTTCGTGTTGTTGCGCCTTTGACCGGTCTGTCGGGTCGTTGTGGCGCAAAAAAGGAGTAAAATGTCGATCTCCGCCCATCTTGCTTCTGCCGCCGGCACGATCGTGCCCTTTCTTTTCGTTCTGAGCGTCGTCGTCTTCTTCCATGAGCTTGGGCATTTCCTCGTCGGCCGCCTCTGCGGCGTGAAGGTGGATACGTTCTCACTGGGGTTCGGACCCGAGCTGGCGCATTTCAGCGACCGCTGGGGCACCCGCTGGCGCCTCGCACTCCTGCCGCTTGGCGGCTATGTGAAGTTTCATGGCGACGCCAACGGTGCGTCGATGACGGACGATGCCGCGAGTGCGGCCATGCCTGCCGCCGAGAGAAAGGTGACCTTCTTCGGTCAGAACGTCTGGAAGCGGGCCGCGATCGTCGTCGCCGGGCCGATTGCCAATTTCATTCTCGCAATTGTGATCTTCACCGGAATTTTCACCGTCCACGGCCGCGGCATCCTGCTGCCAGAGGTCGAGAAGATCAGTCACAACAGTGCCGCCGAGGCCGCCGGTTTCAAGCCCAACGACATCATCCTCTCGATCGACGGCAACAAAGTCGACAGCTTCGAGGATGTGCAGCGGGTGGTTCAGGCCTCAAGCGGTAGGGCGTTGAGCTTCGCCGTGTTGCGGCAGGGCAAAGACATTACGCTCATTGCGACACCCCAGCAGCACAGCGGCGCTTCCGGCGGGGGCCTCTCGGACGTCGGCGTGCTCGGCGTCGAAGCCAAAGCTGTTCAAGCCAATTGGCACATCCAACGCTACGGTCTCGTGAAATCATTTCAGCTCGCCAATAGCGAGACCTGGTACATCGTTGAACAGACTGGTGCCTATGTACGCGGTATGATTCTCGGCCGGGAATCGACCGCACAATTGTCCGGGCCGATCCGAATCGCGGAAGTTTCGGGGGAGATGGCCAAGGTCGGATTCGCAGCTCTCCTTAATCTTGCCGCGGTTTTGTCAATTTCGATTGGAATTCTCAACCTGTTGCCGATCCCACTGCTCGATGGCGGCCATCTGGTTTACTATGCAATCGAAGCTGTGCGGGGGAAGGCGCTGAACGAAAAGATCCAGCAAGTCGGTTTCCGAATCGGACTGACCTTCGTGCTGGGCCTTATGATTTTGGCGACGTACAACGATATCTTGCGGCTGACGAAGTGATTCCAGGCCGCGTCGCGCACCCCTCGGTGCGCGCCCAAATGGGGGTGTTCCGGCCATGCTCGGCCGGTAAATGGATACATGCGCCAAAACGCGCAATTAACCATTGCCCTTAACGCGACGCTCACGGGATTAAGCGTGTCTTACTCGTCACGCGGTTCCGAAAACGACGCAGCTCTGGCAAACGCCATTTGCAGGGTAAATCAAACCCTGTAGAAGCGAAGCCTGGGTTGGCGGGACTGGCGGCGAAAGCGCCGCCGGCGCGGCGGGTCCGGCCTGAGGTCGAATCCGGGACTGACCCTTGGCGAGCCGGAGGTCGTCCGAAGAACTGACTTGGGGTGGGGTGTTGCGGGTTTCTGGGCTCAAGAAGCCGATTCCGCAGCAGAAGTTAGGTCGATAACGCGGGGACCGGGCGTAGATGCGATTTATTCGGGGTCAACTGTTCCGGTGGTTTCTCGCCGTTGTTTTTGTGGCGCCGCTTCTGGCGTCGATTCCTGCTCTTGCCGCTGGCGTTGAGGTTGAGGGCAACCATCGCATCGACGCCGAAACGATCGCATCCTATTTTCCGAATTCGGACCCGGCGTCGGTCAATACCGGCGTCAAGGCGCTTTATGCGACCGGCCTGTTCTCCAGCGTTGACGTGGAGCACGCGGGCGGCCGCGTCATCATCCGCGTCTCTGAGAACAACCTCATCAATCGCGTCGCCTTCGAGGGCAATAGCAAGGTCAAATCCGACCAGCTCACGACCGAAATCCAATCCAAGGATCACGGCCCATTCAACAAGACGATCGTTGATGCCGACGTCGAGCGCATCAAGGACCTTTACCGTCGCGCCGGCGAAGCCGCCGCGAGCGTCACTTACCGAATCGTCAACTTGCCGAACGGTCGCGTCGATGTCGTCTTCAAGATCGACGAAGGCCCGAAAACCGGCGTGAAGAAGATCGAATTTGTCGGCAATCACGTCTATTCATCAGGCAAGTTGCGCGACCTGATGCAGACGACGGAAATGGACTGGCTGTCGTTCTTCAAGTCGTCGGACGTGTACGATCCGGACAAGATCGCTTCGGACCTTGAGACCATCCGCCGCTTTTATCTGAAGAACGGCTATGCCGACTTCCACGTCACCGGTTCGGATGCCCACTACGATCCGTCGCAGAAGGGCTACATCCTCACGATCACCGTGGAAGAAGGCGTGCAATATCACGTCGCCGGTGTCGATATCGAATCCCATATCCCGGCGATCGACGGCGGTGCTCTGCATTCCTATCTGCGCATCTCGCCCGGCCAGATTTATAACGGCGACCAGGTACAAAAAACCGTCGACGCTTTGACGACTCAGGTTTTGCGTCGCGGCTATGCCTTTTCTCAAGTGCACCCGCGTGGCGACCGCGATCCGGTCTCGCGCACTGTGCGCGTCGCCTTCGTCATCGACGAAGGGCCGCGCGTCTATATCGAGCGCATCGATATCCGCGGCAATACCCGTACACGCGACTATGTTATCCGCCGCGAATTCGATATCGGCGAAGGTGACGCCTATAACAAGGCTTTGGTCGACCGCGCCGAACGCCGGCTCAACAATCTTGGCTTCTTCAAGAAGGTGACGATCACCAACGAGCCGGGTTCTGCGCCTGATCGTGTTGTCGTCGTTGTCACGGTTGAAGATCAACCGACGGGTTCGTTCTCTGTCTCCGGCGGTTATTCGACGGCAGAAGGCATCATCGGCGAAGTCGCGGTGCAGGAATCGAACTTCATGGGCCGTGGCCAGTTCGCCCGCTTATCCGTGCAGTTAGGTCAGTATGCTGAAGGTGCGACCTTCTCCTTCACCGAGCCATATTTCCTCGGCCATCGCATCGCCGCGGGCTTCGATGTCTTCGCCAAGAACAGCTCTGTCTCGCAATACGCCTTCTACAACGACTTCATGGTCGGCGGCACGTTGCGCGGTGGTGTGCCGGTGACGGACGAGATCACCTTTGCGCCGCGGTATTCGATCTATTCATCGTATATCTCGATCCCGAACAATTCTTGGTTCCCGTACAACGACTGTCAAAACCCAATCCCCGGCATTACGCCGAGTCCGTCGTCGGTCATTGGTTTTCCGACAGCCTCTTCGACCTTCAACTGCTTGACGAACGGCGAAGCTTCGCTGGCTTTGAAACAGGCGCAGGGCACGACGCTCACGTCGATGCCGGGCTTCACGCTGTCGTACAATTCGCTCGACAACAATCGCAGCCCGACGGATGGCATTCATGCGGAATTGCGTGAAGACATCGCCGGGGCTGGCGGCACGGAACGCTATGTCCGTTCGACCGCGGATCTGCGTTATTATCATGCCATCTACGACGAAATCGTCGGCGTGCTGCATTTCCAAGGTGGTATCCTGAACGCGTTCGGTTCGAATGGCACCAAGATTGTCGACAACTTTAATATGGGCCCCGAGCTGGTCCGCGGCTTCCAGCCAGATGGTCTCGGTCCTCGCGACGTGTCGTCGGGCGTCGATCCGGAAGGCAACCCGTTGGGCGGCACCAAGTTCTGGGGTGCTTCGGCTGAAGCGGACTTCCCGATCCCGTATCTACCGAGAGAGGTTGGGCTGCGCGGTGCCGTCTTCACCGATTTCGGTGCGCTCTGGGGCTATAATGGGCCGACTGTCTTCCCGCAGTTTGCTTCCAGCCCGATCGTCAGTAAGGGTGCGCCTGCTGGTTGCGGAGCTGGCTGTTCGTTCCAAGGTGACGCAATCACAGTCGGCGGCGATTCGACCGATATCCGTGCCTCAGTGGGTGTCTCGCTCATCTGGTCTTCGCCGATGGGACCGATTCGCTTCGACTTCGCCAAGGCTGTGCTGAAGAACCAATTCGATCAGACACAGATCTTCAATTTCACCGGCGGCACTACGTTCTGATTGCTGCCGCGACGTCCGCGTCGAAATCGTTTAGGGTGTCACGTCTGGCCCCGCCTCTGGCGGGGCCTTCGTTGGTTTTCACCTTATGACCGATCCAGTTTTCTTTCGCCCCGCAATCCGCCCAAGCTTGGCCGAGGTTGTCGCCTGGACCGGCGCCGCACCGGCGACTGCCGCTGATCTCGCCACGCTTTTCGTCGATAATGTTACGCCGCTTGACGAAGCTGGCCCTGGGTCGCTCACATTTTGCGACAATTCCAAATATCTCGACGATCTGGCCCTCACACATGCTTTGGCATGTTTTGTGCCGCCGCGGTTCGCCGCGCTTGTACCATCTGGGACTCTCGCATTGTTAACGTCGGCGCCAGCGCGCGACCTGACGCGCGTGCTGGCACAACTTTATCCTGACGCGCTCACCCCCGGCACGATGTTCGATTCGAAAGGCGAAAGCCCCGGCGCGGATATTCATCCCGAGGCGCGGCTTGAGCCGGACGTCGTCGTCGATCCCGGCGTCGTCGTTGGGCCGCACGCCGAAATTGGCTCGGGCACAATGATTGGCGCCAATGCGGTCATCGGCCCGAATGTGCGGATCGGGCGCGGCTGCGCCATCGGGCCCGGCGCGGTGATCGCCAACGCGCTGATCGGCAACAGGGTCATCATCCACGCCGGGGTCAAGATCGGTCAGGACGGGTTCGGCTTTATCGCCGGGCCGAATAGCCATCTGAAAGTGCCGCAGATCGGCCGGGTGATCGTGCAGGACGATGTCGAGATTGGCGCCAATTCCGCGATCGATCGGGGCGCGACGCGCGACACGGTTGTCGGTGAGGGCACGAAGATCGGCAATCTTGTTCAGATCGGCCATAACGTGAGGATCGGCCGGCATTGTTTGATTGTCGCTCAGGTTGGAATTTCCGGTTCGACGGAATTGGGCGATTTCGTCGGTGTCGGGGGCCAGGCGGGCTTTGCGGAACATCTCGAAATCGGCAACCGTGCGCAGATCGCGGCGCAATCGGGCGTCAACGATGACCTTCCAGCCAAGGCGCGCGTGGGGGGGACACCGGCGCGCCCGCTTCGCATGTGGTTGCGGGGCGAGACTTGGCTTGCGCGGGAAGCCGCGGGGCGGCATAGGCATGGTTCAACGGAGTGAAACCAGCCGATGGATGAGAAGGTGGCAAGCGTTCTCGAAGCCTATGATATTGAGCGACTGCTGAAATCGCTGCCGCATCGCTACCCGTTTTTGCTGGTCGATCGGATCATAGAAGCCAATGGCGACGAGTCCTGCATCGGGATCAAGAACGTCAGCGTGAACGAACCGCAGTTCCAGGGCCATTTTCCCGAACGGCCGGTCATGCCTGGCGTGTTGATGATCGAAGGCATGGCGCAGACCGCGGGCGCGCTTTGCATCAACGCCATCGGCGGCGGCGTGAAGCCGCCGCTGGTTTATTTCATGACGATCGAAAAGGCGAAGTTCCGTAAGCCGGTGCTGCCCGGCGATCGGATCGAGTATCATATGCAGAAGCTTAATCGGCGTCGCACCATCTGGTGGTACAGCGGCCGCGCGCTGGTCGATGGCGCGCTTGTCTGCGAGGCGGAGATTTCCGCCATGCTCGTGCTCGACGAGCCGGCGAAGGCGAAGTAACTCGCGCCTCCGCGATTAGTTGAGGCTGGAAACCCGCGCGTTCGCTGCGGCGATGCCGACCCAGATGTTGGGATTTTCCTGCGACTGGCGCTTCAGGAAATGATAGCCGGTCGTATCCCAGGGGCGAATGTCGTCGCGCAGATTGTCGAGAATGAACTCGCCGCGGTTGGTCTTGACGGTCAGGATCGTGTGACCTTCGCCGTCGAGATCGCGAACTATAGTCATCAGCAACGCCTGACGCGGCAGCCCGGCATCCATGAGGAGCTTGCGCTTCCATAGTGCGTAAATCTTGCAATCGCCTTTGCCGTCTTTCGGATAGTCCCAGTGATCGAGCAGCGTGCCCCAATGATCGAGATTGGAGATCGGGACGATCGCACCATTGACGTGACGATTGACGGAATTCAGCAGGCGCCACATGGCGGGCGTGAGATCGAGGTCGGCGGCGGCCAGGACTGGCTGGCTGCATTCCTGGGGCTCACGACCGCAAAAATCGACCCAGCCATAAGGAACCGACGTGGGCCCGGTCAGCGTCGCGGTGCTCGCGCGAAGGTCCATAGCTTGGCTCTGCGAGTGGATAAATGTCAATCCCGCAAGAGCCACAGCGACCCGGAACGTCCGGATGATCTTGTTAATGCCCATTATCAGCCCCACCGAAGGCGGGGCGTTCCCCGCGCTTTCATGGGTCGAATTTGACGGGCGGCCCTTTGCTGGCCTCAGAAACAAAAAGCTAGAATTTTATCGATCGGCTGGAATTTTCGGCCGCTCTCGGCGCTTGGTGAATCAACCGCGAAGGCATGTGGTTTCTGATTTGTTTGCATGGGGGCGCGCCGGACCGAGCGTGAGAGTGGCCGCGGGCCCATACAAATTATCGTGGCTGGATATCCGGGGTCGCGATCATTCCGCGTGCTCAATCGTCTTGCCGAATCTTGTTTTGAGCGGGAAGGTCGGGCCGGAAATTCGAGGAAGAGTGCAATGATCAAAGCAGTTGTCGTGCATGAAGTTGGCGGACCCGACGTCATGCATCTTGAGGAAATTGAGATGCCGAAGCCCGGGCCGGGTGAGGCTCTGGTGCGTAATCACGCCGTCGGCCTGAACTACATCGACACCTATTTTCGCTCGGGCGCTTATGCGGTGCCGCAGGTGCCGTTCGTTCCCGGCAATGAGGCGGCCGGCGAAGTGATCGAGCTCGGCAAGGGCGTGAAAGACGTCAAGATCGGCGACCGCGTCGCCTATCTCACACATCTTGGCGGCTATGCCGAAGCCCGCGCGGTCAAGGCGAGCCGTCTCGTCAAATTGCCGAAATCGATTTCCTACGAGACCGGCGCTGCGATGCTGTTGAAAGGGCTCACGGCGCAATATCTGCTGCGGCAGACGCACAAGGTCAAAAAAGGCGAAACAATCCTCATCCACGCGGCGGCGGGCGGGATGGGGCTCATCCTTTGCCAATGGGGCAAGGCTCTCGGCGCGCATGTCATCGGCACGGCGGGATCGCCCGAAAAGGCGAAACTCGCCAAGAGGGCGGGCGCCAAACAGGTCATCCTCTACCGTCAGGAAAATTTTGTCGAAGCGGTGAAGAAGATCACCAAGGGCAAGCTCTGCGACGTCGTATACGACGGCATCGGGAAGGATACCTATCCGGGCTCGCTCGATTGTCTGCGGCCCTTGGGGCTGCTTGCGAGCTATGGCGCTTCGTCAGGCCAGATCGAGAATTTCAATCTCGGTCTGCTGGCACAGAAAGGCTCGCTCTATGTCACGCGTCCGACGCTCAACACCTACGCGGGTGCGGACGAGGACTTGCAGAAGATGGCGCGCGATCTTATCCGCGTCATTTCCGATGGACTCGTGAAAATCCCATACACAACGCGTCCGCTGTCCGACATCGTTGCCGTGCATGAGGCGCTCGAGTCGCGCGCGACGACCGGCTCGACGGTGCTCATTCCCTAAAATAAAAATGGCCGGGAAAAACCCGGCCAATTCTTTTCCCTTGCAATGAAGCGGCTGCTTACAGGCCCTTCAGGCGCTTGTTGCACTCGCTCCAATAGCCGCCGCCTTTCTGGATCCATTTCAGGCCGCCGTTGCCGCCATTGGCCTTGTTGGCACGATATTGCTCGACGCAGGTCTCCATGCGCGCGCGGCCGGGTTTGAGGTTGGAATATTGCGATGAAACGGCACGTGGGAAGACAATATTACCCGCGCTCACAGGCGGGGGCGCCGAAGCCGTACCGGCCTGGCCGTTGCTGCCGCCGCCCGCCCACCAATGATGCTTCTTCGGAGCTGGGGCAGCTTGTGTCGTCGTGGTTGCCGGCGGCGGGGCCGAGGTTGTCGTGGTAGGGGCCGGCGCAGCGGCACTGCCGCCGCCTTTCAGTTCGGCCGCGCACTGCTTGTAGAACTGGTTCCAGGTTTCGCCGTTGAGCGAATTGGACGATTTCGCCGCCTGATACTTGACGCTACATTCCTTCTGGACGGATTCCGCCTGCGCGGTACCGCCAAAGGCGAGTCCGGCGGCAAAGGCGAGGCCAGCCAAAGCGGCAGCCGGGCGCCAAACATGATGCAACATAAATTCCTCCTCATGATGAGCGCGCAAGTCCGCCGCGCCGCGGAAAATGATTTTGGCGCAACATAGATTGCGCCGATGAACTGCCCCTGAATGCCTGCGAGACTTAGTTACCAATGTTATCGCGAAGACATTTATTCTCGAAGCTTGTCTTGGCAGCGCCATGCAGCTTTTTGTCTGCAGCCAGGCTGCTGCACGTGCCACCCGTTTCACGCACGCACTTCTTCATGAAGCTTGTGAGAGCGGCGCCGTGCAAATTCTTATCGGTCGCGCGGGAGTGACAGGTTTCGGCCATGGCGGTGCTTGCACAAAACGACAGTGCCAGAACGAGTGAAAATACTTTTGTCATTTTGCCTCCTCGAGGGGCGATTCAAGTGAACGCGCCGAAAATCTATGCGCCGGAGAAGCTTTCGGTCAATCGAACCTTCGAACGACTTGTGTTGCGACGCACGCTTTACTTTGTGCCGGGCGAGCGATCAGGCTCGACGTCTTCCAACGGCTGGGGTCGTAGCGTTCATGGAAGGTCAAGGTCGCGCGATTATTGCGCGATGCGCGCCCGGCAGCATCGGTGCTTGTCGTATGTCTTGGAAGTTAATGCGACAATTCGGGGCTCGGCTTCGGGCTGAGCGAGGATGCACCGGCGAGACGTCTATGGGCGACAAAATATTTCGCCTGACGGAGCGCGGCGAAGACTTGCGGGCGTTCCTTGATCGCGGTCTTGAGACGCGAGCAGATTGCCTGCCGCGCCGCGACCGCGTAGCCCTTGGCACCGAGCGGCATGACGATATCGAACAGCGGCACTTTGATATCGCAATAGGTCATCTTGTAACGCGCTTCGCCGATGCCGAGATCGAAACTGGTACGATCATCCGTGCATTGCGCGGCAATGAGTTTCATCAGAAGCAGATCGCCGGGACTCGACTTGGCAATCTCGGGATCGCTGTCGAATGAATTGACCATTGCGCTGAAGTGGCCGCCATGCGCGGCGCCGATGTAGGTCGCGATGATACGGCCGCCGAGCGCCAGGCCATAGAGTTCGAGCCAGCGATTTGCCGAAGTGTTTTCGTGACGGCAGAGACTCTCGAAAAAGCTGCGCATCGACGGCGCGGCGAAATCGGATGTGATCGCTTTTTCTTCGCAGCGGCGAATTTTCTCGAAGAAGAATGCATCGAGGATGAGACGCGCGTTCTCGGGATCTTCGCCGGTGATCAGTTCGACCGGGCCCATTTCCGCGAGGCGCGCTTCCTTCTTGCGCAGCTTCTTTTGCGTATCTTTTGAGAGCTTCGACTTCAAGAATGCAGCCGCGTCAGAGCCTAGCTCGGTCGCATAAGCGGCGCTGGGGCTTGGACGATGCGGCAGAAACGCAAATGGGTTTTGCGCATTGTTCCATTCATAAGGCTGGTTCTTGAGAACGAAGACGTCGGGCGCATGCTTGCCGGCCACCTTGGCCGCCTCGCGCAAAAGCGCGCGCAAATCGGCAGGGCTGAAATGCGAGCCGGGGCGGAACAAGCCGAAATTGAAATTCGATTCACGGCCGCCGAGAAAGCTTGCCACGCGGAACCAGCCATATGACCGCACGCCGAGGCAGAGCAGGGCGATCGTACGGCCGAAGGAATCTTTGGCAGTGACGAAGAGCGGCGCTATTTTTCGCGCGGCACCCAAAGTTTCGAGCCATGGCACGACAAACGCGCGGGTCTGATAGATCGAAGCCGAGGCCAGAACTTCGAGCTCGGCCCAATCGGCTTCGACGGCATCAAGCGCGCGATGCACTTCGACCTTGGCGAAAACCCGGCCGGTCACACCTTCGACAAGGCGAAGGCGCCGCGCGGCGGTGGATGGATAGAAATCTATTACGCTCGACAATTACGCTGTCCCGACCCACGAGCAGAAGCGAAAACGTTAGCAACCAAAGGTCAACGACATCTTGCTATAATATATAGTGTTTTCCGGAGGGTCATGTGTTCATCTCGAAAAGGCAAATAATATCTTCAGGCTTTGGCTTTTTCCGACGGACCGGACTGCATCGGCTCGCGGTCCCGTTCACCGGCGGCGCCGGCGCAATCCTGATGTTTCATCGCGTGCGCCCTTCCCAGCCACGGGATTTTGCTCCCAATCTTCTCCTTGAAATAACACCCGATTTCCTCGACGCTGTCATCTCGCGCGTAAAGGCTCTTGGCTTCATGATCGTCGACATCGATACGGCGTTAACCATGATTGCAGAAAGTTCTGGACAGAAGTTTGCTGTCCTTACGTTCGACGATGGTTACAAGGATACGCGCGACATTGCCTTGCCGATCCTCGAAAAGCATGCCGCGCCCTTCACGATGTATGTCACGACAGGCTTTATCGAGCGCACCGCGCGCCTCTGGTGGGTCGAGCTTGAAGAATCCATCGCACGTCTGTCGCGTGTTCGGATTGCGATCGGCGAGCGCCTCTTCGACCTTCCGGCGACAAATGCAGCCGAAAAGAACGCGGCATTTGCGACGCTCTACCAAGCGTTGACCGACGGATCGGAAGAAGACTTGCTTGCCGTGATCGTCGATCTCGCGCGACAGGCCGGTCTCGATCCGCTTTCAATCCCGGAAGAGCTTTGTCTCGATTGGGCAGGTATCGAGACGCTCGCCAAACACGAGCTTTGTACGATTGGCGTTCACACGCTCACGCACCCGCGGCTCGGCAAATTGACGGAAACGGACATGCGCCGCGAACTCGGTGACAGCCGCACGCAGATCGAGGCGCATATCGGCAAAGAGGCCGAGCATCTCGCCTATCCGGTCGGCAATCCAGTGGCTGCCGGGGTGCGTGAGTTTGAAGCCGCCGCCGAACTTGGTTTTAAAAGCGCGGTAACGACGCGGCCAGGCATGATCTTCCCCGCCCACGATAATCGCCGCACGGCGCTGCCGCGGCTCTCGATCAACGGCACCTGGCAATCGCTCGATTACGTCGAGATTCTGCTGTCGGGCGTACCGTTCGCGCTGTGGAACAAGGGAAGGCTGGTCGCTTAATCCCGCTCCATCCATTTGATCAGCGGCATCAGCGGCAGCACCCAGGCCATACCCAGGATTGCATAGGAAAAGAACTGCATGAGCGCCGGAGCGCGCCGGATCGCCGGCGCCTGCGCCAGCACCATGGCAATTAGCACATAGACAAGCACGAAGGCGAGCATTAGGACGCTGCCCAAGAACTTGCGTTGGCTTTTGCGCACCCGAGACCTCCGCGTGGCGACCGCTCCGTCAAAGTATAGCGCGCCCGATCTGGATAGAAAATGACCCAAAGCGTTTCGATGTCCCTCCATTCGGCTCAGGCGGGGGCTGTCCCGTCTTATCGTCGCGCCGTGCAGATCTGGCTTTGGATCGTCGCAGCCCTGATCTTCGCGATGGTCGTGGTCGGTGGCGCGACCCGGATGACGGAATCGGGCCTTTCCATCACCGAATGGCATCCGATCTCCGGCGTGATCCCGCCGTTGAGCTACGATGCCTGGGTCGCTGAATTCGATAAATTCAAGCAAATTCCGCAATATAAGGCGATTCATGCAGATCTTGATTTAAATGGCTTCAAATTCATTTTCTTCTGGGAATGGAGCCACCGGCTGCTTGGCCGCGCGATTGGCTTCGTCGTGGCATTGCCGTTGATTTTCTTCTGGTTGCGCGGCGCCCTCACACGCGACTTGAAGTTTAAACTCGTCGGGTTGCTGGTGCTTGGCGGTCTTCAGGGCTTCGTCGGCTGGTGGATGGTCGCGTCCGGCCTCGTCAACCGGATCGAGGTGGCGCAGGAGCGCCTCGCCGCTCATCTGCTTCTGGCGTCGATCCTTTTCGCCGCGACGGTCTGGGTTGCTTCTTCGCTGTCGCCGAAAAGCGCCATTCGCTCCGAGCCGTGGCAGCGCAGTTTCGCGAGCATTATGGTTGTGGTGACCCTTCTGCAGATTTTTCTCGGCGGCCTTGTCGCCGGTCTGCGTGCCGGGCGTGCCTACAACACCTGGCCGCTGATGGACGGGCACTTCGTGCCGAACGTCCTGATGACGCTTGAGCCCTGGTGGCGCAATTTCGTCGACAATATCGCGACGGTGCAATTCCAACATCGCGTGGTGGCCTACACGCTATTCGCGCTCGCCATCGTCCAGGCTTTCGCCGCATGGCGGGCGATTCCGGCCAGCCGTGCAGCCCGGCGCGCCACGCATTTTGCAATGCTCGTCGGCCTTCAGGCGATTCTGGGTATCGTGACCCTCCTGCTCGTCGTGCCGCTCTGGGCGGGGCTGGTGCATCAAGCCTTCGCCATGCTCGTCCTGCTGGGGGCCGTGCGCTATTTGCAGGCGCTGGAGGCAGGCAAAACCAACGCGCTGGCCAGACCTTAAATCCCGAGCCGCGCGATCTCGATCTTGGGACAGCGATCCATTACGACGTCGACGCCACGCGCGCGCGCCTTCTCGGCGGCAGCCTCGTTGATGATGCCAAGCTGCATCCAGATAACTTTCGGCGGCGGCGTGAGCGCCAAAGCCTCGTCCGCGACGCCACCAGTCGCCTCCGAATTGCGGAAAATATCGATCATGTCGATCGCGAAGGGCACGTCCGCCAGCCGCGCATAGACCGGCGCACCGTGGATGGTCTGCCCGACAAGACCCGGATTGACGCCGACGGCGCGATAGCCTTGGCCCAGCAGAAAGCCGAACACGCCGTTCGAATCCCGCGCCGGATTGGCCGAGAGGCCGACGAGAGCGATCGTCCGCACGTTTTGCAGGATATCGCGGATTGTCTCGTCCCGGGGCAAGGAGGTCAGTGAAGATGCCATTGTGGTGCCATAATACCGCATGAGGGAATAAGCTGTTTTTTCGTGTCTTTTGGGCTTATTCGCATTGACGAACCGCGCTTACCCACGTAGAAGCACCGGCTTCGGCGCAAGCCCAATCACACGAGTTTATTATGTTCGGCAACACCCATTCGACCAAGACGGCCGATGTCCAGAAAAACTGGATTTTGATCGACGCCAAGGGCCTCGTCGTCGGCCGGCTCGCCTCGATCATCGCGCTTCGGCTGCGCGGCAAGCATAAAGCGAGCTTCACGCCGCATATCGACGACGGCGACAACATCATCGTCATCAATGCGGACAAGGTGGTCTTCACCGGCCGCAAGTATGACGACAAGGTCTATTACCATTATTCCGGTTTTCAGGGCGGCATCAAAGAGCGCACGGCCCGGTTCATCCTCGAGGGCCGCTTTCCGGAGCGCGTCATCGAGAAGGCCGTCGAACGCATGCTGCCGCGCGGGCCGCTCGGCCGCAAGCAGCTCGGTAATCTGCGCGTCTATAAGGGCGCAGATCATCCGCATGTCGCACAAAGTCCGGTGACGCTCGACGTCGCCAGCCTCAATCGCAAGAATGCAAGGAGCGCCTGAAGATGGCGGAAACCCTTTCCTCGCTGCAAGATCTGGCCGCAGCGAATGTTGAGGCGCAGCCCGCCGCGCCGGTTTACGTGCAGAAGCTCGACAAGCAGGGCCGCGCCTATGCCACCGGCAAGCGCAAGGATGCGGTCGCCCGCGTCTGGATCAAGCCCGGCTCCGGCAAGGTGGTCGTCAACGACCGCGCGCTCGAAGTCTATTTCGCCCGTCCCGTGTTGCGGATGATCCTGCAGCAGCCGCTCGGCATCGCCAAGCGGAATGGGCAGTATGACATTACGGTGAGCGTCGCCGGCGGCGGTCTCTCCGGGCAGGCGGGTGCCGTGCGCCACGGCCTCGCCAAGGCGCTGACCCATTACGAGCCCGATCTGCGCCCGGTGCTGAAGCATGAAGGCTTCCTGACACGCGACTCCCGCGTCGTCGAGCGCAAGAAATACGGCAAGAAGAAAGCCCGTCGCAGCTTCCAGTTCTCGAAACGCTGATTATCTTACGGCTTCATGCGGTTGCCATGTGGCCGCATGAAACTGTCTGAGGAATGATTTCGGGGCTGCGGCCATGAACGCACGCGTCTTTATCGACGGTCAATCCGGTACAACGGGCCTGGGTATCCAGGCCCGTCTCGAATCCATGCCGGAAATCGAGCTTGCGGAACTGCCCGCGGCGGAGCGCAAGAACCCCGCGGCCAAGGCCGATATTCTGCGCACGGTCGATCTGGCCATTCTCTGCCTGCCGAACGAGGCGGCAGAGGAAAGCGTTGCGCTTATCTCTACGCTCGGCAATGCCGCGCCGCGCGTGCTTGACGCTTCGACGGCACATCGCGTCGCGCCGGGCTGGGTCTATGGCTTTCCCGAACTTGAATCAGGACAGAGCGATAAGATCAGGGCCGCGCAGCGTGTCGCCAATCCCGGCTGCCATGCGACCGGCGCGATCGCGCTGCTGCGCCCGCTCGTCGATACCGGCCTGCTTCCGGCAGATTTCCCGATCACCATCACGTCTGTCTCCGGCTATTCCGGCGGCGGCAAGTCGATGATCGCCGATTTCGAGTCAGGCCGCGCGCCGCATTTCGAACTTTATGCGCTCGAACTCGAGCACAAGCATGTGCCGGAGATCATGGCCTATGGCGGGCTGACGCGGCGGCCGATCTTCGTGCCGAGCGTCGGCAGTTTTGCGCAGGGGATGCTGGTTTCGATCCCGCTGTTTCTCGACGATCTACCGGAGAAGCCGGACGCCATGGAGCTTCACGCGGCGCTCGCCTCGCATTATGTCGACACAGCCAATATCCGTGTGCTGCGGCCGGACGGCGAGACGCGGCTTGAGCCTGAATCGCTCAACGACACCAACGATCTCGAATTGCGCGTCTTCGCCAATCCGGCGCGGCGGCAGGCCGTGCTCGTCGCCAAGTTCGACAATCTCGGCAAGGGCGCGTCAGGCGCCGCGATCCAGAACCTGCAATTGATGTTGGGGTTGAGCGAATAGGGCGTGGACTTCCCTAAGGAATAGGGTGCCAATCGCAGGGGCGCGGGTTAGGGTTGAGTGTCCAGATGTCCCGATGCAGACTGAAGGACGCAAAGGAGGCGATTCGTGTTAGCCAAAATCGAGCCGCCTGATCCTTCATCCGAACTTCTCGCGCTTACGAATGGTAAGCGCTTTAAGACGATCATGGCTGACCCGCCGTGGCGTTTTCAGAACTCGACGGGCAAAGTTGCTCCGGGACATAAGCGTCTCAACCGCTACGGCACGATGACACTCGCCGAGATCACGGCGCTTCCCGTCGCTGGCATAGCCGACGGTACGTCCCACCTGTACCTTTGGGTTCCCAATGCGTTGCTGCCTGACGGTCTTGCCGTCCTCAGCGCTTGGGGCTTCACTTATAAATCGAATGTAGTTTGGCATAAAGTGCGCAAGGATGGAGGTTCCGACGGGCGCGGCGTCGGATTTTATTTCCGTAACGTGACTGAGCTTCTGCTGTTTGGCGTGCGCGGCAAAAATGCCAGGACGCTTGCGCCTGGTCGCAGTCAGGTCAACATGATTCAGACCCGCAAGCGCGAGCATTCCCGTAAACCAGATGAGCAGTACGACCTAATCGAATCCTGTTCGCCTGGTCCGTACATGGAGCTATTTGGGCGTGGCGTTCGCAGTGGGTGGACTGTCTGGGGAAACCAGGCCGATGACGGCTACCGGCCGACCTGGAAGACCTACAGGCATCATTCCCAAGCAAGTAGAGAACTAATCGACTGATGGTTCGCCTTCTTCGATTAAGCGTTCGACGACAGCCTGGGGTTCGCCAAAGGTCACAAGGCTAGCCGGCAACCCTATCAAGAGCAGCGGACATGGATTTCCAACGCCGCGGCGAACGCGATCTTCCAATTTGCGCCAATGCGTCGTGGCTGCCCCGAATTTGTCTTGCACGAACGATGCGGCCCATGCCTGTGCAAAAGTGGTTTCTCCGTGCTGGCGACGAGCATAATCCTTACGCTGGCGAATGGTCGGGTTTAGGCCGATTTGTTCGAGGTCAGCAATTCCGTTGATGTTCTTTTCGGTAGCAAACCGAAGAACCATTGAACGCATTTCGTCTTGAAGAGAAACGCCGCGCGTGATGAGAATGCCTAGTGAAATTGCACCGTCAGCGTGAAGCCGCTTGTAGTTCTCAAGGTCTCGGTCGAAGAACGGGTCTTTGTTGTTCCATTCGATCTCGAGAGACAGCAAACCAGCGGCAAATCTGGCGATATGATCTACCTCGTGCGAAATCGATTCACGGGCTACGCCGTCGATTGTCCGCCGCACCTCAAATTTGTGTTTGCGCCATCCGTGTTCATGGAGAGCTCGGCGTAGTCGTTGTGTTCCTTTGGTTTCGCCGCCGCCAGACCCAATAATTTCCTCAATCGGTATCGTTGAACCCAGCAGGATAGTTTGAAGTTGGTTGGCAACCTCAGGAAAATCGACGCGAAGAATTGCTTCGGCGTGAGAATGGCATTCGACCTGGAAGCCGTGGGCACGGAGGGATTCAAACATACCTCAATGGTAGGCATAAGCTTAGCTTCTGTCACCTTTGTCGCAGCATGCCTCGAAGGTCTTCAATCTCCGTTCGCCAAAACGTGCTCCAGGTTCGCGAAGAACTTCTGCCAGCCGAATTTGGCGCCCTGATAAGCCTGTTCCTGATCGGGTCGGAAGCCGACCCGTTCCGCGCAGATGCGTCCCGGCGCTTGTCGGCGCAAGTGTCCATGTCACGACACTCTCAAGCCTATGGCTAAATATATGAAGCTAAACTTTACAGCTTATCTTCATATATGTTATCTCCGCACATGACCCACGAAAATGCACCCGACGGACTCGCCCGCACGCTCACTCTCGCGGGCAAGCCCCGCGTTCTTCAATGGCTTGTCCTCATCCTCATCACATTCCTGGTCATCGCGATTTTGGAGCGCGTACATCTTCCGGCGGCGCTGCTGCTCGGTGCGATGGTCGCGGCCATTTTCGCCGCCGCACAGGCGGCCGAGATCAAGGTGCCGGGCGTCGCTTTCATTCTCGCGCAGGGCACCGTCGGCGCCATGGTCGCACGGGTGCTGAAACCGTCGATCCTGACGGAAATTCGCTCCGACTGGCTATTGTTTTTCGTCGCCGTTTTTGCCGTGATCGCCGCCAGCGCGGCGCTCGGCTGGCTGTTGGCATGGCGGCGCGTCTTGCCCGGCTCGACCGCTTTGTGGGGCTCGTTCCCGGGCGCGGCGACGGTGATGGCCCTTATGGCCGAGGCCTATGGCGCCGACATCCGCCTTGTCGCGCTGATGCAATATCTGCGTGTGGTCTGCGTCGCGATGACGGCCTCGCTCGTCGCGGCGATCTGGGCGCATGGCGGCGGCCCGGTCGCGCCGATCGAATGGTTTCCGCATCTCGACCCGAAATCTTTTGCCGAGACGCTGCTACTTGCTTTCGGCGGCGCGCTGATCGCGCCGAAACTGCGCATTCCCGCCGGCTCGCTGCTTTTGCCGCTGGCGCTCGGCGCTTGGCTTAACGGCGCGGGCATCGTCACGATTCAGCTACCGCCGTGGCTGCTTGCCATGAGCTATGCCGTGGTTGGCTGGAGCATTGGCCTACGTTTCACGCGGCCCATTCTCGTTTACGCCGCGCGTGTTCTGCCGCGCATCCTTTTGTCCATCGTCGCGTTGATCGTCATCTGCGCTCTGTTCGGTGTCGTTCTGGCGAAAGTGGCGCATGTCGACATGCTGACGGCCTATCTCGCGACAAGTCCGGGTGGTGCCGATTCCGTCGCGATCATTGCCGCTTCGACCAAGGTCGATGTCCCGTTTGTGATGGCTCTTCAGACCGCGCGCTTTGTTATTGTGCTGTTGATCGGGCCGCGGCTGGCGCGGTTCGTCGCCGAACACACCGGGTTCGCGGAGACGCCCCATGAATCCAAAGTTTGAGCGTGCCATCGGGAAATTGCTGCGCGGTGTACGCGCCAACGAAAAATATCTGGCCCTCAACGATCATCGCTTCACCACGACGCCAGTCAGTATTTCGCTGACAAGTTCGGCGTTTGTCGAAGGCAGCGCCATGCCGAAGCGTTATGCGGGGCAGGGCGTCGGCGACAATCTTTCGCCGCCCCTCGGCTGGGCCGATCTGCCTGCCGCGACACGCGAACTCGTCCTCATTATGCAAGACCCCGATGCGCCGCTGCCGCGTCCAGTGACGCATGTTGCCGTGACCGGTATTCCGGTCGGCTGGACAGGATTGGCTGAGGGCGCGCTTGCCGCGACGGCCGGGCCGCCGCTTGCCTTCGTGCAGGGCAGCTTCGGCCGCACCGGCTATGCAGGGCCGCGGCCGGTCCTCGGCCACGGCGCGCACCGCTATGTGTTCCAGCTCTTTGCCTTGAGCCGCAGCCTCGTTCTGCCGCCACAGCCCAAGCTCGATCTCGTGCTGAGCGGCATCGCCGATACGTTGCTGGCGCGCGGCGTTCTGGTCGGCACGTACGAGCGAAGTTAGCCGTCATTGCGAGGAGCGAAAGCGGCGAAGCAATCCAGTCTTTTCTCTGGATTGCTTCGCTCCGCTCGCAATGACGACTACAGCCCGCGCCGCCAGGCGATGACCTCCGCCCGTTGTTCGCCAAGGCCCTCGCCGCCGAGTGTCACGATATCGCCGGGCTTGAGCCAGACCGGCGGCTTCATGCCCATCCCAACGCCGGGCGGCGTGCCGGTGACGATCACGTCGCCGGGCTCCAGCACCATGAAGTGCGAGAGGTACGACACAAGCTTGCGGACGTTGAAGATCATCGTCTTCGTGCTGCCCGTCTGCCGCCGCTCGCCGTTGACGTCGAGCCACAAATTGATGCGCTGCGGATTGGGAACCTCGTCGCGAGTCGCGAGCCAGGGACCGAGAGGCCCGAAGCTCGGCGCGCCTTTGCCTTTGCCCCATTGGCTGCCGCCGCGATCGATCTGAAAGCTGCGTTCGGACACGTCATTGGCGAGGCAATAGCCGGCCACGTGATCGAACGCGGCACGCTCGCTGATGTAATGCGCGCGTGCGCCAATGACGATCGCGAGTTCAACTTCCCAATCGAGTTTCTCGCTACCTTTTGGCTCGATGATCGGATCATGTGGGCCGCTGATCGAATTGGCTGCTTTGAAGAAGACGATCGGCTCTTTCGGGATCGGTAAGCCGGCTTCCGCAGCGTGGTCGCCGTAGTTGAGACCGATGCCGATGTAATTGATGGGTCGGGCGACGGGTGCGCCGAGGCGGGGGCGGCCACGAACAAGCGGCAAGCGCGACAGCCGCGTGCGGGCGAGTTTCTGAAGGAATTTGTCGCCGAGATATTCGCCGGTGAAATCCGGCACGATGGTGCTGACGTCACGGATCTTGCCATCCTCGTCGAGGAGTCCGGGCTTTTCCTTGCCGGGTTGTCCGTAACGTACGAGTTTCATTCCACTTCCCCCCAATTGTTCCGTGAGATTGTTCCATAGACCGCCATGGGCTGGCCGTCGAGAGCCGTGCGCCGCGTGCTGGAGCGGGCAAAGCTGATAGAAAACGACATAAACCCGCGCGATAGTCGCCCGCGGAAGCCGGGCGGTACCCGGCGAACCTGGAGTACAGCGCATGAGTACGGTCAAGACCAAGGACGGCGTCCACATCTTCTACAAGGACTGGGGCAAGGGCCAACCGATCGTGTTCAGCCATGGCTGGCCGTTATCGGCCGATGATTGGGACGCGCAGATGCTGTTCTTCCTCAATCACGGTTATCGCGTCATTGCGCATGACCGTCGTGGCCATGGGCGCTCGACGCAAACGAGTGATGGTCATGACATGGATCATTATGCCGACGACCTTGCGGCCGTGGTTGAACATCTCGATCTGCATGATGCCATTCACGTCGGCCATTCGACCGGCGGCGGCGAGGTGGTGCATTATCTTGCGCGCCACGGCGAAGGGCGCGCCGTCAAGGCAGCGCTGATCAGCGCGGTGCCACCGTTGATGGTGAAAACGGACACCAACCCCGGCGGCTTGCCGAAAGCGGTCTTCGATGATTTGCAAGCGCAGCTCGCCGCCAATCGCTCGAAGTTCTATCGCGATCTGCCGGAAGGGCCGTTCTACGGCTACAACCGGCCTGGCGCGAAATCGTCGGAAGCGACCATCGCAAACTGGTGGCGTCAGGGCATGATGGGCGGCGCGAAAGCGCACTACGATGGCATCGTCGCCTTTTCGCAGACCGATTTCACCGAGGACTTAAAGGAGATCAATGTGCCGGTGCTGGTGATGCACAGCGAAGACGATCAGATCGTCCCTTACGCTGATGCAGGTCCATTATCCGCGAAACTGCTGAAGAACGGCACTTTGAAAACCTACAAGAATTATCCGCATGGCATGCCGACGACGGAAGCGCCGACGATCAACGCCGATCTGTTGGCTTTCTTGAAAGCCTAACAAGTGACGCCGCGCTGGGATATCCGGCGCGGCGCTGACTACGCTTTCGCGCGCACATAAGTGCCGGGCGCATCGCAGAGCGGCATAAGCGCATCGCCGCCGGGTTCGCGCGCCGCCACCTTTTTCGGAGCTTGCGCGGCGATCCATTCGGCCCAATCCGGCCACCAGCTTCCGGGATGTTCTTTGGCCGCCTTCAGCCAATCCTCGTACGTGCCGTTCAGCGCGCCGCCCGTCCAATATTGATATTTCGGCTTGGTGACGGGGTTGATGACGCCGGCGATATGGCCGGAGCCGGCGACGACGAAGCGCACATCGCCGCCAAACATGCGCATGCCGGTGAAGACTGAACTTGCGGGTGCGATATGATCCTCGCGCGTCGCGAGGCTGTAGGTCGGAATCTTGATATCGGGCAAATGCACGGCCTCGCCGCGGATGTTCAGCCGCCCGCGGCTCAATTTATTTTCGAGGTAGCAATTGCGCAGATAGAACGAATGGCAGGCCGCCGTCATCCGTGTCGCATCGGAATTCCACGTCAGGAGATCGAATGCCATCGGCGATTGGCCGCGGATGTAATTGTTGACGACGAAAGACCAGATCAGATCGTTCGGCCGCAGCATGTTGAAGACGTTCGCCATCTTGGCGCCGTCGAGATAGCCTTTCTCGGCCATGCTTTCTTCGAGGGCGCTGATCTGGGCTTCATCGATGAAGACGCGGAGGTCGCCGGCGTCGGCAAAATCGGTTTGTGTCGTGAAGAATGTCGCGCTTGCGATGCGGCGGTCGTTCTTGCGCGCCATATAAGCGAGCGCGATCGAGAGTAGGGTGCCCCCGACACAATAGCCGAGCGCATTGACTTCGGATTCACCCGTAACTTCGGCGATGACGTCGAGCACCGTCATGATGCTCTCGTCGATATAGGCCTCGAAATCCTTGTCGCGATGGCGTGCGTCGGGATTGACCCAGGAGATCAAAAAGACCGTGTGGCCCTGCTCGACGGCATAGCGAACGAAGCTTTTGTCCGGGTTGAGATCGAGGATGTAGTATTTGTTGATCCACGGCGGGACGATCAGCAGCGGCCGTTTGAACACCGTCTCCGTCGTCGGCGTGTACTGGATCAATTCCATCAGATCGTTGCGGATGATCACCTTGCCCGGAGTTGCCGCCATGTTGACGCCGAGCACGAATTTCGAGGAATCGCTTTGCCTGATGCGCAGCGAACCATTGCCAGCCTTGATATCGGCGGCGAGATTGGCGATGCCGCGCGCAAGATTGTCGCCGCTCGACGCGAGCGTTTCGTGCAGTAGCTCCGGATTGGTCGCGACGAAATTCGACGGCGATAAGGCGCTTGCCAATTGCCGCAGATAGAATTGCGCCTTGAGCTTCGTCATCGGGTCGGTCTCAGTGCGCGCGACGAGATCCTCGACCCATTGTGTTGCGATGGCGTGGGCCTGACGCAGGAAATCAAACAGCGGACTTTCCTGCCATTGCGGTGCGGCAAAGCGCTTATCGCCCGGCGCGACCGGAACGACAGGTCGCACAATTTCGCCGGACATGCGGCGGAACGTCTGCTCCCATAGCGAAAGAAAATGCTCGGCAAGCTCGGCGCGCGCCGCGTTCGTGCGCTCGATGTCCGAGAGCCAATATTCGGCGATGCGGCCGAAGGCCTGAACCGCATCGACGACGCTTTCGGAAAAGCCGCTCACCGACCGATCGGCCTGCGGCCGCAACATGACAGACAGCGCCTGGCCACCCTGTTCGATGAGCGTGGCAAGATTTTTCGACAGCCGGGCGAAATCGATCTTCGGGGCGTCGGCGATGGACGGTTCGACCTGCGGCAGAACTGTCCGGTCGGGCGCGGCTACAGGCTTGGTCAATTCCGGCGGCAACACAGCCTCGTTCACGGACGCTTTCCTCCCGGCAGCCGAGCGGGGCCGCCCCGCCCCCGGGGCGCGCTTCTGGCTGGGGCTGCGTGCCCTTCGCCGCTTGGCCGTTGCTGTTTCCTTAACCACTCAACCACCGCGCCATGATAGGGCTTTATTCCCTCCTTAGGGAATAGGGGTCGCGGGGCTGCGGGACAACCGCGCATTAAGCCGGACATGTAGAGAGATGTGGACTTCCCGGACGGCATTTCAAATAGGTTTGGGAATAGCTCTATCAGGGCTGTTGACCCTTGCTTCAGCGCAAGCGCAGCAAGCCGATTCGTCTCAGCCTGCGGCTTCGTCTCACCCCCCCGCGAAAAAGACGCCACAGCCTTATGGCGGCGGCACGCCGCTCGACGTCATTCTGCATAACAAGTTCTGGGTGACTCCGCCGCCGATGGCCCCCTTCGTGAAGGCGGCGCGGCCGCCCGAGGCGACGCTCGAATATACGCCGACCTCCGAAAAGGAGGCGAAGCGTCCGGCATTACGCGATGCGGCGCAGTTGCAGCAGTTGCAAGACGAGCTCGAAGACGGCGGTGCGCATAATGAAACCGTCACGAAGGCGAAGGTCCGGCATTTTCAAGCCGTGCCGAAAAAGGTCGTGGCGAAGAAAGTCGCGACAAAGAAGCTGAAGAAAAAGACGCTCGCATCGTCACCAATGCGTATTACACCGACATCGGTTGCGGACCCGCGAAGCTGAGAATTTCATCGCTCGGGAAGTCGTACAGTTTGCCGGTTTGTACCGATGACGGCAGCAGGAATTGCAAAAGCTTTGGCGCCAGATCCTCGGGCGTCTTGAGCGTCAACGGGTCTTCGCCTGGCATGGCCTTGGCGCGCATCCGCGTACGTAGCGGCCCCGGATTGGCCAGCATGACTTTTACGTTGGAGGTTGTCTCGGTCTCTGCAGCATAGGTCCGCGCCAAAGCATCGAGCGCAGCTTTGGAAACGGCATAGCCACCCCAATAGGGCCGGTAGTCGGCGCGGTGCGCTATGCCGGACGTGATGAACAGAACCCGTCCTGTCTCGGCCGCCCGCAGCGGCATATCGAGCGCGCGGATCAACCGCCAGTTCGCGGTGACGTTGACGGCGATGACTTTGTCCCAATCTTGCGGATCGATATGCGAAAGCGGCGTGACGGCGCCGAGTTCGCCTGCGTTGCCGACGAAGATGTCGAGCTTTTTCCATCGCTCGTGAATGGCCGCGCCGAGACGGTCGAGCGCGTCGAAATCCGTCAGGTCACAGGGGACGAGTGTCGCCTCGCTGCCCGCAGCACGAATCGCATCGTCAAGCTCTTCCAGAGCGCCCTGGGTACGGGCGAGGGCGATGACATGCGCACCGGCGCGGGCGAGTTCGAGAGCGAGCGCATGGCCAATGCCGCGCGAGGCACCGGTGACAAGCGCCACGCGACCGGAGAATGGCTGCGCCCGAGGACTCTGCTCAGCCATGTTGGATCTCTAGATGATTGCGGTTAGCCGACTTCCGCGAGGAGCGAGAGCTGCGATTTCGTCTCGCCAGCGACGTCGGTGAGATTGGTGGGATAATCGCCCGTGAAGCAATGATCGGTGAATTGCGGCCGCGCCGCGTCACGCGCCGGTTCGCCCATCGCCCGGTAAAGCCCGTCGACCGACAGAAAGGCGAGCGAGTCGCAGCCGATATAATCGCGCATCTCATCGAGCGAATGCGTCGCGGCGAGCAGCTTGTCGCGCTCGGGCGTATCGATGCCGTAATAATCCGGATGGGTGATGGGCGGCGAGGAAATGCGGAAGTGAACTTCGCGCGCGCCCGCCTCGCGCATCATCTGGACGATCTTCACCGAGGTCGTGCCACGCACGATCGAATCATCAATGAGGATGATCCGCTTGCCGGCGACTGCGGCGCGGTTGGCGCTGTGTTTGAGACGTACGCCGAGTTCGCGGATGGATTGGGTCGGCTGAATGAAGGTGCGGCCGATGTAATGATTACGAATAATACCGAGTTCGAACGGAATGCCGGATTCTTGCGAGAAGCCGAGCGCCGCGGGCACGCCGGAATCCGGCACCGGCACAATGACATCCGCGTCGATCGCCGTTTCTCGCGCAAGCTGTTTGCCCATCGCCTTACGCACTTCGTAGACCGAGCGGCCGTGGACGACCGAGTCGGGGCGGGCGAAATAGATATATTCGAAGATACACGGCCGCGCCGGCCGTTTGGGGAAGGGATGGAGGCTTTCGATCCCGCTCTCCGAGATCACGACGATTTCGCCGTTCTCGATGTCGCGGATGAAACGCGCCCCGATCGTATCGAGCGCACAGGTTTCGGAGGCGAGGATATAACAACCGTCGAGCTCGCCCAGAACGAGCGGGCGGATGCCGAGCGGATCACAAGCCCCGATCAGCTTCTTGTTCGACAGGCAGACCAGAGAATAGGCGCCTTCGATCTGGCGCAGCGCCTCAATGAACCGTTCGATCAGGCGGGGACGGCGGCTGCGCGCGACGAGATGCAGAATGACTTCGGTATCGGAGGTCGATTGAAAGATCGCGCCATCGTTGACGAGATTGCGGCGCAGCGTCAGGCCGTTGGTCAGATTGCCGTTATGAGCGACAGCGAAGCCACCGGAGCTGATCTCGGAAAACAGCGGCTGGACATTGCGGAGAATGGTCTCGCCGGTGGTCGAGTAACGCACATGGCCGACAGCGCGCAGGCCGGGGAGGCGTTCGATCGTGGATGCCTTGGAGAAATGTTCTCCGACGAGGCCGAGCCGGCGCTCCGAATTGAATCTGTGGCCGTCGAAGCTGACGATGCCCGCCGCTTCCTGTCCGCGATGTTGCAGGGCATGGAGGCCTAGCGCTGTGATCGCCGCCGCCGAGGGGTGCCCGAAGATGCCGAGAAACGCCGCATTCTTCGCGCAGCCGGTCGGCTTCAAGGTCGAGAGGAGGAAAGTAATCGGACCCCGGCCTCGATTGCCTCGGCCGAACTTCAGTCGCCACATCCATGGACCTGTCTCACGGTTCGCTTGGCAGCGTGACGTCGTCGTCGACGATTCACTGAATTGTCACGGCAATCACATAGTATGCGGCGCTGCAATTACCAATGATTTTAAACGCCCGATGCCGGGTTAAACCCAAAATATCGTCAAGGGTTTCACATCGTACCGAGCACGGCTTAAGTCGAAATTTCCTTACGAAACAAGCTCTAACGCGTCCTTACGCTCAATCCTTATTCTGCGGCGCCGGTGCGGGCGCAGATGTACCGGGCGAAGGTTGTCGCAGGCGCGGCGACATGCGGCGGCTGGGCGGGCGAACCGGGCGTCGGCGTGGCGCCCGGCGCAGGCGACGTATCGCTGTCGGGTGCCGCCTCTTCGCTCGTGGGCTTGGCTTTCTTCAATTTGTTCAGGAGACCTTCGGGATCATCCGGCAGCAATCGCCATCAGCTCTTCGCCGGTGGATTGCAGGAGCGGCTTCAACTTGGCGTCCTTGACCCATACGGGCTGCGTCTTTTCCGGCACAAGCCAGTTGAAGAAGGCAAAGCGATGACGCAGAGCAAAAGCCCGCGCAGCGCGCCGAAGACAAAGCCCAGCGAACGGTCGAGTGGGCCGACTTTCGAATCGAGGATGGCGTCGGAAATTTTGACGGTGATGATCGAGACGATGATCAGCGTGGCGAAAAGACAATCGCGGCCGCGACAGCCAGCGCAATGGTATCTTTGCTGATGTACGGCTTCACGAAGGGCAGCACGAGCGGATGAAAGTAGATTGCCGCCACTGCTGCTGCGCCCCAGGAAGCGATTGCCAGCACTTCGCGCGTGAAGCCGCGGACCATGGCGAGGACCGCCGAGATCAGGACGATGGCGATCACGCCGAGATCGAGAATAGGGGAGCATTATGGCCTCATGTCCGACTGGGGCCGCTATATAGCGAAGCGTAAGTCTCGCGTCACCCTGCGGTTGGCTCCTTGCGCCGTGCCTGTTGTGTTTTGGGCGCAGCGATAAAAGCAACGAGATCGGCGACTTCGCTGCAGTTTTTTCAACAGCATTGTCGTGTCGACGGCCGCGCCGTCCTGCGAAGGCGGCACAATGGCTTGCGTAAAGCCAAGCTTGGCCGCCTCCTTGAGCCGTGTTGCAGCATGAGCCACGGGGCGAATCGCGCCAGACAGGACCAATCTCGCCGAAGAAGACGCAAATGCGGCGGCAGGCTTTGTCCAGTCAGCGATGAGACCAATGCCGCGGCGGCGGCGAGGTCGGCGGCGGGTTCGTTGATACGCAGCCCCCCCGCGACATTGAGAATAAACGTCATGCTGGCCGAGCCGTAATCCCGCGCGCGCTTCGAGCACCGCGATGGATCATGGCGAGCCGATTCTGATCCCAGCCGACGACGGCGCGGCGCGGCATCCCGAGCGGTGAGGGCGCAACAAGCGCCTGGATTTCGGTGAGCAGCGGGCGCGTTCCTTCGAGCCCGGCGAAAACGGCGGTGCCCGGTGTCGCCTCGGCGTGACCCGACAAAAAACAGCGCCGAAGGATTGACCACTTCGGCGAGGCCGCGCCCGGTCATCTCGAACACGCCGATTTCATGCGCAGCGCCGAACCGGTTTTTTGAGCGCGCGCAGGAATGCGAAAATCGCGGCCGCCTTCGCCTTCAAACGAGATCACGGCATCGACCATGTGCTCGACGACGCGCGGGCCGGCGATCTGGCCATCTTTGGTGACATGGCCGACGAGAATCACGGCGGTGCCGGTCGTCTTGGCATAGCGAATCAGCGCCTGCGCCGCGCCGCGCACCTGTGTCACCGTGCCCGGCACTGAATCGACCACGTCGGTCCACATGGTCTGGATCGAATCGATGACAAGGAGGGCTGGCGGCCGTCTTTGCCGGAGCGTCGCAACGATGTCCTCGACTTTGGTCTCTGCGGCGAAGCCAACCGGCGCCTGCGCGTGGCCCAGGCGATCGGCACGCAACCGCACCTGATCGATCGCCTCTTCGCCCGAAATATAGACGACGCCCAACCCCTGCGTGGCGAGCGCTCCGCAAACCTGGATCAGGAGTGTCGATTTGCCGATGCCGGGCTCGCCGCCGAGCAGAAGCACCGAGCCGGGCACGAAGCCGCCGCCAGTCACGCGGTCGAATTCGCCGATGCCGGTGGACGACGCGGGGGCGCTGGCTCACTGGCACCGCCAAGGTCGGACAGAGCGAAGACACGGCCCTTGCCGCCGGTCAGCGCCGGCGGCGCTCCGGCGTTTCGGCGATTCCTCGATCATCGAATTCCAGGCGCCGCACGAATCACAGCGGCCCTGCCAGCGCGGCGCGACGGCGCCGCAGCTTTGACAGACGAAAGAGGTGCGAAGTCTTGGCCACTTATTCTCCCAGTACGGGCCCTCGCGGTCATTGCGAGCGAAGCGAAGCAATCCAGAAAACCAACATAAGAACTGGATTGCTTCGTCGCATCACTCCTCGCAATGAGGGGCCCGCTAAATGCGCGCCGGCAAATCCTCTTCATGCGCCAGATTGCCGAAACGCGTCATCTCCGCCTCGAAGGCGAGTTCGATCGTGCCGGTCGGGCCGTGACGCTGTTTGCCGATGATGACTTCAGCCCGGCCGAAGGCGCTCTCCATCGCCGTCTGCCAGGTCAGGAATTCTTCCGTGCCTTCGCGCGGCTGTTTGTTCTTGAGATAATATTCTTCGCGATAGACGAACATCACCACGTCAGCGTCCTGCTCGATTGAGCCGGATTCACGTAGATCGGAAAGTTGCGGCGCTTGTCGTCACGCGATTCGACCTGACGCGAGAGCTGTGAAAGCGCCACGATCGGGACGTTCAATCCTTGGCGAGCGCCTTGAGGGTCGTGGTGATATCGGTCAATTCCTGAACGCGGCTGTCCGCTGCGCGACTTTCGAGCCCGACAGCAATTGAGATATTCGACAATCAGAAGATCGAGCCCCCGCTGGCGCTTGAGCCGCCGCGCGCGGGCGGTCAATTGCGCGATCGAAATGCCGCCGGTCTGGTCGATGTAGAAAGGCACGCTCTGCATATCGCGCGCGGGCCTGCGCGACGCGGTGAAACTCTGATTCAGTGATGTCGCCGCGGCGGATCTTGTACGAGGGCACGGCCGATTGTTCGGCAATGATACGTGTCGCCAATTGCTCGGCCGACATTTCGAGCGAGAAGAAACCGACGATGCCGCCATTGGTCGTTTCGTGCGACCCGTCCGGCCGCGTGGTGAACTGATAGGCTTTGGCGATATTGAAGCCGATGTTGTCGCGAAGGCGGTTTTGCCCATGCCGGGTCGGCCGGCGATGATGACAAGATCGGACGCCTGTAAACCACCAAGTTTGTTGTCGAGTTCGTAGAAACCCGTGCCGAGGCCCGAAAGCTTTCCGTCGCGTTCCCAGGCTTTTGCCGCCATATCGACGGCGATCGCGAGCGTGTCGGAAAACCGCTGGAAACCGCCATCGTAACGGCCTTGTTCGGCGATTGCATAGAGCTTGCGCTCCGCCTCTTCGATATGATCGCGCGGCGCCGCGTTGATTGGCGCATCGAAAGCGCTGTTGACGATGTCTTCGCCGATGATGATCAGATCGCGCCGCACCGCGAGATCATGGACCGTGCGGCCGTAATCGGCAGCGTTGATGATCGTCGTCGCCTCGGCCGCGAGACGGGCGAGATATTGCGCAATGCTGACGCCACCGAGATCGTGTTCGCCCAGAAAAGTTTTCAGCGTGATCGGCGTCGCGAGTTTTCCCGCGCGGATCAATTGCGATGCGATATCGAAAATGCGGCGGTGAAGCTCTTCAGCGAAATCCTGGGGTTTCAGGAAATCCGAGACACGGTCGAAAGCGTCGTTGTTGACGAGGATCGCGCCGAGCAGCGCCTGTTCCGCCTCGATATTATGCGGCGGCACCCGATAGGCGGGATCATTGCTTTGGGTGGTGGCGAGAGCAGTCGATGAATTGGCGGCCATGATTATCTTAGCGAATCACTGTCGCGAGAAATTCGGAAGCCGCCTTTTTGGCACGCGCTCCGCTCAGATTGGAATCAAATTCAACCAGCCGAGGGGCGCGTCCCGCAATCCACAAAACGAAAAGATTCTACGGTCGTGGCCTGCACGGCGCTGGACTTTCCGATCCCATTGATCCGTCGCACGGATTTGCAAGAGCGCCATCATGGCCGGGCTTGTCCCGGCCATCCACGTAGAATTTATAAGTTCTGCAGGGCGTGGATGCCCGGCACAAGAGTGTGCTCGGGCTGCCGAAGGCAGACCCGAGTGCCGGGCAATGGCATGACGCGGGCAACGCCGTGAGTGCGGCTTAGTCTTCGTCGCCGCCAGCTTCGGCCAAGGCCGCGCCGACTTCGAGGCCGAGATCCTGGATCGTGGTTTCCTCGACGACGTTGATCGCTTCGCCCTTGGCTTGGCGCTCTGCCTCTTCCGGCGAACGGGCGACGTTGATCGTGACCTTCGCCTCGACTTCCGGATGCAGATGGACGGGGACCGTATGCAGGCCAAGCGTCTTCATCGGCGCGACGAGTTCGATCTGCTCACGCGAGACCTTGAAGCCACCAGCGCTGACCGCATCGGCAACGTCGCGGGCGGAGACCGAACCGTAAAGCTGGCCTGTCTCGCCCGCCTGGCGGACGATGATGAAGCTCTGGCCGTTGAGCTTCTCGGCGACGGAGCTCGCCTCGCCCTTTTCGTGCAGGTTGCGGGCTTCGAGATCGGCCTTTTGATCCTGGAAGCGCTTCTTGTTCGCTTCCGTGGCGCGCAGCGCCTTGCCGGTCGGCAAAAGGAAATTGCGCGCATAGCCATTCTTCACGCGAACCGTTTCGCCCATCTGGCCTAATTTGGCGACACGTTGCAGCAGGATAACGTCCATAAGAAAATTCCTTCAGTTCATCTTGGGGGAAATGGCGACCGAATCTTTCCGGTCGCGCAGCGAAAAGCCGGCCTCGAGCAGGCCAAGCAGGGTGAAGGGTGCCAAAGACCACGGCATGAGCGGCACCACAAACAGGTAGACGAGAAAGAGCAGATTGTTGCGCAGCCGCAGGCCGAGCGTCACCACATGGATGACGGCGAGGCCCTGCAGCGCAAAGGCAACGCCAAGCACGCTCGCTGCGAGGCTGGCGACGAGGCCGATTGCACCGCCGGCAAAGATCAGCCCGGCCGCGGCGACGAATACGAGCGCGAGCAGGCGCGGGACGCGAAATTCGCGGGCGACATTCGGCCACGGGACTTGCAGACGTTGCGAGATTTGCGCAACGCGCCCGGCGAGCCAGAGATTGACCAGATAGATCACGAAGATCACGCTGGCGGCGATGGCCGGGAGCGCCGTCGCGAGGAAACGGGCGAAACTATCGATCGCGTTGGCATGCAGCAAATCCGCGCCGGCTTCCTGTTTCAAGACCGGGCGGATATTTGCAGCCACTTTGTCGACCAAGGCGGCGAAATCCTCGTGTCCGAGGACCATCGTGGCGAGCGTTCCACCGACGACAAGAAATGCGAAGGCCGCCGCGGTCACGATGACCAGGCTCAGCCGCGAACCTTCCTCGACCGTATCGGGCGGCGGTTCCGGCAGAAACGGCAGGATCGGCATGCTGCGCGAGACGCTCGCGACCCGCGCCAGCCACCACGACGGCAGCCCCTCGCAAATAAGAAAGAGGATGCCATTGACGCCGGCTCCCGCGAACGTGGCGACGCTCACATCCTGAGGATTGGCGGCGACGAGCAAAGCGACGAGCGTGATAAAGCCGGCGAGCACCGCGCCAAGGCCGGTGACATGGCCGAAGCCGATCGTCGCGATCATCAGCGGCAGTGGCGAGAGATAGGCGAGCAGCAAAGCGGGCACGGAGCCCTGGAAGGCCGCGAGCAAAAGCAGCGTCGCGGCGAGGCCGCTGCCGAAGGCGACCGCACCGCGAACATCGGATGCTTGCTTTTGTTTTTGCTTGTTGACCATCGCCGAGCTGTCCCGCCTTCGCGGTTAGGGAGAGTTCTCCCAGCCGAGCCGCCGGGCTGTGCCGGCGGCTTTATGCGTCGAATATTGAAGTGTTTTCGAGCGAAGTGGTTACCCGGTTCGCAAGAAGAAAACACGTCAAAACGAAAGAATTACCGGATCACGTAAGGCAGAAGCCCAAGGAACCGGGACCGCTTGATCGCCTTCGCCAGCTCGCGCTGCTTCTTGGCGGAAACCGCCGTGATGCGCGAAGGCACGATCTTGCCGCGCTCGGAAATATAGCGCGAAAGGAGCCGCGTATCCTTGTAGTCGATCTTCGGCGCATTGGGGCCGGAGAACGGGCAGGTCTTGCGACGGCGGAAGAAGGGGCGCCGGGCCGGTGATGCTGCGGTCGTTGCCATCAAAAAGCTCCTTCGTCCACACCGGCCTCGTCGCGCGGACGGCGCGGGCCTCTATCACCACGATCGCCACGATCCGGGCGAGGACCACGGCCGCGATCGCCGCGGTCACCACGATCGTCGTCGTCGCGCTTGCGCAGCATGGCCGACGGGCCGGCCTCAAGTTCGTCGACGCGGACGGTCAGGAAGCGCAGCACGTCTTCGTTGAGGCTTTCCTGGCGCTCGACCTCGGTCAGAGCGGCGGCCGGCGCCTCAATGTTCAGCAGCGTGAAATGCGCTTTGCGGTTCTTCTTGATCCGATAGGCGACGGATTTGACGCCCCAATATTCGGTCTTCTCGATCTTGCCGCCGTGCGCCTCGATGACGCCTTTGAATTGCTCGGTCAAAGCTTCCACCTGCTGGGCGGAAGCATCCTGACGAGCAAGAAATACATGCTCGTAAAGAGCCATGATCTTGCCTTTCTGTTGCGCGGCCGGCGCAGAGCCCTTCGAGCCCCGGAAAGGCTCGAACGAACGAAGGCGGAGACACTGGAAGACGAATTTTCGAGAAATTCTGCGTATCGTTTCCGCATCATCTGGTCCAAAAAGTCTTGCAACTTTCTGGGATGAGGCGCGACACGCCTTCCGTTCAGCCCCCGGCCGAGACCGCTGTCCGCGAGCCATATGCCCGCGGGAAGGGGGCTTTATACGCAGAACGGCGGCGAAATCAAGAAATCTTGCGCCCGGGGCGATGCCGATTCTATAGGCGGCCCTCCAGCGGGTTGCTATGTTGGCGCATGCTTTGTGCGACCGGCAAAATCCTCAGATTGGCTTTCGGCGCTTATCTCGGCGCAAGTGCGGCCGCCGCTCCGGCTTTGGCGCAGAGCGGCAATGGCTACGGTCTGTCCGGCTTGAAATCTTATGACGCATCGCTCGCGCCGCCAGCCAATGGGCTCGCCAGGGTGATCCGGTCGGAAAATCAGAGTCCCGCCTCGACGCCGCGGAAATTCAAGCCGGATATCGGCCCAGCCGTTACCGTACATGCCTTCGGCGAAGTGATCGTCGATAGCACGATGCGCCGATAGGCGGCGGCGCGGAGCCGCCGCCCGGCAGAATTATTTGCCGTGCTTGCAGGCCGAGCGGAATTTCTTGCGCGCCTTGCCGTGCAGGCCCTTGGCGTCAGCCTCTTTCGAGCATTCGAGCGATTTAGCGGTATGTGCCGGTTTCGCCGCCGTCGACGACGACGTGCCGGCGCTTTGCGCGAGAACCGGCGACGCGCCAAAGCCGGCGAGGGCAGCACAAAGCACGAGCATGGAAATTTTTTTCATTAAACCCTCCTCACTGAATGGCTTTCGTTTGCCACTGATTGGGAGGCGGACAATTTCATCCCGTAAATGAATGCATCATGAAGTCGAGGTCGTACGAAGGTGCAATCCGCGAGCGTGCAGCCATGCTCGTGCTTAAGCGCTCGGCCCCCATTCGCCACTGGCGCGAATCCGCCAGGCCTTCACGCCCGCCTTGGCGACGACGGTGCGTCCGGACTTGGCGACGGCGACGAGATGTTTGAAGATCAGCGGATTGTTGCGCCAGGCGAGAGGTTTATCGGGGTCGCAAACAGCCTGATATTGTTCGGAATCCGCATCCTCCATGAGGATCGTGCCGCTGCGATCCGGACGCAGCTGCGGGCTAAGGGTGCGATCGGTCTTCCACAGGCACTCATAGTCGCGGCAAACATCTGGACGCGAATGATAGATGCCGCAGCCGTCGCCGAGCTTGCAATTCGGGCAATAAGGGCCCGCCGGCTTCGTCAATTCTTCGATCTCAAGTATTTTACAGCACATACTGCAGGTGCCACAGGCTTTGCCTGGAATGTCCATATTGAGGTTCGCTCCGCCTATGATCGATCGCAGATTCGGCATCATGGCGTGCTGCATCGCGGAGGCAATAGAAATTCCACCGGGCGCCGCGCCGTCACCAGAAACTTGACTTGCCCGTTAACCGGTGTCAGTCGGCAGCGCCGAGAACAGCCAGAGTAATAGAGCGGAAGCGCGCGTATGGCGAAAGCATTTGTATTTCCGGGTCAGGGTTCGCAGGCCGTCGGCATGGGCAAAGCGCTCGCCGAAGCTTATGCGCCGGCACGGCAGGTTTTTGCGGAAGTCGATGAGGCCCTGCATCAAAAGCTCTCGGCATTGATGTTCGAAGGGCCGGAGGCCGAACTGACTTTGACCGCGAACGCGCAACCCGCGCTGATGGCCACGAGCCTCGCGGTTTTACGCGTGCTTGAGGCGGAAGCGGAACTCGATCTTGGCCGCGATGCGGCGTTTGTCGCCGGCCATTCGCTTGGCGAATATTCTGCGCTCGCGGCCGCCGGTTCGTTTTCGATTCCTGATGCCGCGCGATTGCTGCGGCGGCGTGGCGAGGCCATGCAGCAGGCCGTTCCGGTTGGCGTTGGCGCGATGGCGGCTCTGATCGGTCTCGATCTCGACGGGGCGATTGAGGTGGCGAAAGCCGCGGCGGAACAAACCGGCGAAGTCTGTGCTGTGGCAAATGACAATGGCGGTGGCCAGGTCGTTATTTCCGGCACTAAAGTCGCCGTCGATGCGGCAATCGAAATTGCTAAGGGCAAGGGCGTACGCCGCGCCGTCCCTCTTGCCGTATCAGCGCCCTTCCATTGTCCTTTGATGCAGCCTGCTGCCGACGCAATGGCTGTGGCGCTGGCCGAGGTTGAGATCAGGCGGCCGAAGGTGCCGCTCGTTGCCAATGTGCTCGCGGCGGCCATCGAGGACCCCGAAGACATTCGCCAGCGTCTCGTGGCGCAGGTCACGGGCACGGTGCGCTGGCGCGAGAGCGTCGCCTATATGGCCGCGCATGGTGTCGATACGTTCATCGAGCTTGGCTCGGGCAAAGTTCTCACCGGCCTTTTGAAACGGATTGTCGCCGACGCGCAGGGTTTCGCGGTCGGCACACCCGACGAGATCGCCGCGTTTCCGTCTTCTTGCGTATGAAAGTCTGAGGGCCGCTCATGTTTGACCTTTCCGGCCGTATGGCCCTCGTCACCGGCGCCAGCGGCGGTCTTGGCTCCGCCATCGCGCGCGCCTTGCACCATCAGGGTGCGACGGTCACGCTCACCGGCACCCGCGAAGAGGCGCTCCAGACTTTGGCGGCCGAATTGAAGGAGCGCGTTTACGTCGTGCCATGCAACCTCGCCGATCCAGCCGCCGTCGAGCAATTGGTGCCCGAAGCGGAAGCGGCGATGGGTGGTATCGATGTGCTCGTCAATAATGCTGGCCTGACGCGCGACGGACTCATGATGCGTATGAAAGATGCCGATTGGGACAACGTGCTGGCGGTGAATTTAACCGCGACGTTCCGGCTCGCGCGCGCGGCTTTGAAGCCGATGCTGAAGCGCCGTTGCGGCCGCATCATCAGTATTACCTCGGTCGTCGGCGTCACCGGCAATTCGGGGCAGGCCAATTATGCCGCCTCGAAAGCCGGAATGATCGGCCTGTCGAAGAGCCTTGCCCGCGAAGTGGCCGCGCGCGGTGTGACAGTGAATTGCGTTGCGCCGGGTTTCATCGAAAGCCCGATGACCGATGTTCTGACCGATGCGCAGAAGTCGGCCATTCTTTCGACGGTGCCGACAGGCCGGCTCGGCTCGGCGGCGGAAATTGCCGGTGCAGTCGTTTATCTGGCGAGTTCGGAGGCTGCGTATGTGACCGGGGAAACGCTCCACGTAAACGGTGGAATGGCAATGATTTGAGGTTGTTATGTCGGTTCGCGGCGGCCAGGGTCCGGCCCTCGCCAATACGAATGAAGTATGTTACCAACCGAATATCTGCTTACGGACGGTCCTCTCATCTTTCTGTGGGACCGGAAAAAAGCTTAGGAAATCTGCCGCAGTTTTCGAGAAACGTGATCAGGCAATGAGGGCGTCAGCCTTCGGGGGGCTTGATTTAAGATGTATTTTTGATAACGGCTGGCACCCACTTAAAGATTAAGGACGAAGGGTTAAACGAATGAGCGATGTTGCCGAGCGCGTGAAAAAGATTGTCATCGAACATCTCGGCGTGGACGCCGACAAGGTCACCGACGACGCGAATTTCATTGAGGATCTGGGGGCGGACTCGCTCGATACCGTTGAACTCGTGATGGCTTTCGAAGAAGAATTCGGCGTCGAAATTCCGGATGATGCGGCTGAATCCATTGTCACCGTCGGCGATGCGGTTCGCTTCCTCGACAAGGCAACGGCTGCAAGCTGATCTGAGCGGCGCCGCCGCGCGATATGATGGTTCCGGCGGCATTTTCCCCAATTTTCCCCGTGCCGATTGCGATTTGCCAATCTGGCACGGCGGTGGAATAGAAACCACGCGGGCAGAGCGCCCGGAGGAGTGGACGATCTGCGATGCGCAGAGTGGTAATAACTGGTCTTGGAATGGTCTCGCCGTTGGCCAACGGCGTTGAAGCATCGTGGGAGCGCCTGATCGGCGCACAGAGCGGTGCCCGCCTGATTCAGGGCTTCGAAACCTCCGATCTGCCCTGCAAGATCGCCATGCAGGTGCCGCGTGGCGATGGCAGCAACGCGACCTTCAATCCAGATCAATGGATGGATCCGAAGGACCAGCGCAAGGTCGACGATTACATCATCTATGGTGTTGCGGCGGCCACCCAGGCTTTGGCCGACGCAGGCTGGAAACCCCAGACCGAAGAAGAGCGCGAGCGGACCGGCGTTCTCATCGGCTCCGGTATTGGCGGTCTCGGCGGCATCGCGGAGACGGCAATCACGCTGCACGAAAAAGGCCCGCGGCGCGTCTCGCCGTTCTTTATTTCTGGCCGCCTGATCAATCTCGTCAGCGGCTATGTCTCGATCATGCACGGCCTGAAAGGGCCGAACCATGCCGTCGTCACCGCCTGTTCGACCGGCGCGCACGCGATTGGCGATGCGGCGCGAATGATCGCGCTCGAAGACGCCGATGTCATGGTGGCGGGCGGGGCCGAATCGGCGATTAACCGCATCGGTATCGCCGGCTTTTCCGCCTGCAAGGCGCTTTCGACCAATTTCAATGACAGGCCGAAGCAGGCGTCGCGGCCCTATGACAGGGATCGCGACGGTTTCGTCATGGGGGACGGCGCCGGCTGCGTCGTGCTCGAATCTTATGAGGGCGCGAAGGCGCGCGGCGCGAAAATCTATGCCGAAGTCGTCGGTTACGGTCTTTCCGGCGACGCCTATCACATCACCGCGCCCGATCCGACCGGCGACGGCGCGCTCCGCTCGATGCGCGGGGCCGTGAAGCGCGCCGGCATCACCGCGCAGGATATCGATTATATCAACGCCCACGGCACTTCGACGCCTCTGGGCGACGAGGCGGAGCTTACGGCCGTCCATAAGCTCCTCGGCAACAGCCAGGGGATGAGTTCTTTATCGATGTCATCGACCAAATCGGCGATCGGACATCTGCTTGGCGCGGCGGGTGCGGTCGAGGCGATTTTCTGCACTTTGGCGATCCGCGATCAGATCGTGCCGCCGACCCTCAACCTCGACAATCCTTCGGTGACAACGTCGATTGACCTCGTGCCGCATAAGGCGCGCAAGCGTGAGGTGGAATTCGCGCTCTCGAACTCCTTCGGCTTCGGCGGCACCAATGCCAGCTTGATCCTGAAGGCGGTCGCGTAAAGTCCAAGCCAAATTTCCTCCGCAAATAGCTGGAATTGTCCCAGTTTGGTGGGGCGCTCTCCGGCGCGGGTTGTTTGCCGCTGTGGCCGTATTTCGTGTAAGACTGATGCGCCCAGCACATGGATAAGGTTCGATGGCAGGCTCGCCGCAAAATGACGGAGGCGCATTGACGCGCCAGGGGGCCGACGACGGGGAACCGCCGGCGCGGTTCTTCGGCCGCCGTCCGAAGCTCCAAAGTCCGAACGAGGCGCTACAGCCGGAGACGCCGCCGCCGCCGCCGTCCCCGCACAAACGCCGGCCAACATTGTCGGCCATGTCCGGCTTCCTGTCCTTTCTCCTTCTTGTCGCTTTCGGCGCATTGTTTGGCGTCGTCTGGGGCGCGCATCGCTTGCAGCAGCCGGGCCCGCTGCCCACCGATAAGGTCCTCTATATCCAGCCGGGCACGGACGTCGCCGATATCGTCGCCCAGCTTCAGGAAGAGGGGATGATCGACGGTCCGCTGCTCTTCAACATCGCGCTCGTCGTTGAGGGCGACCGGTCGAAGGTGAAGGCGGGCGAATATCTCATCCATCACAACGCCAGCATGCGCGAGGTAATGGATACGCTGGTGTCCGGCCGCCAGATCCTCCACCCGGTGACGATTCCGGAAGGGCTGACCAGCCAGCAAGTCGTCGACAAGCTGCGCGCGAACGATCTCCTGATGGGCGATATTCGCGAAATCCCGCCGGAAGGCAGTCTTCTGCCGGAGACCTACAAAATTGCGCGCGGTATGCCGCGGGCCGATCTGATCCGGCTGATGCAGGAGGACGACAGAAAACTCGTCGCCGAAATCTGGGCGAATCGTTCGCCGGATCTGCTGCTGACGTCGCCGTATGAAATGGTGACACTCGCCTCGATCGTCGAAAAGGAAACCGGCAAGGCTGATGAGCGGCCGCATGTCGCTTCTGTCTTCCTCAACCGTCTCCACAAACATATGCGGCTGCAATCCGATCCGACGATCGTTTACGGGATCATGGCAGGCCGCGGCTCGCTCGGCCGGCCGCTGACCCATGCGGATGTCGAGCAAGCATCGCCCTACAACACTTATGTGATCGAAGGCCTGCCGCCAGGGCCGATTGCCAATCCTGGTCGTGCCGCGCTTGAAGCCGTCGCCAATCCATCGCGCACGAGCGATCTTTATTTCGTCGCCGATGGCACAGGCGGCCATGTGTTCGCCGCTTCGCTCGATGAGCACAACCGCAACGTCGCGCGCTGGCGGCAGATTCGGAAAGACGCGAAAGACAAAGCCGGGTCGGACTCGGATGTCGATAAATATGTGCCGCCTGATCATGGCCAGCGCAGTGATAATGACTCGTCTGTCTATGGCGCGTTGCCGACGTCGTTCAGCGCGGCGGACCAGAGCGGCGTGAGTTCCTATGCGTCGAGTCTCGGCATGGGCGCGACCGCCGCGGCGATCGCGCAGGTTGCGCCGGCCTTGCCGCACGAAGCGGCTGCCGCGACGACGGCCGCCGATCCCGTCGTCGCCGACGCCGTTTCGACGCAGGCTGCCGAAAAGCCGGCGCCGGGCTACGGCCCGAGCCTCGATGATCTCGGCATTACCGTGCGTGGAATGGATCAACCGGCGAGCGCGAAAAAACTGCTCGATGGGCCGGTCGATAGTTCCGCCTCCGTTGCGCCGGCCGATCCGCAAGCCTTCGCCGATGCGGCGGTCGGGCCAGCACCGAACGGACGCCAACCGCCGGCCCATCCGCACATTATCGATGCCTCCGAGGGCACGCCGCTCGATCCTTTGCGCAATACGACCTACGATTTGAATTATGCCAAGACGGTGCCGTCGGCTTCGCAACTCAAGCAGCCGTAACCTCAGAGAAAACGAGCTCCATTGACTATCGCCAGCATGACCGGCTTCGCGCGGGTCTCCAGCGCCACCGCGAATTTTCGCTGGGCGTGGGAATTGAAGTCGGTCAATGCCAAGGGCCTCGACTTGCGCTTGCGGCTGCCGCCGGGCTTCGATGCCATCGAGATCGAAGCGCGCGCCCTGCTGTCGGGCAAGCTCACCCGCGGCACCTGCTACGCGACGCTATCGGCGCAGCGCGAGGCCGCAATGCCCGAGGTTCATCTCAACGAACCGCTTTTGCGGCGGCTGGTCGAGGCTGTCTCGCATATTGAGCACAGCGCCGCGCTGCGTCGGCGTCGATCGACGGTTTGCTCGGCGTGGCGTGGCGTTGTCGAAATCCGCGATACAGGTGACGAGGAGACGGACCTGGCGCAAGGTTCGCAGCGCGGCGCTGGCGGGGCTTTCCGAGGGGCTTGCCGCTCTCCTCGCCATGCGTGGCACAGAAGGCGCTGCCCTAAGCCAAATTCTCAGCCAACGGCTCAGCCGGCTCACACTGCTCCGGCAAGCAGCGGAAGATTGTCCGGCGCGCAAAACCCGAGGCAGTGCGTGCGCGGCTGGCGGATTCGATTGCGCTCATCACCGGACAAAGCAAGCTTGACGAGAATCGGCTCTATCAGGAGGCCTTGCTGCTCGCGGCCAAGGCCGACGTGCGGGAAGAACTCGATCGGCTCGAAGCCCATATCGCCGCTTGCGCCGAACTTCTGGCGAAGGGCGGCCCGGTCGGACGGCGGCTCGATTTTCTGGCTCAGGAACTCGCCCGTGAGGCGAAATACCCTGTGCGCCAAGTCGAATGATGCGAGCTTGACGGCGATCGGACTTGAATTGCGCGTCGAGATCGAGCAATTCCGCGAGCAGATCCAAAATATCGAATAGAGAATCTCGTGGCCATTGCAGCGCATCAAGACAATAGCCTGAAGCGGCGTGGTCTCATGCTGATCCTCTCGTCGCCCTCCGGCGCCGGAAAGACCAGCCTCACGCGCATGCTGCTGCAAAAGAAAGAGCTCGATCTTACGCTGTCGATTTCGGTGACGACGCGGCCGCGCCGTTCGAGCGAGGTCGACGGCATCCATTATACGTTCATCACGCGTAAGCGCTTCGAACAGCTCCGCGACGAGGGAGAATTGCTGGAATGGGCCGAAGTCCACGGGCAATTGCTATGGCACGCCGCGCGAGACCGTCGAGCGCACTTTGGCGCAAGGCCGCGACGTGCTTTTCGATATTGATTATCAGGGCACGCAACAGGTCAAAGCCAAGGCAGGCGAGGATGTCGTCACCATCTTCATCCTGCCGCCGTCGATGCGCGAGTTGAAGGCGCGACTGGAGCGGCGCGCCGAAGATACAGACGAAGCCATCGCTGGGCGGCTCGCCAATGCCGAGAACGAAATCAGCCGCTGGACGCTTTATGATTACGTGCTGATCAACGACGATCTGCAAAAGACCTTCGAGGATCTCGTGGCGATTCTGACGGCGGAACGGCGCAAGGCGAGCCGGCAGCAGCCGGGGCTCGAGGCTTTCGTCGAAAAGCTCCTCGGCGAAAAGTAAGCGTCACGTCGCAGCGCCGCGCGTCTCCTGCAACACATTTGCCAGCGCGACAAATCCCGCGACGTCGATCTCCTCGGCACGTTTCGTTGGCTGGATCCCGGCGCGCTCAAGCAGATCGATTGGATCGACGCCAAGACCTTTCAGACTTTGCCGCAGCATCTTACGACGCTGGCCGAATGCAGCCTGCGTGACTGCGCTGAGCAATTTGCCATCGCAAGCTAATGGCGCCGCGCGCGGCACAAGCTCGACGATTGCGGATGTGACCTTTGGCGCCGGCGTGAAGGCCGCGGCCGGGACGTCGAACAGAATCCGCGTCGCGCAACGCCAATTGGCGAGGATCGCGAGACGGCCGTAATCGGCACGTTCGCGCGGCGTCGCGACGATACGCTGTGCGACTTCCTTCTGGAACATCAGCACGAAACGGTCGAAGACCGGCGGCCAATGAGGCGTTTCAAGCCAGCGGGTCAAAAGCGCGGTCGCGATATTGTAAGGAAGATTGGCGCAAATCCGCGCCGGACGCGCCTCGCCAACGAGAGTCGCGACATCGGTTTCCAATGCATCGCCTTCGATCACATCGAGGCGGCCAGGATAATGGGCCGCGATCTCCGCCAGGGCCGGGAGGCAGCGCGCGTCGCGCTCAATCGCAATGACGCGTTTGGCACCTTCCGCAAGAAGCGCCCGGGTGAGACCGCCCGGGCCGGGGCCGATCTCGATAATCGTTGCAGCCGCGAGCGGCCCGGCGGCGCGGGCGATACGCGCCGTGAGGTTGAGATCGAAAAGAAAATTCTGGCCGAGATTTTTCTTTGCGTCGAGGCCATGCGCGGCGACCACCTCTCGCAATGGCGGGAGAGAATCTTTCACGCCTGCGACTTTGCGAGTTCCGCCGCGAGCCGCAGAGCGGCAATGAGACTCGTCGGATCGGCTTTGCCTTCGGTGGCGATATCGAACGCAGTCCCATGATCCGGCGACGTGCGCACGAAGGGCAGGCCAAGCGTCACGTTGACGGCGCTGTCGAAGGCGAGTGTCTTGATCGGGATCAGTGCCTGATCGTGGTACATGCAGATGGCGACGTCGTATTTCTCGCGTGCCGCGGCATGGAACAAGGTTGTCGGCGGGGGTAGGGTCCTTTGGCGTCGATCCCGGCTTCGCGCAATTCGGCAATCGCCGGAGCGATGATGTCGATCTCCTCATGGCCAATGTGGCCCGCTTCGCCAGCATGCGGGTTAAGCCCGGCGAAAGCGAGACGCGGCGCGACGACGCCAAAACGGCGTTTGAAGTCAGTGTCGACGATCTTTGCCGTCTCGATCAGCAGTTCGCGCGTGACAAGCTTCGGCACGTTTGCGAGCGGCACATGGATTGTCGCGGGCACCACGGCGACCCAGGGCGACCAGAGCAGCATCACGGGGCGCGCTTCAAGGCCATAGAAACGGGTGGCCAATTCGCCGAGGAATTCCGTATGCCCCGGATGCGCGAATCCGGCACGCTGCAAAACTTCCTTGGCGATCGGATTGGTCACGACGGCATCGGCGATGCCGTCATGGACGAATTTAATGCCGGCTTCGATCGATTCGATCGTCCCCGGCGCATCGACCAGATCAGGCGAGCCCAAAGCACCCTTCACAGGGCGCGCAGGACCAACGACCGGCAGTGCGTGTGTAAATACCGCCGGCGCTTCGTGCGGTGTCGTTGCCTTAACCGGGACATTGAGGTGCAAACGCCGGGCAAGGCCCGCAAGATGATCGGGGTCGGCAATGACGAAAAAGGCCGGCGCTCCGGGATCGGCGTGGATTGCCGCCCAAGCCTTCAACGCGAGTTCCGGGCCGATGCCTGATGGATCGCCGCGGGTGAGCGCGATGGGGCGTGAGCCCATCAATGCTTGACGATGACGGCGTAGGATCGCAACTCCGCCAGCCGCCGCGCGGCATCCGAGCGCATCTCGGCGCTGAGCAGGCGTTCGGAAATCGCTTTGCGCACGGCGGTATCGTCGTTCGAGACGCCCTTGCTGCAGACGGCGATCATTTCGACGCCATCCGACGTGCGCTCGGGCGACGTGAGGTGGCCGATGGGGGTCTTATCCAATATGTCTTTGAGCTGATCGCTGATCTGCAAGGAGTTGCGAATGATCTCATCCTTGACGGCAACGTCATCCATATTGCGCGCCAGCGGCAAACCTTCGGAACAGCTCGTGAAGCGCTCTCGCAACGCGTTGGCAGCTTGGATTTTCTGTTGCGTTTCCGCGAAGATGTTGCCGCCATGCAGGGTGAATATCACCTGGTGCAATTTGTAATCGATTCCCACCGCAGACTTGCCGCCATCCTTGGCCATTTCGGCGCGGATGGCGCTCTCACTGGCGTCAACGCCTTTGTTATAGGCCTGCACCATGAGATTGAATTCGAAGTCGGCGGAGAAGTGATCCTTGATGTGCTGTGTCGAAACACCGGCGCGCTGAATGGCGCCCATAAGCGCAGCCGGCGCCATATTCATCAAACTAGCCTCGAGGCCGATCTGTTGGCCGATCTCGCTGTCTGTCGCTTTGATCTTGAATTTATCGGTTTCGCCGAGCTTCAACTGATCGTCGATCATGGAGTTGAGGGCGTCGTCGTATGAGGCCGGCATACGCATCGCGCGCAACAGCTTTTCACGCTCGGTCACGTCCCAGTTTGTGATCGGCGCGCCGTTCACGGTCGCGATGATGGCCTGCGCATGCGCATGGGGCGCGTAAAAAAAGCAACCGGCGGCGATCACCGCCGTCGCGCCCCAACTTGCCAAAATCTTCAAAAAAGCCCCATTCGAGCTGATGCAAGTAGACATCGGGGCCTTACTCCCTGGCCTCTGGTTCCGCGGCAAAGTGATTTTACGAATCATGATTTGAGCAACGCAAAACGGCAATTATCTGACCCCATCAAGCGGTTGCGCGCCATTGGCATAAGTCGTGGAGCTATACTTTGCATCGCCCAGCGTGCGCAGCTGAAGCTGTACCATGAAAATCTGATTATGGACTAAGCTCCCCGTCCCGATGTCCTGGTAGATATCGCTGTAATTCAAAAGCAGTGTCGTACACTCATCGGTGTAGCCAGCGCCGAGCCCTTCCGAAGCGACCGTCCAAGGACCCTGGTTAATGTTCCCGGTCAAACTGGTCGGATAAAATTGCCGGCTCATGTCGAAGGTCACGTTGCCCTGGATGAAATAATGCGGCGTGAGCTGGTAACGTGAATTCAAGCTCAGGCCTTCGCGCGGCACGTAATAGCCGAGGATCGGTTGCGCCTGATAATTGGCGAAATCGACGCCGCCCGTCCAGGCACCCAGGTTGAAGTCCGAGGCAATATCGAGACGGTCCGGCTCAAAGGTCTGCGTATTGAACATTCCCTTCGCGGTGAAGTTCAGGAAAGGAATCGGCGCGACGGTGAGCGCGCTGACATAATCCGACGCCCTGTTCTGAAGGCCGGACGCGAGTCCGTTGTTCACGGCGCTCGGCTGATCAAATCCGTTGGGGCCAGCCACCTGATAGGACTGACCGGCGATGAAATTGACATAGCCGCCGTTCTTCAGGTTGAACGTTGCCTGGCCACCGTAATTCGCGCGCGTGCCGGTCTCGAACTGGTCATAGCCGGAATATTTGTCCCACGCGAACAGATTGGTCTCATCGAACACCAGGCTCTGTGCGTCCATATTCACGAGCGAATTGGAGCCGACCAAATTGTTTGGCCGCACAATGATCTGGCCGATCGGTTCGGCGACGAGGGAGCCAAACTGCGTGTTGACGAGGATTGGATAGCGATATTCGAGACCGACGCCGGGCATGACATAGCCCTGGGCACCGCCAGCGTCACCGATGAGGCTTGTCTGGTTGGAATTCAAGAAGGTGAAACTGTTGCCGCCCGGAATGCTGGTAGTGAAACCATTGCTGGTGTTGAGGTCAAGCCACTCGCCGTTCACCCGGGCAAAGGCGAAGGGCGTCCACACTTCGCCGATCGGGTCGACGAATTTGCGCTGCCAGGAAACGTCGGCCGTCGCGCGAGTCTGCTGGCCCCCAATGCCGCGCAGAAGACAATCGCCGACCTGTGTGCCGGGTTTGTAGTTTTGGCAGAATTCGTAGAGTCCCGTCGCAGGTTCAAATAATTGCGTCTGCGGATCGAAACCCGGGCCCCCAACAGGAGAATAGTTGGCGATTTGCTGATTCAGGGTTGTGAAATTGAAGTCCGCTTGAACTTCGCCGCCGATGTTGTGGGTCTTTGCCGGATCAAGTGCAAAGAGTCGGTTGTAATCGAGCACGATCGCGTCTGGCTGCGATCTCTGGATATCGCGCGCGTCGAGCCCTTCGAAATGGAAACCGCGCAGGTCGAAATAGGTGTCCTTGCCCTGACCCGTCAGATAGGCCTGCGAGACGGCCTCGCTCTCGTAATATGAGGCGCCCTCGCCAGCGAAGGCATAGTCCCACAAATACCATTTGTCGCTGAGGGCCGTGACGTCCCAGCCGTATTTCCAGAATGGATCGATTAGAAATTCGCCGCGGCTTTGGAGAGAGCCGCGGAACGTGTGGCCTCCTGCGCCATAGGGTGATTCCGGAAACAGATCGGGATTCGTCTGGAAGATGCCGTTTGCGCGGATAAAATAGTTTCCGTTCGCCAACCGATGCCGCCATTCGAAGTCGTTATAAAAGCCTTCGTTGGCGAAATAGGTCGGTGTCCAAGTCAGGTCGTAATTCGGCGCCATCGCCCAGAAGACCGGCACTTGCACGCCAAAGCCAAGCACCGAACTGCTGATGGATTGCGGCATCAGGATGCCGGACTTGCGCGTGACGGTCGGATCGGGCGACGAGAACACCGGGATGTAGGCGAGGGGCAGGCCCAGGAATTCAAGCCAAGCGTCGGTGTAATAGACCATATGCTCGTCATTGTTGTGGACGATGCGCTTGGCACGCACGCGCCACAACGGCGGCTTCAAGGGATTGTCGGCGCAGGCGGCGCAGGCCGTGTAGGTGCCCTTGTTGTAAACCGAGATGGCACCCTGGGTGATCTCGGCATGCGGCGCGCTGAAGTAGGTCTTAGCCGTCGTCGTCGAGCGCAGACTTTCGACGAAGCCGTCGCGGAAGTCCTTCGTCATGTTGATGACGTCGCCGTAGATGATGTTGCCGTCTTTGTTGATCATCTTGGCGTGGCCCGTCGCATAGACGCGGCCGGAATTGCGATCGTAGATAACTTTGTCGGCTTCGAGTGTGCGCCCCTGATAATAGATCCGGGCGTTGCCGACGGCGGACACTGTGTTCTTGTCCTTGTCGTAGACAAGCTGATCCGCTTCGACGAACATTTTATCGGGTTGTTTCTGCGCTTGGGCGGCGCCGCTCGCGGCAGCTTGTGCCGCGGCTGGGGTCGGCGGATTGAAGCCGAGACACGCGGAAATGAGCGCAAAAAGGGCGAGCAGAAGCGCGCGTGTGCCCGGGAGCCGGTGCCGCGTCGTCACGCGCCCTCGCGGCTGGGCCGGGGCAAAGTTAGTGGGGCAAATACGCCGCCCCATCAACCATCCTCCTGATTGAGGAGAGCCAAGCCCCCGAGCATGCTGCCGACCACCCGCCGGTGACCATGCGGCAACAGACGCGCTCAAGATGCCGGCTTCGCCGAAATCGGACACCACTTTGGTCGCGAGATAGAGCACGAAGCCCGCGGCAATACCGCCTCCGACCATCTTCGAGATACCACCAAATCTGAAAAATCTTAATGAAAAAGCCCCAGCGATCAGGACCATCGCGACGAGCATCAGCGGACGCGCCAGAAGCGTTTGAAATTGCAGGTCCAAGCCGGCTGGATCGAGTCCGGCCTGGGCGCTTTCGTTGCGCATCCGTGGCAGCGCCCAGAAGGGCACCGAGTCGGGCGTCAAGAACGTCGCCTCGAGATCGCCCGACGAGACATCGGTCGCCAGAAGATAAACGCCGACCTTGCGCGGGTCTTGTCCCGGCGCCGAAATCTCGGCGTTCTGTAACTTCCAGACGCCCGGCTGAAGTGTCGCGCTCGCGGCTTGTACCCGCTCCTCGAACGTGCCGTCCGGCTCATAGACATAAGCGATCACCGATTGCAGCCTCGTGCCGCTCTCAAGTGCGCTTTGGGCGCGCAAAATCGCCTCGCCGTCGATGCCGCTCTGGCGAATCCAGAGCGTGCCGTCGCCCTGAACCGTACCGGCGCGGCCGAAAAGCTGTGCTTCGATGACGTCGGCGCGCTGTTTCATGAGCGCCGATAGCGGATTGAAGGCGATAACCGAGAAAACTCCGATGAGCACGGCGATGGCGACAGGCGGCAGCAGGAATTGCCACACCGACACACCGGCCGAGCGGGCGACAATCAGTTCCAGCTTTCGGGTGAGATCGATAAAGGCCGCCATCGTCCCGAACAAGACGCAGAATGGCAAAATTTGCTCGGCGACCGCCGGGGTGCGGAGCAGGGTGAGATAGGCGATATAGCCCGAGGTCACGCCTTGTATCGAATTGGCACGGCGCAGCAGTTCGACGAAGTCGAAAACATAGATCGTCCCGACGATCGCCAGGAAGACGGCTGCAATCGTCTTGAAAAACCGCCAGGTGAGGTAACGCCCGAGTGTCGAGATGAGCAGGCTCATGACTCGGTCCGGCGCGTTAATGCGGGGGAGCAGAATAAGCGTCGCGGTCGTGCCGGCGCATGAATACGCCCAGCTTTTGTTTTTGCAGAGCTGGTCAATCTGGCGACGAACAACATACGCGGGCGGTTCCGATGAAGAAAAAACGTTGTCATCCAGGCAGATCCGAGGGCTGCTAAAGTGACATACGTCAGACACGCGGCCGGGTGGCCATACCTTTGCGTGAACGTCTCTCCGTCGGGCTGTTGGAATCTGTTTCGCGCAAGCCGACCCTCCCGGCCCATCGGAATCGCGAATAGGTCCCTGAAATCCTATTCCAATTTGGCTACCTAGTCGGCGTCATTGGTGCAAGCCGCTCGGGGCTTTTTCAGGGCGGTCCACGGTCGATGGCGAGCGCCCGTTGCGCCGCGGCCACGGCCATCCGTACCGTACTTTCCGCGAAAAAACTGGCGAGGAAACGTCAACCGGTGCTAGGGCTTGCGATCATAGCAAGGCTTCATCATGCCGCCCGGCTCAGGAAAAGCGTCTAAGCATCTGTTTTATCGCGCGATCTTCCAAAGCCGCCAAAAGATACCAAGGGGATAACGAGCCTATGTCGCACGCCGCCAAAATCGAATTTGTTCCGCTCACCGCCGTACCAGCCGCAGGTGCGGCGAAAGCGAACGGAAAAGCCAAAGGCGTGGCGACGCTGGTCATCTTCGCTGGCGAAGATTTGAACTTGGGCAAGCTCACCGGCGCGCTCCTCGGCAGCGATGGTGAGGCGCTGGTCAAAAAGGCTGCGGGCGCCGCGAAATTCAAGGGCAAGAACGCCTCGGCTCTCGACATTCTGGCGCCTGCCGGCCTGGCGGCTGACCGGTTGCTGGTCATCGGCGTCGGCGCGAGCGAGGATGTCAAGAAAGCCAAGGGCAAAGACGCGACCAAGGCCAAGCCGCGGGATTTTCTCGGCCTCGGTGGATACGTCCTCGGCAAGATCGGCGACGCGCCGAATGCGACCATCGTGTTCGATCTTCCGCACAATTCGCAGGATGCCGCGGTCGCGGCGGCCGAATTCGCCGAAGGCGCCACGCTGCGCAATTACAAATTCGATCTCTACAAGACCAAGAAGAAGGATGACGAATCCACGGAGCCGGTCGCGCTCGCCATTGCCGTTGAAGATCCCGCCGCGGCCAAGCGCGAGGCCAAGGGGCGTACTGCGGTTGCGGAAGGCGTGATCATCGCCCGGAGCCTCGTCAACGAGCCCGCCAACATTCTCTACCCCGAGGAATTCGCCAAGCGCGCGAAGGAACTCGAAAAGCTCGGCGTCGAAGTCGACATTCTCGATAAAGCCGCGATGACCAAAATCGGCATGGGCGCGCTGCTGGGCGTCGGCCAGGGCTCGGGACGTGAAAGCCGTGTCGTCATCATGCGCTGGCGCGGCGACAAAGGTAAAGACGGCAAGTCGAAGCCCATCGCCTTCGTCGGCAAGGGCGTGACCTTCGATACCGGTGGCATTTCCATCAAGGGCGCCGCCGGCATGGAGGACATGAAGGGCGACATGGCTGGCGCTGCCTGCGTCGTCGGCCTCATGCACGCGCTTGCTTCGCGCAAAGCGAAGGTTGATGCGATCGGCGCCATCGGCATCGTCGAGAACATGCCAGGGCCGGATGCGCAGCGCCCCGGCGACATCGTCAAATCGCTATCCGGCCAGACGATCGAAGTGATCAACACCGATGCGGAAGGCCGCCTCGTGCTCGCCGACGTTCTTTGGTACGTGCAGGACAAGTACAAGCCGCTGTTCATGGTCGATCTCGCCACGCTCACCGGTGCCGTAATGGTCGCGCTCGGCAACGAATATGCGGGTCTCTTCTCGAACGACGACACGTTGAGCGAGCGATTGACTGAAGCGGGCAAGGAAACCGGCGAGAAGCTTTGGCGCCTGCCACTAGGGCCTTCCTACGACAAACTTATCGACTCCAAATTCGCCGATATGAAAAACACTGGCGGCCGTCACGGCGGCTCGATCACCGCCGCGCAATTTATCCAGCGTTTTGTCAACGGCACGCCCTGGGCGCATCTCGACATTGCCGGCACCGGCATGAACGCACCGGCGAACGACATCAACCAGAGCTGGGGTTCGGGGTTCGGCGTGCGGCTGCTCGAACGTCTTGTCAGCGACTATTACGAAGGCCGCGCGCATTCGCAGAAAGACTGATGGAAGTCTGGTTCTATCATCTGCAAAGCCAGCGACTTGAACAGGCGTTGCCGGCCTTGCTCGAACGTGCGCTCGCCAACGGCTGGCGCACGGTGGTTCAGGCATCGAGCGAGGAACGGCTCGACATCATTGATGAGGTTCTCTGGACCTATGCCGATGCGAGTTTTCTGGCACATGGCCGCGCGCGCGATGGTGATTCCGATATGCAGCCCGTCTATCTGACCTGTGCTGCTGAAAATCCGAACGGGGCGCGTTTGCGGCTGTTCATCGATGCCGCCGATGCCGCCGCGCATCTTGCCGCCGATGCCGCTTACGAGCGTGCGATCCTTTTGTTCGATGGCAACGATTCAGACCAGGTTGGCGCCGCCCGCGCACAATGGAAGATTCTGAAAGAGCAGGGTGTTCCGATCACCTATTGGCAGCAGAACGAACGCGGCGGCTGGGAGAAGAAGGCGTAGCGCCTCGATTGGCACTAGGGGGGATGATGAGCGTGCGAGCCTATCTTCTGTTGGCGTTTCTTGCACTTTCATGCGCGCCGGTTCGAGCGGACGACTGTAATAATGCAGCCGATCAGCGAACGATGGACGAATGTGCGGGCCAGTCATTTAAGAAATCCGACGCTGAACTAAATGCGGTCTACAAACAGATTCTTCAACGCTTAAAAGATCGCGCGGACGCAAAGGCCCTCCTCACCGCCGCACAGCGCGCCTGGCTGACGTTGCGTGACGCGGAATGCAAATTCTCATCCTCGGGCGTCGAGGGTGGTAGCGTCTATCCGATGATATACGCGATGTGCCTCGATGGGGCGACCAAACAGCGAACCGCCGCGCTTAAAGCTTATCTCGACTGCAAAGAAGGCGATACGAGTTGCCCTGTACCGGGAAGTCCCTAGTCGAATAGCGTTATAACCAAAAAACAGCGCGGATGATGCTCCCATCCGCGCCGACAACGATCGCTACGCGGAGCGCCAATGGCCTGGCGATTTCTTATCGTTCTCGTGGCGAACGCGCGCAACGAGCGGATGATGGCCCTGCGCCTTGGCCCACTCGATCGCTTCGTGCTGGGTCTTGGTCGTATGCAGCACGTGGTCGGTATGATCTTCGACCACATAATCTTCGATGTGGTGTCCTTCCTTGTGGCCCTTCGGGCGCGGCTCAATATAGACGTTTGGCATCGGTCACTCCCCATGACTGACTACTTGCCTGTACTTGATAGCATATAACTCAGGTGGTGCAGCCGGGATGTTTTCTATTCTTGGGCTGTCATATGAAGCGAGCTTCGGGCCGGACGCTTTACGACCGCGCCATCAGCGACACGGCGAGCGCATAGATGCGCAGACGCGATTGCTCCGGCAGAGCGGCGAGAGTCTTCAGATAAATCTGGCCGACTGTGCACATGCGCGCATCGGGAATCGGTGGGTTCGGCGTCTTGCCGTCGAGGATGGCGGCGACTTCCGCATCGTTGACGCCCTGCGATTTCATTGCGCTTGAAAGCTGGTTGAAGTCGGTATCGGTCGGCGCGTCGCGATCGATCTGATTGGCGCGGCCGCTGCCGATTGCTTCCAGCCCAGCGATGGCCATATCGGCAACGAGCGGCCGATGCGCGGCAGAAAAGGCGAAGAACGCTTGGCTCGCGCCACCGTAGAGAAAATCGACACAGAGTTTCGGGTCGGTGCCCGCCAGCGCCTGCATCATCCGCAATTGGATGTCGAAAATATGCGAGAGTGCGGGGCCGTCCGCCTTTGCCGCGAGAATGCCATTCGACACGCGCAGATCACGCACCGCCTGCGACAGCAGCGCATCGATGCTCAAATCCTTGCCATCGAGTGCTTCTCTGGCGAAGCCGTTGACGATTGTGTCGTATTCCGCAGGCAGTGCCCCATGCAGCCGGTCAAAGAAGACCGCATATTCCGGGGCCTTTGCGGCGATCTCCCGTTCGACGGATTCGCGCGCCTGCCGAAGTGGTTCGTCCGACGTCACGGATGCGGGAGCGGCGGGCGCGGCAGGCGCGGCCGCTGCGATGGGTGATTGAATCGGGCGCGGCTCAAGTTGGCGCCCGGCGTCCATGAAAAGCCCGATGGCCAAAGCCACGGCGATAATCGCGGCCAGGCTCAGGAGCGCCAGGCGCAGAACATCCGAGCCTTCGAGCCCATGCAGCGGAACAGGATCGTCGTGGCCGTGAGACGCGTCGGACAAACGGATACACCCCAGCCGCGAGTGACACTTCAGAAAGCGTCGCGGGCTTTGTAAGCTGTTGATTTAAAGCACGATGGCAGAACCAACGCCAGCGCCCTCCGCGCGATTTGTCACCCGATGGCGTTGAGGCGTTCAAACCCCGCGGCAAGATCGGCCTTCAGATCCTCCGGGTCTTCCAGCCCGATCGAGAAGCGCAGGGCCGGTCCCGGCGGATTGAATTTCGTCGCTGTGCGATAGCTGCTGCAATCGAACGGAATCACGAGACTTTCGTAGCCGCCCCACGAATAGCCCATCCCGAACAGTTTAAGCCCGTCGAAGAAGGCCGCAAGCGCCGGCTGAGAAACGGGATTAAGAAATACGGAGAACAGTCCTGAAGACCCTTTGAAATCCCGTTTCCATATTTCATGGCCCGGACAATCCGGCAGGGCCGGATGCAACACCCGTTCGACTTCCGGTCGTGCAGCCAGCCATGTGGCAAGATTGAGCCCCTGACGTTCAGCTTCGCGAAGGCGCAATTCCAGCGTGCGCAGGCCTCGCAATGCGAGAAAGACATCCTCCGGGCCCGGACAATTGGCGAAGAAATCGAAGCTGGCACGAAGGCGCTTCAACCAGCGCTCGTTCACCGATACGAGTCCGAGCAGAAGGTCAGCGTGGCCGGAGAGATATTTGGTGCCAGCTTCAATCGCGAGATCGATGCCGAAGCGATGCGGCGGGAAAAACAGCGGCGTCGCCCAGGTATTATCGAGAATAGTGCAGAGGCCTTTTGCCGCTGCGACGGCGGCGATGGCCGGCACGTCCTGGATTTCAAAAGTCTGCGAGCCCGGCGTTTCAAGAAAGATCGCACTCGTGTTCGGCTTCACGAGCGTCTCGATATTCGCGCCGAGCCACGGATCGTAGAATGTTGTTTCGACGCCCATCCGCTTTAGAAAGCGATCGCAGAAATTGCGCGTCGGCTGATAAACGGAATCGCTGACGAGAATATGGTCGCCGGCCTTGACCGCCGTGAGGATTGCAAGCGCGACGGCGGAGAGACCCGAGGGCGCGAGCACCGTGCCGGCGGCACCCGTAATTTCCGTCCAGGCCGTTTCAAGCGCGTCGGTCGTCGGCGATCCATGGGTACCATAAGTATATTTGGCGTTGCGGGTGACGAGATCCGCATAGGTGGGAAAGAGAACGGTCGAGCCACGATAGATCGGCGTATTGATGAAGCCGTGCTGCTCTGAAGGGTGGCGCCCGGCATGCACCAGTTTGGTGCGGTCTTTTAACGGCCGCCGCTCATCCATCTTCGACATCGCCCTCGTCCTAGAATTAAAGGATCGCCATGTCCCGGATGCCGGCAGGACTCGCCAGCAAGACACGCCAGATCGACGCCGACATTACGGACCATGGCTTACGTCAAATCGCAGATTCGCGCCAACGTGGCCGTTTTGACAATTTGTCGCGCCGCTTGACCGGGCCGCCGGAAAGTTCTGATAGTCGCGCGCCCGCGGCCGCGTCCCCAGCCAGGAGCCGAAATGAGCACGATCACATTGCGTAAAATATTCTCCTGCCTGTCACTCGGCATTCTTTCTCTCGGCGCGGCGGCGCTTTTCTGCTCGGTGGCGTCGGCCGGGACGCTCGATCAGGTCAAGCAGCGCGGCTATCTCAATTGCGGTTCAAATCCGGGCCTTGCCGGATTCGGCCTGCCGGATTCGAGCGGCAATTGGACCGGTCTCGATGTCGATTTTTGCCGCGCTATCGCCGCGGCGATCTTCAACGATCCGAACAAGGTCAAATTTATTTCATTGACCGCCAAGGATCGTTTCACCGCCGTGCAATCCGGCGAGGTCGATGTGTTGGCGCATAACACGACTTGGACCGTTTCGCGCGAAGCGGGGCAGGGACTTCTTTTCACCGGCATCAATTATTACGACGGCCAGGGCTTCATGATTCACAACAAGCTCAATATCTCGTCAGCGCTCGAACTGTCCGGCGCCTCGATTTGTGTGCAGCAGGGCACGACAAGCGAATTGAACCTCGCCGATTTCTTCCACTCTCATCAGATGCAATTTGAATCGGTGACATTCGCGACGTCCGACGAGGCATTAAAAGCCTATGATACCGGGCGATGCGACGCGTTCACCACCGATTCCTCGGCGCTCTATATCGAACGGCTGAAGGTCGCCAATCCCGAACAGAATATCATCCTGCCGGAGATCATTTCCAAGGAGCCGTTCAGTCCCGCCGTGCGGCAAGGCGACGATCAATGGTTCAACATCGTCAAATGGGTGAATTTCGCGATGCTCGACGCAGAGGAAGCCGGAATCACGTCCAAGAATGTCGACGACAAGATGAATTCCGACGATCCGACAGCCCGGCGGTTGCTGGGCGTTGAAGGCAATTTCGGCGAATCCCTCGGGCTGACGAAAGATTGGGCCTATCGTTTCATCAAGGCGGTGGGCAATTACGGTGAATCCTTCGACCGCAACCTCGGCGCCGAGTCGAAGCTCGGAATCAAACGCGGCATCAATTCGCTCTGGACGCATGGCGGCATTCAATATGCGCCGCCGGTACGCTGATTTCGCGTAGCGATATGTTGAGCAGGTCAGAAGGCGGCTTCGCGCCGACGCGGAGCGCGCTCATCCAGATCGCTTTCGTTCTTGTGCTCGCGTTCGTGGTCTATGAAGGCGCAGCCACGGCGCTGGCGCATATGCGCGCACATCACATCCCTTACGATTTCGGGTTCTGGTCGCAGCGCGCAGGTTTCGACATCGATCAGCGTCTGATTCCCTATTCCTTTACCTCGACATACGGCCGCGCGTTTTTCGTTGGCCTGCTCAATACGCTGCTGGTCGCGGCAGTCGGCATTGTGTGCGCGAGCCTGCTGGGCTTTGCGATCGGTGCGGCGCGACTGTCGCCCAATTTTGTTGTCGCGAAATGCGCCGCCATCTATGTCGAGGCTTTGCGCAACGTGCCGCTGCTGCTGCAAATTCTCTTCTGGTATAATGCGGTGTTGAAGGCGCTGCCGGTGCCGCGCGCCTCGATCGCGTTGCCCGGACATATATTTCTCAATAATCGCGGCCTGTTTGTCCCTTGGCCGACCTTTTCGCCGCTTGGCATTTCGATACCGGTCTTTCATGGATTCAATTTCAGCGGCGGGACGAAACTATCGCCGGAATTCGTCGCGCTGACTCTGTCGCTGATTCTTTACACTGCTGCCTTCATTGCCGAGATTGTGCGGGCCGGCATCGCCGGGGTGCCGAAGGGGCAGGGCGAAGCCGCCAGAGCGCTTGGCCTTAACGCGGCCCAGACACGCAAATTCGTTGTCGTGCCGCAAGCGCTGCGCCTCATTATACCGCCGCTGACGAGCCAATATCTGAACCTGTTCAAGAATTCGTCGCTGGCGGTGTTCATCGGCTATCCCGATCTCGTGCAGATTTTCACTGGAACTGTGCTTAATCAGACGGGTGCCGCGGTGCCGGTCATCGCAGTGACGATGGCGGTCTATCTTTTTGTTTCGCTCGTCGGCTCGCTGGCGATGAACCTCTATAACCGGCGCATCCTCGGAGTGGCGCGCTGATGGTGGCGACCTTCGTTCGCAGCGCGCCGGCGCCCCTATCGCCGCCACCGCCGAAAGCCGTGTCGTCAATTGTGCCGTTCGTGCGCAATCTTTTCGGCTCGCCCGCATCTGTGGCGCTGACGGCCCTCGTGATTGTTCTGATTGTCTGGCTCGTTCCGGACCTTTTGCGCTATTTCATTTTCGATGCAGTCTGGCACGGCGACGCCGCGGCGTGCCGCACCGCGGATGGCGCCTGCTGGGTCTTCATCCGCGAGAAGCTGCCCTATTTCATTTACGGATCGTACCCGCTCGACCAGCGTTGGCGGGTCAATCTCGTCTTCGCAATTGGCGCCATTCTCGCGGTGTGGCTGCTTAGCCCGCGTGCACCGGCGCGGCGTCTCGGCATGTGGCTGGGGTTCGCGGCCTATCCGATCGTCGCTTTCATGTTTCTCTATGGCGCCCCGATGCTCGGGCTCCGGCAGGTCAGCAGCGACCTCGGGGGCGGGATGCTTGTCACCCTCGTCGTCGCGACCTTCGGCATTGTCGTTTCGCTGCCGCTCGGCATTTTGCTGGCTCTTGGCCGTCGCTCGCGCCTGCCGGCGGTGCGAATTGCCAGCACGGCGTTCATCGAATTCATGCGCGGCGTGCCGATGATCGCCGTGTTGTTCATGGCCGATACGATGCTGCCGCTGTTTTTGCCGGAGGGCGTGGAGCCGAACAGGCTAGTACGCCCGCTCGTTGGCGTGGCGCTCTTCGCCTCTGCCTATATGGCCGAAGTGATCCGCGGCGGCCTGCAGGCGTTGCCGAAGGAGCAGAGCGAGGCGGGCGAGGCGCTGGGTCTGCGCTTTTGGTCGATCCAGCGGCTCGTCGTGCTGCCGCAGGTCCTGCGGCTGACACTTCCGGCAATCGCCAACACCTTCATCGGCCTTTTTAAGGATACCACGCTCGTCGCCACCGTCGGCATTTTCGATTTTCTGCGCACGGTGGATTCGGCGCGGCTCGATCCGAACTGGTCGGGCCCGACCATCACCACCACAGCTTATACATTCGCCGCGCTCGTCTATTTCATCTGCTGCTTCGGCATGTCGCGTTATGCGCAAAGTCTCGAGCGGCGGTTTGGCGACGACCACCGCGCGACGGTTTGAGGATTAGAATGACCGACACGCGTCCGCTGGCCGTCGAGATCGCGCATCTCAACAAATGGTACGGCCAATTTCACGTCTTGCGCGATATCGATCTCAGCGTGGCGGAGGGCGAGCGCATCGTCGTCTGCGGACCGTCGGGGTCTGGCAAATCAACGCTCATCCGTTGCGTCAACGGGCTGGAGGAGTTTCAGCAGGGTTCACTTGCCGTCGATGGCATGGCGCTCAATCGCAATTCTCTGGCGGCCGTGCGGCGCGACGTCGGCATGGTGTTTCAGCACTTCAATCTTTTCTCGCACCTCACCGTTCTGGAAAACTGCACGCTCGCACCGATCCAGGTTCGTAAAATGAAACGCCGCGATGCGGGAGACCTCGCGCGTCGCTATCTTGCTCGGGTGAAAATGGCGGATCATGCCGACAAATATCCGGCCCAGCTCTCAGGCGGCGAGCAGCAGCGCGTGGCGATCGCGCGCGCGCTATGCATGAGCCCGAAGATCATGCTGTTCGACGAGCCCACCTCGGCGCTCGATCCGGAAGCGGTCAAGGACGTGCTCGATCTGATCATGACGCTCACCGCCGAGGATCAGATGACTATGCTCTGCGTGACGCACGAAATGGGATTTGCCCGGCAGGTCGCAGACCGGGTGATCTTCATGGCCGCAGGTGAGATCGTCGAGATCAACCGGCCGGACGCGTTCTTTACGGCGCCGCAGCATCAGCGCACGAAGCTTTTCCTGAGCCAGATTTTGCGCTGATGGACTTGGCCGGCTCAAGCAGCGCGTCGCGGGCTCTCAAACCCAGGACCCAACCCTATCTCATTTAGATATGACATTTTCTGAAAAGTTCCTTAAAGGTTTCGTGATTTCCCCATAATTAACAAAGGGATAGAACAAGAACAAAACGTGTGCTTCATATAAGCCAATGATAGTACAACTTTATCGATAGACCCCCGAGGACGGCTTTTTATCCCCCCCCCTTGACGTAAGAACAAAAAGTGAATATTAAGCGAACATAAAGCGTTCCTGGAGTTTGCGTATGTTTGCTTTTCTCTCAGATGCCGCCGAACTTGTATCCCTGAGTTGTCTGGTCGTCCTGATCGCAATTGTCGCGCGAAGCGTCGGCGCTGCCTGAAAAATTGTTGAGAGACGCCATTGGCACGCGCGGATTGGATCGTCCCCGACTAAACTGCGATATTGGCGGGCTCGAACGAGCCGCATTTTAAGGCCGGAGGCGAATTTTGGACGTTTCTTTCGCTGATGGTGCGGGCGGGTTGGGCCAGCCGGGACTTGTGAGCCCGGCTCCGGGATTTGCGTCCGTCGCCGCAACCGTCGGCTTTGTGCACCTTCACGTCCATAGCGCCTTCTCCCTGCGCGAAGGGGCGCTTTCGATTGCCAGATTGGCCAAGCTCGCCATTGCCGACGCTATGCCAGCGCTGGCGATCACTGACAGCAACAATCTTTTTGGTGCGCTGGAATTCTCCGAAAAACTCGCCAAGGAGGGCGTCCAGCCGATCATTGGCATAGAACTGACGCTGGATTTCGGCGACGGGGCCCGGCTCGCATCGCGCGGGGGCGAAACCGCCGCCGGCCGAGCCGAGATCGTCCTCCTGGCACAGGACGAGACGGGCTACCGTAATCTGATGCATCTGGGCTCGCAGGCATGGCTGCACCCTGAGCCTGGTGATCTACCGCATTTGCCTGTGGCAATGCTCGCGGCGCGAACAGCGGGCCTGCTTGCCTTGACTGGCGGCCCTGATGGCACCCTCGACCGCTGCTTCGCGTTTGGGCGTCCCGAAGCCGCCGAGCATCGGCTCGACGTTCTGCAGGCGTGTTTCGGCGGCCGGCTTTACGTCGAATTGCAGCGCCACGGTTTGGCGCCCGAACGCGAAGCCGAGCCGCAACTGATCGATCTGGCCTACCGCCATTCTCTGCCGCTCATCGCGAGCAATGAGCCGTATTTTGCCGGCGTCGGTGATTATGAGGCGCATGACGCGTTGCTCTGTATCGCCGAGGGCACCGTCATCGGCGCGCCGGAGCGCCGGCAACTTTCGCCGGAGCATCGTTTCAAGACGCGGGCGGAAATGGCTCTCGCTTTTGCCGATTTGCCGGAAGCTTTGACGAACAGCGTCGAGGCTGCGCTGCGCTGTGCCTATCGTCCCTTGACCCGCAAGCCGATTCTGCCGCGCTTCTCCAATGCGGCAGGCGATGGCGAGGACGAAGCCGCGGAACTCGTTCATCAAGCGGAGGCGGGGCTAGAAGCGCGGCTCGCCAAACACGGAACGACGCCCGGCCTCAGCGAAGCTGATTATCGTGCGCGACTCGCGTTCGAACTCGATGTCATCATCAAGATGCGGTTTCCGGGCTATTTCCTGATCGTTGCGGACTTCATCAAATACGCCAAGCAGAATGGCATTCCGGTCGGGCCGGGACGCGGGTCCGGCGCCGGCTCGCTTGTCGCTTATGCACTTACCATCACCGATCTTGATCCGTTGCGCTTCGGTCTTCTGTTCGAGCGCTTTCTCAATCCTGAGCGCGTGTCGATGCCGGATTTCGACATCGATTTCTGTCAGGACCGGCGCGACGAAGTTATCCGCTACGTGCGCGATCGCTATGGTTCCGACCGGGTCGCGCAGATCATCACATTCGGCTCGTTCCTGGCGCGCGGCGTCATGCGCAATGTCGGCCGGGTTCTGGAAATGCCGCTGGGTCAGGTGGACAAGCTCGCCAAGCTCGTGCCGCAAAACCCTGCTGCGCCGGTCAGTCTGAAACAGGCCATCGAATCCGAGCCGCGCCTGCGCGAAGCCGCCGAGGCTGAGCCGCGTGTCGCGCGGATGCTTAAAATCGCCGAGACGCTGGAAGGTCTTTATTCCAATGCCTCAACTCATGCCGCCGGCATCGTCATCGGCGACAGGCCGCTTGAAGAACTCGTGCCTCTCTATCGCGACCCCAAGTCCGATATGCCGGCGACGCAGTTCAACATGAAATGGGTCGAGCCGGCGGGGCTCGTGAAGTTCGACTTTCTCGGCCTCAAGACGCTCACCGTCCTCGACAAGACAGTGCGGCTGTTGGCGCAGCGCGGCATTGCCATCGACCTCGCTGAAATTCCGCTCGATGACGCCCCGACCTACGAGATGTTACGGCGCGGCGAAACAATCGGTGTGTTCCAGGTTGAAAGCGCCGGCATGCGCAAGGCGCTGGTCGAAATGCGCGCCGACCGTTTCGAGGATCTGATCGCGCTTGTCGCGCTCTATCGTCCAGGCCCGATGGCCAATATCCCGACCTATTGTGCGGTGAAGCTCGGCGACGAACCGGCAAATTACATTCATCCAAAGATCGAGCCGGTCCTGAAGGAGACGTTTGGCGTCATCATCTACCAAGAGCAGGTGATGCAGATCGCGCAGATCCTGTCGGGCTATTCGCTGGGCGAAGCCGATCTTCTGCGCCGCGCGATGGGCAAAAAGATCAAGTCGGAGATGGACGCGCAGCGCAGCCGCTTCGTCGGCGGTGCGATCGAGCGCGGTCTTGGCAAACAACAAGCCAACGAAATCTTCGATCTGCTCGCGAAATTTGCTGACTACGGCTTCAACAAGAGCCATGCGGCGGCCTATGCCTTGCTCGCCTATCAGACGGCCTATTTCAAAGCCAATCATCCGGTCGAATTTCTTGCCGCGTCGATGACGTTGGATAAGGGCTCGACCGACAAGCTGGCGGAATTCAGCAATGAGGCGCGCCGCATCGGCATCAAGATCGAGCCGCCATCGGTCAATCGCTCTGGTGTCGATTTCGAAGTCGCGGCGAATGCGGGTGACAGCCTTTCGATCCTCTATGCGCTGTCCGCAATCAAAGGCGTCGGCGACGGCCAGGCCGCGGCTCTCGTCGCGTCGCGCGTCGCGCGGCCTTTTGCTGATCTTGCCGATTTCGCCGAGCGGATTTCGGCGCGCGATCTGAACAAACGTATGTTGGAGTGCCTTGTTGCGGCCGGCGCCTTCGATACGCTCTTTGCCGACCGGGCGCGGGTCGCCGGCGCGATCGAACCGATTTTGGCGTTGGCGCATCGCCGCGAGGACGAACGCGCCGCCGGTCAATCCGGTCTCTTTGACGCTTTGCGTCCCGATCCGCTCGCAGGCGTCAAGGTCGAAGGCTGGTCGTTGGCCGAGCGGTTGCGGCGCGAATTCGAATCCGTCGGCTTCTTTCTATCCGGCCATCCGCTCGATGCTTATGATTCCGTGCTGGCGCGGCTGCGCGTGCGCCGCTGGAGCGATTTCGCCCGCTCCGTGAAGCTGGGCGCTTCGGCGGCGGACCGCCTTGCCGCCGTCGTGCTCGATCGGCAGGAGCGGCGCACAAAATCCGGCAACAAAATGGGTATCGTGCAATTGTCGGATCAATCCGGCCAATATGAAGCCATCCTGTTTCAGGAGGGGCTCAATCAATATCGCGAATTGCTGGAGAAAGGTGCCGCCGTCCTGGTCGCGCTGCAAGCCAATGTCGAGGGCGAGGACGTGCGCGCGCGTATCGTTTCGGTCGAACCTCTGGATCAGGCCGCCAGCCGTCACCAGAAAGGTCTGCGGATATTTCTGCGCGATATTGCGCCGCTGCCATCGATCGCGCGTGGTCTCAACGGCCGAGGTGATGGCGAAGTCTCGCTGATGCTGGTGACGGATTCGGGTGAGGTCGAAATAAAGCTCCCCGGAAAATATCCGTCGAACGCACAGGTCGCATCGACTTTGAAGGCAATTCCCGGAATTCTCAATGTCGAGCATATCTAGTGCGGGCGCCGGTTGCCGCGCTGGTGCTGTCCGGCTAGTTTGACGCGCACGTTTTCGGGGTGGGATCGCCGTGTTGAATTCTGTCGTTGCGCTGATCTTCGGCTATTTCTGCGGCACAATTCCATTCGGACTTTTGCTGACGCGCCTCGCCGGGACCGCAGATTTGCGCAGCCTCGGCTCCGGCAATATCGGTGCAACGAATGTGCTACGCACCGGGCGCAAGGATCTCGCTGCGGCGACGCTGTTGCTCGATGCGCTGAAAGGGCTCGCCGCGGTCTTGATTGTCGGCGCTTTTGCGCCCGGTCTGCCGCCGCTCTTCGCCGCGGCCGGAGCTTTTCTCGGCCATGTCTTCCCGGTCTGGCTCGGTTTTCGCGGCGGCAAGGGCGTCGCGACGTTCCTCGGTTGCCTTTTTGGCCTCGACTGGCACGTTGCTTTGGTCTTTGTTGCGCTCTGGCTCGCGGTCGCTGCGGCGACACGCTATTCTTCTGCCGCTGCGCTCACGGCCAGCGCGGCAACGCCGATCGCGCTATTGATCGATGGGCGGCGCGATGTTGCCATCCTCTATGTGTTCCTGACGTTGCTGCTCTGGTACATGCATCGCGCCAATATCGCGCGGCTTGCCGCAGGCACCGAATCCAAGATTGGCGGGTCGAAGCCTTTTGGCGATAAGGCATGAGCGCTGGCGCCACCAAATTATCTGACACGCAGCGCTTCGATTGGCTGCGACTGTGGCACAGTGAAAATATCGGGCCGCGAACCTTCTGGGCACTGCTTCGTCGCTATGGCGGTGCCAGCGCGGCGCTTGCGGCCCTTCCGCGGCTGATGCCGCGCGGCCGGCTGGCCAAAATCGCCTCGGTCGAAAACATCGAACGCGAATTCGACGCGGCCGCACGATCAGGCGCGCGATTCGTTGCGATGGGCGAAGCGGAATATTCGTCGCATCTCGCCAATATCGATGCAGCGCCGCCACTCATCGCCGTGCGCGGACATCTGCCCGTTTTCCAGCGGCCGGCTGTCGCCATCGTCGGCTCGCGCAATGCCTCCGCCGCGGGTCTTGCCTTTGCCGAGCGGCTCACGCGTGGCCTAGCGGATGCCGGCTTTGTTATCGTCTCGGGTCTCGCGCGCGGCATCGACATTCGCGCGCACCAGATAAGCCGCGAGAGCGGCACCATCGCCGTTCTCGCCGGTGGGCTTGATCGAATCTATCCGGCTAATCACGCGCCCATTCTTGAATCTTTGCTTGGTAATGGCGCGGCGGTCAGTGAGATGCCTTTTGGATGGGAGGCGCGTGGCCGCGATTTTCCGCGCCGTAACCGAATCATCTCCGGGCTCGCAAACGGCGTCGTCATTGTCGAGGCGGCGCACCGGTCGGGGTCGCTTATTACCGCGCGTTTCGCGGCAGAGCAGGGCCGCGAAATTTTCGCGGTGCCAGGTTCGCCGCTCGATCCGCGTGCCGAGGGCACCAATGATCTCATCCGCAATGGCGCAACGCTCTGCACTTGCGCGGATGACGTGGTTGAAGGCCTGGCGCGGCAGATTGCCCGATCCCGTGCGCACTCATTTTTTATCGGAGAATCCGGGCCGTCCTTTGGAGGACGAGCCTTTATGGGACGAACTCGATCTGCCCGATGTGCCGCGACCGCCAAATAGCTTTATTGACGAGGCCGATGCAGATCATCGCATACGTCAAACGCATCAGGACGATAGTACGCAGGCGCGCTTGGTCGCTCTGCTCGGTCCCGCGCCAGTGTCCATCGACGAATTGGCGCGCGTCGCGAATTTATCGATGCGGGAAACGCGCGCGATCCTGATGGAGCTCGAACTATCGGGGCGCCTGACACGCACCGGCGGCGACCTCATCAGTTTGGCGGCGAATTAAATTTATAAATTTGCGATTCTGCCTCGGCGCGCGCGATATCCAGAAAATAGTTGAGTGTACTAAGCTGTGCGTCACCAGCCATTTTCGCAAGTTCAGCCGACATGTTGGCGATATATTCGGCGACATGCGCGGCATGCTGCTGGGAGACATCTTGAAGAGTCGGCGCGGGCGTTTTTTTTGCGTCCGTCGGATGCAGCCGATTTTAGAGACTGTTTGAAAAGACAACGTCCAGTTGTCTATTAGAAAATGACTCTCATGGCGCGAATGTCAGCAGGCTTCCGCTTCCGGCAATCTGCACTCCATTATCTGGTGCATACCGCGCATGAGGCGGAAGCCGTTGGATTTCTCGTTCAGAGGCGCGAGCCGAATAGCCTCAGACTTGGCAGCGTCTTCGCGCTCGGCCACGATCCGATGGTCGCCGATTATGCGCGGAGGCATCGTGGCGCTGAATCGCAGGTATCTGAGGGTAAAGAGGTACTTGCGAGGTGTTTCGGTCGATCTAGCCATGAATGAGTTCCTTTGTAGGCGAGATGCTACTTTAGTAGCCGATTAACCTCCTAGCGATTGCTCTTTGTTCTGTTCCACAAGTGACGAAGGGGAGGTCACGCTCCCGCGTGCCTCCCTCGTTGAATTACTTTTTGTCCTTTGTCTCGGCCATCTTGAAATAGATGGCGTCAAGCAAGGGGCGGCGAACGGCCTGTTGGAAAACCTTGATGGCCCTAGCAGGCTGCTGAAAATTGTCGTGCTTCAGGCGCGGCCAGGCTTGCTGACGCATTTCGGAAAATGGCCTGGGCGATGGCGCGTAGGACGCTGCCGTGACGAGCGGGGCCTTAGGTGGCATCATGGTGTCATCTCCTCAATCAATTTCGGTAGTCTGACGAGGTTGTAGGCTGCGGCGGCGAAGGCGAAGGCCCAGCCCACGCGATCGACGCCGCGAAACTTTGTCTTGCGCTGCCCGGCGATGGTCTTCATCCAACCAAAGGCCTCCTCGATCCGTTTACGAATGCGCTGGCTCGCCGAATAGGCCTGATGGCGCGTTGTTCGCCGGTCGATGGTTGAACGCCGGCCGCTGATATTTTGCGCGATGTGCGGACGCACATTCATGGTTCGCAGTTCATTGACGAAATCGGCCGCGTCATAACCCTTGTCGGCGCCGAGCGTGATGGCTTTTGGCCGATCGGCGCGCGGCTCGATCATGGCCAGCGCCGCGATGCGTTCGCCATGGCCGTTGGCGGGCGTGAGACAGGCATCGACGATGAGGCCGCAACGGTTCTCCATCAAGGCGTGGCCGAGGAAAGCGAGTTTTGCTTCCATGCCCGGCCCCTTGCGATAAAGTCGGGCCTCGGGGTCAGTGGTCGAGGCATGTGTCTCGTTCGAGCGCTTCTCACCCTTGAAATCCGCCTCGGCGTTGCGGCCAGGACCTGACGGCGGCTGATCCCCTGAATCGTCCTTCGGCTTGAAGCTTTTCATCGAGGCCCAAGCCTCGATCAGCGTGCCATCGACGGAGAAATGATCCGACGAGATCAGCCTTTTGACGCGCGGCTGGGCCAGCACGGCGGCGAGGAACTTCGCGGCGATCGCCCCATCGAGCAGACGATCGCGGTTCTTGGAAAACACCGTCGCATCCCACACCGGATCGTCAATGGCGAGCCCGACAAACCAACGAAACAGCAAGTCGGTATCCAATCGCTCCATCAACTGGCGTTCCGAGCGAACTGAATAGAAAGCCTGCAACAGCATCGCCCGCAGCAGCCGTTCCGGCGGGATCGACGGACGGCCGACCTTCGAATAGAGCGCCGCGAAATCCGCCGCCAGGGCTCCGAGCGCCTCGTTGGCGATCGCGCGGATCACTCGCAACGGATGATCACGGCGCACCCGCGCCTCCAGATCAACATAACTGAAAAGCTGTCCCGAACCTTCGTCACTGCCGCGCATGCTGCTGTCTCCCAACGAAATGGAATCACGATCAGCCCCGCAAAGGAAGAGGGTTTTTCAGCAGCCTGCTAGGGCAGTACATCTCCAACAGGAAACGGGTCATCAAGTCATGTGTGGGGATGATATCCTCCATTGTTTGAGTAAGAATCTGCCGGTGCTCAACCACCGGCAGATTCTATCTAGGAGGCATTCGTCAAACGGCCATAGTGAAGCTCAAGTACAAATAGCTACTTTGGCACGCTGAAAATCGCGAGGCGGGTCTTCTCCTTGTTGACGGTCGCCAAGAGCGTGCCGACGAACACGCGCTTCTTGCCTTTCGTTGCGACAAGCCGCCAGCCCGTGCCGTCAGTCATGCGCTCGCCCTTCTTGGGCTTGGTACCCTTGATGATGATAGGCGTCGTCATTTGGGAATCCCCGTTGGATGGTTGCTCTGCCCCATGGCCACGAAGAACAGCAGCATAATCGTGATGGAAAAGTAGATGCCGAGCGTGGCGAGCACGGTGACGATTTTGTTTTGGGCTTGTCGGCCGCTCGTCCAGACTTGTCCACGTCTCGGATAGTAATAGTTGAGCCAGAGAGCGATTGATCCTGGCATGAAGAAGACGAGCCAAATTCCCCAGCCGAGGAAAGACCTCGGCCAGGGATCATTGGAATTTTCGTACTGATTTCGGTAGGCGACGCGCCACATCGCTACATCCTTGGAAGGAAGGGAACGCACAGGATCAGCAGCGCGATTACAGTTGCGGGTTTGAGCGATTCTTGAAAGCTCTGGTGCTCGGCGATCATTCCGCCGATCAGAAAAACGAACCACATGGTGGCGGCGGTGAGGAAGAGACGGACCATGTTCGGTCCTCACTTCTTTCGCTTCGGCGGCTTCTTCGGAGTTGTGTTCTTTCTAGAAGGGTGAGGCTGAACAATCTTGGTTTTTGTGCTGGTCTTCGTTTTGACCTTCCTGAAATGGGCTTTGACCAACGTCATGTTATCCCCCAGCTTTTCCGCTCTATCACGAGCGACCGCGTTCCGGCGCTCCTGGCGCCGGGCGGGTGATAGCGTGGAAACCGAGGTAAACACGCCCTGCTTGTTCCCCATCAGAGTGAGCGCGAGCGCTCACTCCTGGCAAAGCCGGGTGTTGTATTGAGCAGGCCACCCGACAAGGGCGACCTCGGTTTTTTCAAGCGCTATCACACGCCGATAAGTACTATAGCTGATCGGCGCTAAAAAGCAATAGCCAAGCTCCAAGTTATTGATATATAAGGAGTAACTGGAGCTAGACTGTTGACTTTCAGCGATGCTTATGCTAGGCAGAATAGGCTGATATGTTTCTGTTTTGTTCTGATTTGGCAGCAATTTGGGATACGATACCGACATCACTGACGACCAGTGGCTCTTGATCGAGCCGCTGATTCCTGTCGCCAAGGAGGGCGGTCGCCCGCGCACGACTAGCGTTCGGCGCGTCGTCGATGCGGTGATGTATGTCGTGAAGACAGGCTGCCACTGGCGGCTTTTGCCGTCCGAGTTTCCGCACTGGCGGACGGTCTACGGCTATTTTGTCGATTGGGGTCGCAAGGGCGTACTGCGCAAGATTCAGCGCAAGCTCTATTTCGCGGTTCGCAAGGCCGAAGGTCGCAGCCGCTACCCGAGCACTCTGGTGCTCGACAGCCAAAGCGTGAAGACCGGCAAGATGGGCGGCGAGCGCGGCTATGACGGCGGCAAGCGGGTCAAGGGACGTAAGCGCCACCTGGTGGTGGACTCGCTCGGCCTGCCGGTCGCAATCTCGGTAACGGCAGCCAACGTCCACGACTTGAACGGCGGTCGGCGCGTGCTGCGCCACGTCAAGCGACTCTTTAAAGGCCGCACTTTGAAGAAGCTCTACGCTGACGGCTCCTACATCGCACGGAATTTCAGCGACTGGGTGAAGAAGGAATTTCAGGCGAAGGTGATAACCGCGAAGAACTTGGCGCAGCGGTTCAAGAAGTTCATCCCGGTGTCGCAACGCTGGGTGGTCGAGCGCACGTTCTCGTGGATCTACGACTACCGGCGGCTGACCATAGACTACGAGCGGCTGACCCAGCACAGCCGCTTCATGATCCGACTAGCCGCGATCCGTCTGATGCTTAACAGGCTCGCGCCCAGAGAATTCAATCAGTGGGAAGGTGTGCCAGCCAAGTGGTTGGCTTCTGGCTAGTTGTAAATAATACGCAGCTTATTACTTTGTGGGAACTCGCCGATACGGCTCTATGCCAATTGACTCGACATTGAAAGCTTGGACACAATAGCCGCCCGCTCAAGCTCAGGGTGAATTATGTCAAAAGACCAAAAAGATCAGTCGGGCAAGCCGCCGCAACAGCCCTCCAAGGAACCGCTCGTCCGAAAGGACAGCAATGATAAACCTCGCCATCGCGAAGGCGGAATGGTTCATGACCATTCTATTCAGAAACCAAAAGAGCAGAGTGTTACGGATTGGCAGAAGCCACCACGCCCGAAGGGCAAATGAGTTGGGATGACGACGGTTTCTACGACGCGTCGTTCGCGATAAATAAATCGCGGCGGTATCACGCCAAAATGCGTGCGTTCTATCAAGCCGCGCATGATTATTCGACCGCCGCAACTGCGATAAGTGGGACGAGTGGTTTCGTGGCGGTGCTCGCTTGGGCGCCGCGCGTCGCATTGGCGCTGACCGCAATCGTCGCGATATCGTCCACACTGGACTTGGTGTTCGGTTTCGACAAGAAGGCATTGGTGCATGATGGCCTATGTCGAAGATTCACTGCTCTAGCGGCCAAAATCGAAGATACTCCCGCTACCCTAGAGAACCTCTGCAAGGTTAAAGAAGCGCGGCTTGAAATTGAGATGGATGAACCGACCGAACGACGGCTAATCGATCTCATAGCCGAAAACGAGGAATGTCGAGCCCGGGGTGTTGAAGAAAAAGAACTCGTCGTTCTCACCAATAAGCAGCGTTACTTTGGCTACATTATCACTTTTGGCATGGACAAAATCGAGGCTCAGCGCAAGCAGGCGCAATGCTCTCAATGAATCGAGGAGTCGCCCTACTGCTTAACGCCGACATATATGTGGATCGCGTCAGGCGTCGCCGATCCGTCATTTGCAATATTGCCTCTTAGCGCTAATCCTTCGGCGGCGAACGCTTGGATTAGCGCTACTAAAGCGGGCTCCCAAGCGTCGGTTTTAGATACGTCTATTTCTGCCGCCAAACCGACAAAGCCTGTGTTGATCGCAGAATTTGGTTTACCCGGAGTTGTAAGCGCAATTCCTCCGGCCTTTTTATTCGTTTGCCAAACCCAACCCGCATTTTCTAATGCAGAGGCAATTTGCATCATTAAAGCTTGTGGCTCTGCGGTTGGAGATGCGGAAAAGTCAAACGAAACACCCGCAAAGGGTTTCAAAAGGTTGCTTATCCTCGTTTGTGCTTCATGATCGAGAGATCGCCACGCTTTGTATTTTTCCAATGCCAGCTTGGCTTCCAAGGCTCGGGCGTTGGCGTGCGCAATTTCGGTCTGCAGTCCCGCGATTTCTAAATCTGCTTGCTTGCGAGCAATATCCCAGTGGCGTTCCTTAACTCCCGCCATCCAAACTATCATGATCGTCGAAACGACCCCAATGACTAAACTTCCTATAAAAAGTAAATTCGCCCAATCCGAAATTTTTGAAGCGGCCGAAAGTGAAGGCCAAGGAATCTCCTCTATCCCGTGGTTTCCTATCTCGGCCATCGCAATAACGCTTATCACCGGAGCCTTTGGAATATTAGTGTTGCTCCAACTTTACGCGTTCTAGCTTAAGGTCCGCAAGCAACGCTCATTGCGAGCAATAATTTGTAAATACAACTCAAAGTTGTCTTTTCAAACAGTCACTTAGCCGTCGCGTACGCGAAGGTTTTTGGCTGACCATATGGACTCCGGAAGCGTAAGCAGAAGCGACACACGCATAAGTTGTATAAGAATCGCCTTCTGTCAACGCAGATTTGCAAGAATATCTGCTCTTACCTCCCAGTAATGCCCGCGCCGTCCTCTAACATAATCGTGATCAATTTTCGGCTTTATCAGCAAGCCCCGGACGAGACCTTACCGTTCGGATTGCTGTCGCTACCGCCGGACGATGATGCGGCCTTTTCGTTGCCGCCGTTCCGGTCGCTGGTGCCGCTCGCCTGGGTTGAACATGGCTTACCCTGACCTTGTTCCATCATGCCGGAGCCGGCCGGCTGATTTGGCGACGTTGCCGGCTGCGAATGCGCGCTTGGGTTGGTGCTCGGCGCGCTGGTCTGCGCGAAGCCGACGCCGGGCGAAACAAGCGACAGAGCCGCTGCAATAACGAGATATCTCATGTTGTTCCTCCTGTTTTATTTCCGCCTATCCAATCGCTGATAGGTTCAGGAGTTCCCGAAGCAAATAGGAGGAGTTCCCGAGCCGAGAGCAGGGTCGGTTGAGTCTGTAATGTAGGGACGGAGCTTATTCTTATACCAACGGCCCTAGGTTTTGACCGTTGCCCATGACCGGGTGGTTATCGAGGCCACCCGTTCGGGATCGTTGGCAAAGAAGGTTCAGGCGTCGCAGCACGTAGATACGATCTCGTCGTAGGTTTCGTACACCGTATTCGAAAGCTTGTTGCCGCGCAGATATTCCCAGACATTTTCAATCGGGTTCAATTCGGGCGAATAGGCTGGAAGCTTCATCAGCGTCATATTTGCCGGAACATTCAAATCTTTTGCGATGTGAAATCCGGCCCCGTCGAGAACCAGGACCGCGTGGGCGTCGTCCGCAACTTTGCGACCAATAAGATCGAGGTGGACCGAGACAGACCGAGCGTTGAGAAAGGGCAGCACCGCGCCCACCGCCTCTCGCTTCGCCGGACACGCCGCACCCAGGATATAGGCCCAGATCCTGCGCTGATCGCGTGGTGCAGGCGGACGGCTGCCGCGCTTTGCCCAGACCCGCGTCAGTGTGCCTTGTTGTCCGACCCGCGCTTCGTCCTGCATCCAGATCTCGATCGGCTTACCGCGCGCGTGTTCGGGTAAAGCCGCGGCTACATTGGCTGCGAACTCTTTTTAAAAACCTCCTGCGCGGCCGGGTCCGCCTTGGGGTTGAATGGACGTACCGAAAGCCGGCGATAGCCAAGTGCGTCGAGAAGCTTTCCAACCGTGCGTTCGTGCAAGACGAGCCCGAAATCCTGCTTAAGCCGATCCCGCAAATCAGCGCGCCGCCACCGCACGACTTTGTCTTTGCCGGCCTGCGGACCCGCCTCCACCAACGCGATCAAGCCTTGCTTCTGCTCAGCCGTCAGCCTCGATGAGCGGCCCGGCGGGATCTTGTTTTCCAGGCCGGCAAGTCCGTCCGAATTATACCGATGAACCCAATCGCGCAGCGTCTGCCGATCCATCCCACAATTGCGCGCTGCTGTCGTTCGATCCGCCCCTTCCATCACCAGCGCCAGCGCCAGCCATCCGCCGTGCGGCCGCCGCGTTCTTCGATCGCGCTGACGCCTGCCGCAGCTCAGACGCTGACAAATCCAGACGAGTCACTGCAATCCCAGCCATCACACGCCTCCAATTCCACCGTCGCCGATCGAATCAGAATTTCGCACCCTTGGGAATCCCCACCCGAGTCATCCCCTCGGGCCGCTGGTATTAGACGCAGCGCGACTGTCCGTTTTTAGCGGCGCTAGAATTTCAACGCGGTCGGAAGCGTGGCGCCGGCGCGGAGAAAACGCTCGGGATCGACGGGTTGGCCGTCGATGCGAACCTCGTAATGAAGGTGCGGGCCTGTGGCACGGCCAGTATCGCCAATATGACCGACGATCGAACCGGTCGAGACGGCCTCACCTTGCGTCACGTCGATACTCGACAGATGCGCATAACGCGTCGCAAGGCCGTTGCCATTGTCAACTTCGACGAGATTGCCATAACCGCCCATAGAGCCCGCAAACGTCACGTGCCCCGGCGCGGTGGCGCGGACGGCGTCGCCATAGGCGCCGCGCAGATCGACGCCGGTGTGCAGGGCCGGGCGACCGAGGAAGGGATCGATGCGCGGGCCAAACGGTGATGTCACTTCTAGATCGCCGGGCAGTGGTGCGTTGAGCGGAATACGCGGCAGGACGGATTTGAGATCTTCCGCCGTTGCGAGGGCATTTTGTAATTGGGCCGCCTCATCGGCGAAACGCGAGCCGTCGGTCATAACCGGCAGCGGCACGAAAGGGCCGCCGACGCCTGTGTCCACCGAAAGTTTCGCCGCCCTGATATGAAAGCGACTTGCTGACAGGCCGAGCGTCGCGAGCGTTGCGCGCACGTCATGATTCAATTGTGCTGGCCGCGCCGCCAAATCATTCAGCAAGGCGAGATCAACGGCATCGGAATGGATATAACGCGCGGCAAGCGCATGCGCCTGGCTATCCGAGGAGATTGGCGTGCTGCCGTCATCCGGCGACGCATTGCCTGTACTGAAAGGCAGGGGCACCGGATGAGGATGATCGCGCAGCCTCAGATCGAAATCCACCGGATGCGGCTTGCCGTCGTCCGGTTCCGGCGCGACGACGGGCGCTGCCGCTGCGGAAGGTGAGGACAGCGCGGACGTCGGCGCGGGATTGACCTCGTCGGGTGCCGTGTCGCCTGTTCCGGCAGGCAATTGCATCTGCTTCTCGTGGTCGGCGAAGACGGCGATCAGCGCCGTGCGAGTCTCAACCTGATCCTGTCTCTGCGACAATGCGACAAGCCGCGAAGCAAAGTCGGCGGCTGCGGCATCGGCGCGGCGTTGGGCGTTACCCACATCGCGCCGCAGCGCCGCAATGCGATCTTCATAGGCGTATTGCATGTCGGCTTGGCGTTGCATCAGCCGCGCCAGCACGTCGTCGTGAAAAATGAAATAGCAGGTGGCGCCAAGATAGATCACGGCCGCGATCGGCACCAGGACAAAGATCAGAAACGCGGCAAACCGCGGAATCGCCAGCGTGCGCGCGTGCGCATGGTAGGCGAATGTCAAAATGAATCGATTGCCGTGCGGTTTGTGGCCGACCTGACGGTGACGGGGATGCATCAACGAACCCAACCCAGAGCGAGAAGAGGCCTTGAGCACACATCGTTAAGGTTAATATTCCTTGAAGCCGCTCAGCTTTTCGCAAGCGCTTGCGCCGCAGCCAAAACGGCAGCGGCGTGGCCGGGGACTTTGACCTTGTGCCAGATATTGGCGATTTTGCCGTCCGGGGAGATCAGATAGGTCGTCCGTTCGACGCCCATATATTTGCGCCCATAAAGGCTCTTTTCCGTCCAGACGCCGTAGGCTTCGAGCATGGCTTTGGATTCATCGGAGATCAGCTCGATATCAAGCTTGTGCTTGGTCTTGAACTTGGTGTGATTGGCGGTCGAATCCGGCGAAACGCCGACAATGGCCGCGCCTTCGGTCGCGAAGGCGCCCTTCAGCCCATTGAAATCAATGGCTTCTTTGGTGCAGCCGGTCGTATCGTCCTTGGGGTAGAAATAAAGCACCAGGCTCTGGCCGGCGAAGGATTTCAGGCTTTTTATCCCGCCTGAATCGTCCGGGAGTTTGAAATCCGGGGCTTTATCGCCGAGGGCAAGTTTCTTGCCCATCTCCGCCTTCCTTTCGTCTCATTAAACGGCAAACGCTTGAGCGAGCCGGGCCCTGTCGCGACCATGTCGGTCTTCGACAAGCCATGTATATTCGAGTACGAATCGGCTTTCCAGTTCAGCCTGTTGCCAAAGGGCCACCGCGGTTTGGTCGATCATAGCGACGATATTGGCGGCGGCGTGCGCCGGGCGGGGGAATTTCCCCCGGCCGAACGCGATATGCGCCCGCCGGCCTTGCTGCGCAGTCCGCTCCGTCCGCAATTCACGCTTCTGGTCTGGCTCACCCAGCGTCTCGTCGGCTCGATCACGGGCCTGGTGCTGATCGTCGTTCTCGCGGTCGGTTCTTTCGTTATTTACGAGGCGAAGGGGCCGATTGCGATCGGCGGCCTTGGCACCCGTATCGCCAATGCGCTGAATGCCAGGATCGGCCCGGCCTACGCCGTCAAACTTGGCACGGTATCCGTCACAACGCATGGTCTCGGGCCGACGCTTTCGATCGAAAACCTGACCCTGATCAGCCGCGGCGGCGCCACGATCATCACGGCGCCTCGCGCCGAAGTTTCGGTCGATCTCATCTCGCTGCTGTATGGCAAGGTGGTGCCGAAGCGTCTCGAAGTCTTCGGTATCGAGGTACGGCTTATCCTTTTGCCGGATGGATCGCTGGCTGTTTCAGCCGCCAATGGCTCGCAGCAGATGCTACCGCTATCCGGCTCGCTCGGCGCGGCGATGACGCCGCCTGTGTCCGCCACAGTGCCCAGCGCTCCCGTTTTGCCGGGAACGCCGGGCATGGCGCGCCAACGCTCGCTTGCCATGAAGCGTATTGCCGCCGCGATGCGTCTTCTCATCGATGCAGCGACGCGCCCGAGCGGGCCGATCGCGGCGATCGATCGCGTCGCGATCTCAGAGGGCCGGTTTGTCATCGACGACAAGCTGAACAATGAGACGAAACATTACGACGGTTTGCACCTCTCCCTCGAGAAAGCCGGGGGCGGTACGAATTTCGATCTTTCTGCACAGGGACCGAATGGGCCCTGGTCAATTTCGGCGCGCGCTGCGGGACGGCCAAATTCAGATCGCAGACTCGATTTCGATTTCAAGAACATCACCATCGACGAACTCTCGCTTGTCAGCGGTGCGCGTGACATCGGCGCGGATTTCGACATGCCGGTGTCGAGCCACCTGACCGTGGCGCTCGACGCCAAAGGCCAATTGACCGATGTTGATGGCAAGGTTCATTTCGATCCCGGCTACCTGCGCTTCGACGATCCAAACGATGAGCCGAGGTTGATCGATACGATCGATGCGGCGTTTCATTGGGACGGCACACAACGCAGGATCATCATCGATGGCGCGCGGCTGAAAACCGGCGATACAGATCTCGCGATGCACGGCGCGGTTACGCCGCCGGTTCGCGAGGGAGATGCGTGGCTCGTCAATTTCGCCAATTCGCGACGCGGCATCTACGGCGCCGAGCGTCCCGGCGAGGACAAAGTCTACTTCGATCACATCGGTTTCCAAGGCCGCCTCGCGCTCGAAGACAAGGTTTTCAATATCGATCGTTTCGCCTTCAGCGGGCCAAATAATGGCTTCGCCATGGCCGGTGTGGTCGATTGGAAGAACGGCGCGCATATGAGCCTCGGAGCGTCGCTCTCGCCGACGCCAGCGACGGTCGTTATGCGGCTCTGGCCATCGTTCATGGCGGCAGATATCCGCTCATGGTTCCTTGCGCATGTCGAGGGTGGCACGATCGAACACGGCACGCTGCGCATGAATTACGACGGCGCGATGATCGATCACATGCGCCATCAATATCCGCCGCCAGATCCCGCCCTGGCAATCGATTTCACGGTTTCACGCGGCAAGCTGACTTTCCTCAAGGGCGTGCCGCCGCTCGAGAACGTCGAGGGTGCGGCTCATATCACGGGGCGTACGTCGACATTCACTGCGTCGACCGGCACCATGCAGGTGGGCTCGACCGGAACGCTCGCGCTTTCAAATGGCAGTTTCCATATCCAGCATGCGGAGATCAGGCCGACACCGGCGCAGTTTTCGGGCCGTGTCGCCGGCAATATCGAGGCGGTGGGCGCATTGCTCAAACTCGACGCGCTGAAGCCCTTCGTCTCGCTGCCCGTCGACCCCAGCCGACTCAAAGGCAATATCGATGGCATGCTGGGGATCGATCTCAAGCTTGGGCCGGGATCAGATCCGAAGAAGGACTTCAAGCTCAATGTCGATGCGGCGGCGACGCAATTCGCGGCTGAAAAGCTCTTGGGCAATCAGGATCTCAATGACGCCACGCTGAGGATCACCGTCAACGACGCCGGTCTGCACGCTTGGGGCAAAGGCCATTGCCTTGGGGGCACGGCCGATATCGACGTCACGCGTCCGGTTGGCGCGACGATTGGCAAGGCCGTCGTCTCGATGTCGATGGACGATGCCGCGCGCGCCAAACAGGGGCTCGCGATGCTGCCCGGCCTTTCCGGGCCAGTCGGTATGCACATCACCTCACCGCTTGGCGCGACGGGGCCGCTCACGGCGCAGATCGATGTCGATCTTGCGAAGGCTGAAATTGACGGCCTTGGAATCACCAAAGCGGCTGGCCGCCCCGGCAAAGCAAGCTTCGATCTCACGGTCGGGGATGATCACACGATGACGCTTGATCCGCTCGTCGTCGATGCGGGCGGCGCGATGATCAAAGGTGCCGTCAAGATCGGCGCGCCCGACGATCCCGCGCAATTTTCAGCGCACCTGACACAGGTTCGGCTCTCGCCCGGCGACGATGCGCACGTCGATCTTTCGAAAACCGGCGACACTGTGAAGGTCGTCATCCGCGCCGCGTCCTTTGACGGCCGGCCATATTTGAAGACACTCACGTTGTCGCATGCCGATGAGATCGTCGGCGCGGAAGCTGCGCCGCACAAGGCCAAGCCGCGGGCAGCCGCCCATGTGTTGGCGAAGACCGCGTCCGATCTCAATATCGACGTCGCGATGAAAGCGGACAAGCTTACCGGCTTCAATGACGTCGCGATGACGAATGTGGACCTGCATCTCGTCAAGGACAGCCAGACGCTCAAGCAATTCTCGCTTGCCGGCCGTTTTGGCCGACGCGCGACGATCGTAGGCCATCTCGACCATGCCGGTACGCCGTCGCCGCAGCTCGATCTGACGACCGATAACGCCGGCGGTCTGCTCGCGTTTGTCGATCTTTATAAACATATGAAGGGCGGTTCGCTCAATGTTGCGATGCGACTGGGCAAGGATGCGATGGCGGGCTCGTTCGTCGTCAACAATTTCGTGCTCGCCGACGAGCCGGCGTTGCGTCGACTGGTGACTGAGAACGTACCGCGGAATTCGGAACAGGCCGGTACACCGCAATTCGATCCGGATGCCGTGCCATTTCGCCATCTACAAGTGAACTTCCAGCGCGCCGAGAGCCGCCTCGATATCAGCGACGGTGTCATCTACGGCTCGCAAATTGGTGTCACCGCGAATGGTTGGCTCGATTTCGCCGCTGGCCGGGTCGATCTGCAAGGCACTTTCGTGCCCGCCTATGACGTGAACAATTTCTTCACAAAAATTCCGTTCTTCGGTCTTTTCGCCGGCGGCACGAACGAAGGGCTCTTTGCGGTCAATTATCACATCACCGGATCGCCGCGTCAGCCGACGCTGAACATCAATCCGTTCTCCATTGCGCCGGGAATCCTGCGCAAGATTTTTGGATCGATCGATTTGAGCAGCCCGGACAATTCCGCTGAACCGTCGCCGGAAGCGACGCCACCGATGCCGGGCGAGGAAGACGGCCGATAGCGCGGGCGGCGTGTTTATGCGTCCGGCTTCAGCAACACATGTTTCTTCTTGCCGAGCGAAAGTTTGATGGCGCCGTCGATCAAGTCGTCGGAATTGAGCGTCGCGCGCTCGTCAGTCACCGTCGCATCGTTGATTTTCAGCCCGCCACCTTTGACCTGCCGACGCGCCTCGCCGGTTGAGGCGACAAGACCGGCTTTGACGAAAGCCGACAGCACGCCGAGTCCGGTTTCGAGTTCTTCGCGGGCGACATCGACGCTCGGCAGACTGGCGGCGGCAAGGCCGTCTTCGAAGGTCTGGCGCGCAGTTTCGGCGGCCTGTTCCGCTGGCGCACGGCCATGCACCATCGCCGTCGCTTCCGTCGCGAGAATTTTCTTCGCTTCGTTGATGTCGGCATCGCGCAACGCGGCAAGCCGCGCAATTTCGCTCAGCGGCAATTCGGTGAACAGTTTCAGGAAGCGCGCGACGTCACCATCCTCGCAATTGCGCCAATATTGCCAATAATCGTAGATCGAAAGTATATTTGCATCGAGCCACACTGCGCCCTGCGCCGTCTTGCCCATCTTGGCGCCGGAGGCAGTGGCGAGCAGCGGCGATGTCAGCGCGTAGAGCTGCGGCGTGCCGAGCCGCCGGCCGAGATCGATACCGGTGACGATATTGCCCCATTGGTCTGAGCCGCCCATTTGCAGCGTCACGTTGTGGCGTCGATTCAATTCGACGAAATCGTAGGCCTGCAGGCACATGTAATTAAATTCGAGGAACGAGAGTTCGTGTTCGCGCTCGAGCCGCAACTTGACGGAGTCCATCGCCAGCATACGGTTGACGGAAAAGTGGCGACCCACGTCGCGAAGAAAATTCACGTAGTTGAGGCCGAGCAGCCAGTCGGCATTGTCGGCCATGATGGCGTCGTGCTTCTCAGCGCCGAAGGTCAGAAATTTAGCGAAAACTTGTTTAATGCCAGCCTTGTTGGCTTCGATCGTCTCTTCGGTCAGAAGCTTGCGGCTTTCGTCCTTGCCCGAAGGATCGCCGACGCGCGTCGTGCCGCCACCCATCAGTGCGATCGGTTTGCCGCCGGTCTTCTGCAGCCAGCGCAGCATCATAATCTGGACGAGCGAGCCGACATGTAGCGAGGCCGCGGTGCAATCGAAGCCGATATAGGCGACCAGATCGCCGCTTTTGGCCTTTTCGTCGAGGCCGGCAAGATCGGAGCACTGATGCAGAAAGCCGCGCTCGGAGAGAACGGATAGAAAATCGGATGTCGGACGGAAAGCTTCGGACACGGAACCCTGCGCAATTGAGAAAGCGCGCGGACCCTAATCCGCGCTGCCGCCGGGTCAAGAGCGTCGCGCTAGCCGAAGACCCGCGTCAGCATGGCGGCGCTCGTGCCCTCGGCGATCTCGCGCAAATAATGGTTCGAGGCTTCGAGGCCGGTGCCGCCGTGATCGAACTCCGACTGAAGACCGTCGCGCAGGCCCCAGGCGGCCGGCAGAAGGGCAAACCCCTCCGTCTCGATTCTCTGCTGCGCCTGCGCGATCTGGCGCTCGGAACGGCCGGTTTTGGACAGGATCAGCGCGATTTTGCCGTCGGCGCCCTGGCGCGCCAGGCGGCGGGCGAGGCCCAGGGTTGGACGCAGGTCGTCCTCCGATGTGCCGGTGGGCAGGAAGACGACGGAGCTTTCCTCCGCAACCTCCTTCGTCAGGTCGTCGGCGAGGCCGCGGGTGTCAGCGACAATGAGATCGAAATTCTCTTCGGTCTTGCGCAGCTTTTTCAGGCTCTTGAAGGAGCGCACATCGAGCTCGGGCTCGACGTTGCGGCGCAGCCGCGTGGCATTCCATTCGACGCAGGTCAATTGCTCGAGGTCGAAGTCGGCGAGCAAAACCTTCTGCCCGGCGCGCGCCGCCGCAACGCTGAGAAGCCGCGCCAAGCTGCTCTTGCCGACGCCGCCCTTCTGCCCGACGAAGGAAACGAGGCTCAGTTCTTTCTTCATTCATTGGATACTGGGGAATCGCCGGGCCGGTGCAAGTATTTTGAGGGTCGCGTCGTAGCAATCGCTTTTTTTACGGTGGATTGTCATAATGGGTCTTATGAAGTTTCGGGGGAACACAATGATCCGCGCGCTTGGTCTGATGAGCGGCACCTCGCTCGATGGGATCGACGTTGCGGTGATCGCGACTGATGGGGCTGCGGACGTGATGCCGGGACCAGCCCGCTCCTTCGCCTATAGCGATGATGATCGCGCGCTCTTGCGGGCGGCTTTGGCGGCCGCGGAGGGTTTGCCGGCCGATCCCGCCACGCGCGCCGCGCGTCCCGGTGTGCTGAGCGAAGCTGAGGCACGCGTCACCCTGCGCCACGCCGAAGCGGTTCGCGATTTTCTCGCGGCGGAAAGCATTGATCCCGCTTCGATAGATGTCATCGGGTTTCACGGCCAGACCGTGATTCACCGTCCGGACGCGCATTTCACCGTGCAGATTGGCGACGGGGCGGCGCTGGCGCGTGAGACGGGCCGGCCTGTGGCCTTCGATTTCCGCGCTGCCGATGTCGCAGCCGGCGGGCAGGGCGCGCCGCTAGTGCCGATCTACCACAGCGCGCTCGTCAAGGCGGCGGGGTTCGATGAGGCGGTCGTCGTGGTCAACGTCGGCGGCGTTGCCAACCTCACCTATGTCGACGACGGGCCGCCGATCGCTTTCGATACAGGGCCAGGCAACGCGCTGATCGACGACATGATGTTTTCGCGCGCCGGCGAGAAGATGGATATCGGCGGAACAACGGCCGCCGAGGGCAAGATCGATTTCACCGCTTTGGCCGAAATGTTGGCCCATCCGTATTTTGCGCTGCCGCCGCCGAAGTCGCTCGATCGCAATGCCTTCTCAAGCAGCCGCGTCGCGAATTTGCCATTGCCGGATGCGGTTGCAACGCTGACGGCGCTGACCGCGCATAGTATCGTGCGCGGCATCGACCTTTTGCCGAAAGAGCCCAAACTTGTCGTGCTGAGCGGCGGCGGCGTGCATAACCTCACGTTGCGTTGGCAGTTGATGCAGCTTCTGCCCTGCGGCCTCGTCACCGCCGACAGGCTCGGCTGGTCAGCCGATGCAATGGAGGCGCAGGCCTTTGCCTATCTTGCCGTGCGGCGGCTCAAGAACCTGCCGATTACCTTTCCGACGACCACGGGCGTGGCGCAGCCGCTCGAGGGCGGCCGTCTTCTCATAGCGTAGTGGTTCACGCAGAATTGGCACCTTTCGGCTGGGAGGCATGAACCGCCGCCACACAAATAATACGATCCGCGCCCACATTGGCTTCGGCCATATCCGGCCACGATCTGATGCGAGGGACTGCCATGCCACGCCTGACGCCCATCCCGCCTGCCGACCTGAGCGCCGAGCAACGCCCGCTCTACGACGACATGAAGGAAGGTATCGAGAAGAATTTTAAGGGCTTCACCGCCATTCGCGAAGATGGCGCGCTCATCGGGCCGTGGACGGCGTGGCTTGCCGAGCCGGGATTCGGCAAGGCGAGCTGGGACCTCGTCCGTGCTCTGGCCGACAAGCCGGTGCTGCCGCGCAATGTCCGTGAGGTCGCCATTCTTGTTACCGGCGCGCATTTCAAATCGGCCTACGAACTCTATGCGCATGTGCTCGTTGGCGAGATGCGCGGGCTTTCAGACGAGAAAATCTCGACGATCGTCGCCGGCCAACGCCCGGTCGATCTGACTCGCGAGGAAGGGGTCGCCTATGATTTCGCCAGCGCCCTCGTCAATGGCGGCACATTGCCGGAGCTGACCTACCACACGGCGCAGAAGATCTTTACGCCGCATGGCGCGGCAGAACTCTCGTATCTTGTCGGCCTCTATGCACTCGTCTCGATCACGCTCAACACGTTCGATATTCCGGTGCCGGAAGTCTGATCTGCGCTCAGATCAGCGGGCGCGGGGGATTCTGGACTTCATCCACGCGGGCCAATGTCTTCAACGCCTGCTCATCGACAATCCGGAGGGTTCGGTCGTCAAGTTCGATCGAACCCGCCTTGCGCAGCTTCTGCAATGTCTTGTTGGTGTGGACGACCGAAAGACCAAGCGTATCGGCAAGATGGCTCTGCCGCATGGGCATGACGAGCCGGTTGCGTTTCGTCATGCCCAGCTCACGCGCCTTATCGAAAAGATACCACAAGAGGTAGGCGACGCGTTCGATCGCGCTTCGGCGGCCGAGCGATAGAATCTGTTCGTCGAGCGAGCGCTCCTGGCTCGCTGCAAGCCATGTCATGTTGTAGGCGAGCTGCGTATCGGCGGCGAAAAATTCCCAAAGTTTGTCGCGCGGGAAAACGCAGAGGACCGTATCCGTCAGAGCCTCGATTCCATGGCCCATCATGTCCGACATCGCGGCCTGGAGGCCAAGAAAATCTCCGGGCAGCGCGTAATTGATGATTTGCCGGCGCCCGTCTTCCAGCGTCTTGTAGCGGAAGGCCCAGCCTGACAGCACGGTGAACAGATGGCTCGCGCGAGCTTGTTCAAGCAATATAGAAGCGCCGGGCGCGACGGTGAGTTCGCCAATTTTGAATGTTTGTACCACACTCACGTCGATGAGCTTTCCGGCGAAAACGGGCAACGGCCGCAAAGGGCAATTCGCGCACGCCGTTGTCATCGCAGTTTGGCTCAGGCCGCCGCTCGTCATTAGTCACTCGTTATCAAAGATAATGTCGCCCGTCGGCCCGGTGTATTTGGGCCGTTTATACAAGGCGACGAAATTGCGCGAGGCGCAAGCCCTTCTCGTTCAGGGCATTATGTCAAAGTTAAATGACCGTTCGCCACGTCGAGGTCTATGCGCCAGCCAGGCGGGGCGCGACTCAAGATGCGAGTTTTGGATCTTATTGTTGGTACGGACCAGAAGGGTTTCTGGGCCGTTCGTACTTATCTTGTCGCCCTCGAGGCCGTCGTTGTTGCCAGGTGCCTCCAGTATATATCCTGGACAGTGCTGTACCCTTTCCCGTTGCTGTTTTATTTCCCGGCCGTTTGCCTTGCAGCGCTCTATGGTGGCGCGGGGCCTGGCGCTCTTGCGGCGATTCTTTCAGGTCTGTGCGTCTTCTTTTTCGCGTGGCCGGGCGGTGATGGTGTCCACCATTGGGCGATCGCCGAGCCGTTTGCGGCTTACGCGATCGTCACGACGATCTGCATCTTCACTTTTGATGCTGTCCGGAACGCGATTGTTGAGCTGCGGCAGCAAAATGCTGTGGCTGCCACGCAATTGCGTGAAGCGGACGGTCGGATAAAAGCGTTACGCCACCAGATGACCAATAACATGCAGGCCGTGGCGAGCCTTCTGACCTTGCAGAAAATGAAGCTGAAGACGGATCCTTGGGCGGCGGCGAGTTTGCTTGACGACGCGCGTCAAAGGGTCGTCGACATGAGCCGTATCAGCCGCCGCCTCAGTGAGCGCGCGGCTGCGGCCATGGGCTTCCGCCAATATCTGCAATTACTATGCGCCGATCTGCAATACGAAGCCGTTGTGTCGTCGCATGAAATCGTCGGTACGGTTTCTGATGATGTCGATATCACCGACGCGGAAAAATTGATGGCCGTATCTGTCTTGATCGGCGAGGCCGTCAGCAATGCGCTCAAACACGCATTTCGCGAAAATCAAGGCGGCACCATTTCCGTCGAGATGAAACGGATCGCTGCCGATCAATGTCAGTTGATCGTTCAAGACAATGGCCGCGGCTTGCCAGAGGGACTCGACCCCGCGGCGGCAAAGACGGGCGGGTTCCTCGTCATGCAGGCCATGGCCGTACAGCTCGGCGGCAAGCTCGAACATTTGCCATCGCCGCAGGGCACGACCTTGATCGTGATTTTCGAAATCTAATCTTTTGATCGCATTGGATTTGTCCGAAAATCGCTGTCCAGTTTTCGGTCCGATGCTCTAGCTCGGCCGGTCGCCGGGCTCTGCCCGGGTCGGCGTCGGCAATTTCGGCGGATTGCCGAGGCGTCGGTCAAGATAGATCGAAACTTCTTCGATCAACGGCTCGACGCAATTTTCGAAGAAATGATTGGCACCGGGGATGACCGCGTGCTCGATCGTGATGCCGCGCTGTGTTTTGAGCTTCTCGATGAGGCCGGTAACTTCCTTGAGCGGCGCGACGCGATCCTGATCGCCATGAACGAACAGGCCTGAGGACGGGCAGGGCGCAAGGAAGGAAAAATCGAACCGGTTTGCCGGCGGGGCGACCGAGATGAAGCCCTCGACCTCCGGCCGGCGCATCAGAAGCTGCATGCCGATCCAGGCGCCGAAGGAGACGCCGGCAATCCAGCAGGCGCGCGCATCGGGATTGATCGTCTGCGCCCAATCGAGCGCCGCGGCTGCGTCGGAAAGCTCGCCCTGGCCGTGATCGAAAGCACCCTGGCTGCGGCCGACGCCGCGGAAGTTGAACCGCAGTACCGAAAAGCCACGCTCGGCGAAGGCGTAATAGAGGTTGTAGACGATCTGATTGTTCATCGTCCCGCCGAACTGCGGGTGGGGATGCAGAATGATCGCGATGGGCGCGCCGCGCTGCGTCGAGGGATGAAAACGTCCCTCAAGACGACCGGCGGGGCCATTGAAAATAACCTCGGGCATTCCGTCTCCTAAAGCTTCTGGTGGACTAGGCCCAAGTGCGGCAACTCGCCTGCATATCTGAGCTTTTCCGTGGGTTTGCTTGACGAACGAGCCACCGACCACATAATCTGGAGTTAGAACTGTTCTAACCGTTTCGGCACCTTGCAGCGCCAGCACGTCGGCTTTGTCGGCAAATCAGGGGCTTCATCTACACGGCCAGCAGTACGAATTGCAATTATTTTGGCTTGGCGGTGTGCTTTTTTGATTCGCCCGGCGTTAGAGGGAATGAACGGTGCCGCTGCGACGCGCCTATCTCGACCACAACGCCACGAGTGCGCTGCGCCCCGCTGCGCGCGAAGCGATGCTCGCCGCGCTGACGCAGACGGGCAATGCTTCTTCGGTCCATCGCGAAGGCCGGGCCGCGCGGGCGAAGCTGGAAGCGGCGCGCGAGGCCGTCGCTCACTTCGTCAAGACGCAGCCGAAAAACGTCTATTTTACCTCCGGCGCGACTGAAGCGGCCAACCTTGTCCTGACGCCAGAGCTTGAGCTTGACGGCAACAAAACGCCATTCGACGTGCTTTTGATCTCGGCCGGCGAACACGCCTGCATCCTTCAGGGCCACCGTTTCCCGGCCGCGAAAGTGGAAAAGCTGCCGCTGACGCAGCAGGGCATGCTTGATCTTGATGCTCTCGATGCGGCGCTGGCGCGCCATGCCGGCGCCCGGGTACTCCTCGCATTACAGGCCGCCAATAACGAGACAGGTGTGCTACAGCAAGTCGCTGAGGCTGCCGGTCGCGTCCATGCCGTCGGTGGAGCACTCGTCTGCGACGCGGTTCAGGCGGCGGGCAAGTCCGCCTGTGACTTTGCCGTGCTGGGCGCTGACGTTCTGGTGCTTTCGGCGCATAAAATCGGCGGCCCGCAGGGGGTGGGCGCCCTTTGTTTTGCAAGGGATCGTCATCATATTGGTTCTATAATCGTTCGCGGCGGCGGCCAGGAGCGCGGGTTGCGCGCCGGTACCGAGAATGTCGCAGCGATTGCGGGTTTTGCCGCGTCTGTCGCAGGCGTGACTGAAGCCGGACCGCATGAGATAGAGCGGTTGGCGGGTTTGCGTGACCGGTTGGAATGCGACGTTCTGGCAATCGCGCCGGACGCAGTGTTTTTCGGGGCGGCCACACAAAGGCTGCCGAACACGACGAATTTTGCGGTGCCGGGTTTGAGCGCCGAGGTTTTGTTGATGGCGCTCGATCTGGAAGGCGTGGCGGTCTCCTCCGGGTCCGCCTGTTCTTCGGGTAAGGTCAAGCGCTCGCATGTGCTTGAGGCGATGAATGTGCCGTCCGCACTGGCGGACGGGGCGATCCGGGTGAGCTTTGGCTGGAGTTCCGAGGAGGACGATGTCGATATGTTTCGCACCGCTTTCAGCAAGGCGGTCGAGACGATCCGGGCAAAGCGGGTGAAACCCGCCGCATAGAGATTGAAGTCTGAACCAGCGGTCCTTGAAACCGCCGGGTGAGGAGAGAAGAATGGCTGCGGTGCAGGAAACGATCGATCGTGTCAAATCGATCGATGTGAGCGAATATAAGTATGGCTTCTTTTCCGATATTGAATCGGACAAGGCGCCGAAGGGATTAAGCGAAGATATCGTCCGCTTCATTTCGGCAAAGAAGAACGAGCCGGAATGGTTGACCGAATGGCGGCTCGAAGCCTATCGGCGGTGGCTGACGATGCAGGAGCCACGCTGGGCGCGTGTCGCCTATGAGCCGATCCATTATCAGGATCTCTATTATTACGCCGCGCCGAAGACGGCTTCGGGGCCGAAGTCGCTTGACGAGGTCGATCCGGAACTCCTGAAGATTTATGAGAAGCTCGGCATTCCGCTGAACGAGCGGGCCATCCTTGCCGGCGTCGAAGGCGCTGGCGAGGCGCCGAGCCGCGTCGCTGTCGATGCGGTGTTTGATTCCGTTTCGGTCGTCACGACGTTCAAGGAAGAGCTTGCCAAGGCCGGCGTGATTTTCTGCTCGATCTCGGAAGCGGTGCAGACGCATCCCGAGCTCGTGCGCAAATACCTCGGCTCTGTCGTGCCGCCGACCGACAATTTTTTCGCGACGCTGAACTCGGCGGTCTATTCGGATGGTTCGTTTGTTTACATTCCGCCGGGCGTTCGCTGCCCGATGGAACTCTCGACCTATTTCCGCATCAACGAGAAGAACACCGGCCAGTTCGAGCGCACGCTGATCATCGCCGACAAGGGCTCTTACGTCTCCTATCTCGAAGGCTGCACGGCGCCGAAGCGCGACGAGAACCAGCTTCACGCCGCGGTGGTGGAACTCATCGCGCTCGAAGATGCCGAGATCAAATATTCGACCGTACAGAACTGGTATCCGGGCGATTCCTCGGGCAAGGGCGGCGTCTATAATTTCGTCACCAAGCGCGGCGATTGCCGCGGTGCGAATTCGAAGATCTCCTGGACGCAGGTCGAGACCGGCTCGGCGATCACCTGGAAATATCCGTCGTGCATCCTGCGTGGCGACAATTCACGCGGCGAGTTCTATTCGATCGCGATCTCGAACGGCTATCAGCAGGTCGATTCCGGCACCAAGATGATCCATCTCGGCAAGAACACGACGAGCCGGATCATCTCGAAAGGTATCGCTGCGGGCAAGTCGCAGAATACCTATCGCGGTCAGGTCTCAGCCCACCGCAAGGCGACAGGCGCGCGCAATTTCACCAATTGCGACTCGCTCCTCATCGGTAACGATTGCGGTGCTCATACGGTGCCTTACATTGAGGCGCATAATCGCACGGCGCAATTCGAGCATGAAGCGACGACCTCGAAAATCTCCGAGGATCAGCTCTTCTATTGTATGCAGCGTGGATTGAGCGGCGAGGAGGCGACGGCGTTGATCGTCAACGGCTTCGTCCGCGACGTGCTGCAGCAATTGCCGATGGAATTCGCCGTCGAGGCCCAAAAGCTGATCGCGGTTTCTCTGGAAGGCAGCGTTGGCTAGACCCGCGCCTTTGTTTCAAGGATTAAAGCGATGTTGGAAGTCAAAAATCTGAGCGTGTCGATCGGTGACCGCGAAATCTTGAAAGACTTCAACCTCACCGTTGCCAATGGTGAGGTGGCGGCGATCATGGGGCCGAACGGCTCCGGCAAATCGACGCTCTCTTATGTCATCGCCGGCAAGCCTGATTATGAAGTCACGTCGGGCGAAGTGCTGCTCGATGGTGAGAACATTCTCGACCTGTCGCCGGACGAGCGCGCGGCGAAGGGCGTGTTCCTCGCCTTTCAATATCCGGTCGAGATTCCCGGCGTTACGACGATGACCTTCCTGAAGGCGACGTTGAACGCCATCCGCAGGCAGCGCGGCGAGCCGGAGCTGTCGATTCCCGATTTCATCAAGCGGGTGAACGCGGCCTCGGCGAAGCTGAACATCAAGCCCGATCTGTTGAAGCGCGCGGTGAATGTCGGCTTCTCGGGCGGCGAGAAGAAGCGCATGGATATTTTCCAGATGGCGTTTCTCGAGCCGCATTTCGCGATCCTCGACGAAACCGATTCTGGTCTCGACATCGATGCGTTGCGGATCGTCGCGGATGGCGTGAACGCTTTGCGCGCCAAGGATCGTAGCTTCCTTGTCATCACGCATTATCAGCGCCTGCTCGAATATATCGTGCCGGACAAAGTGCATGTGATGGCCGGCGGCCGGATCGTTCGCAGCGGCGGCAAGGAACTGGCGCTCGAACTCGAAAAGAGCGGCTACAAGGATTACGAAGCGGAATTGGTGTGAGGCCATGAGCATTCAGATCATTCCCACGTCGACTGCAGCCGAAAACGCATTGGCCGAGGCCTTCGGTCTCGCAAAGGCGCTGCTGCCGGGCAACGCGATTGTCGCCGAACAGCGCGCGCACGCCTTCGAGGCTTTTGCCCGCGCTGGTCTACCCAATCGTGATATCGAGGCGTGGCATTACACGGATCTGCGCAATCTGATGCGCAAGGCGTTGCCTTTGGTGGCGGCGCCGACGCCTGCGCGGATTGCCAAGCTTGCCACCGACGCAGCAGGCTTGCCGTCTCCCCGTCTCGTTCTGGTCGATGGCGTATTTGCGCCGGAACTCTCGACGGCTTTGCCCGCGGGCGTGAATATTGTGCCGCTCGCGACCGCACTCGCGCAGGGTGATGCATCGTTGATCGAAAGCCTCGCGGCCGCATGGGCCGAGGCGGACGATGCGATGGTCTCGCTCAATGCCGCTTTGATGCAGGACGGACTCGTGATCGATGTTGCGCCAGGCGCGCAGATCGAAGCGCCGCTTCATGTCGTCTATGCGACCGTCGCGCCAGAGCCCGGCGCGCGTTTCTCGCGCTCACTGGTGCGCGTCGGCGCCGGCGCAAAATTCAGGCTCAACGAGATGAGCCTGGGGCAGGGCGGCCGCGTCGGCCAGACCAACAATACGCTGATCTTTGAGGTTGGCGATAACGCCGACGTCGCCCACAGCCAGTTGCTGACACGTACTGAGCCGGGCAGTTTGCGGCTGGAAACTTTTATGGTGAAACTCGGCGCGAAGGCCAAATTTGACAGTTTCGCACTGATCACCGGCGCGGGTCTTGTGCGCCGGCAGATTTATAAGCTCTTTGCGGGCGCCGATGCCAAGGCTTCGCTGCGTGGCGTGTCGCTGCTGCGTGGGCGCGAACATGCCGATACGACTTTGTTCGTGCGTCATGTTGCGACTGGCTGCGAGGGTCGGCAGAACTTCCGCTACATTCTCGACAATGAGGCGACCGGCGTCTTCCAGGGCAAGATCGTCGTTGATCGCATTGCCCAGAAGACGGATGGCCGGATGCTCGCCAAGGCGCTGCTGCTCAGCGACGACGCGACGATGAACAGCCGGCCGGAGCTTGAAATCTTCGCTGATGACGTGGCCTGCGGTCATGGCGCGACCATCGGTGGCCTGAGCGAGGATCAGCTTTTCTATCTGCAATCGCGCGGCCTGCCGCGGAAGGAGGCTGAGGCTCTATTGCTCGAAGCCTTTGCGGCCGAACTCGTTGATGAGATCGGCGACGAAAGTCTTGTCACCGCCTATCGCGGTGAGGTGACGGCCTGGCTCGACGGGAGGGCGCAGGCATGAACGAACATGTGACCGCCCCGCTCGATGTCGCCGCGATCCGCCGTGACTTTCCGGCGCTCGAGCTAAAGCCTTACGGCAAGACGCTCGTCTATCTCGACAATGCCGCCTCGGCGCAAAAGCCGAGGCAGGTTGTCGATCGCATGGTCTATGCGACTTATAACGAATATTCCAATGTCCATCGCGGCCTACATTATCTCGCCAATGCAGCGACCGAGGCTTACGAGGCCGCGCGCGAGAGCGTGCGCAGCTTCCTCAATGCCGGCTCTATCGACGAAATCATCTTCACCAAATCGGCGACCGAGGCGATCAACCTTGTCGCCTCGTCGTTTGGACAGCGGTTCATCAGCGAGGGCGACGAGATCGTCCTCACCACGATGGAGCATCACGCCAATATCGTGCCGTGGCATTTCCTGCGCGAACGCAAGGGTGCGGTGCTGAAATGGGTCGATGTCGATGACGACGGCAATTTCTCGCTCGACGCGTTCGAGAAGGCGCTGACCGACAAGACCAAGATCGTCGCGATCACGCATCTTTCAAACGTGCTCGGCACGGTGACGCCTATCAAGGAGATCGTGAAGATCGCCCATGCGCGCGGTATCCCCGTACTCGTCGATGGTTCGCAGGGCGCCGTGCATCTCGATGTCGACGTGCGCGATCTCGATGTCGATTTCTATGCGATCACGGGCCACAAGCTTTATGGGCCGACCGGCGTCGGCGCTCTCTATGGCAAGGCGGAATGGTTGGAAAAGCTGCCGCCCTTCCTCGGCGGCGGCGAGATGATCAATGAGGTCACGCTGGACAACGTGACCTATAACGAGCCGCCGCACCGCTTCGAGGCGGGCACGCCGCCGATCATTCAGGCGGTCGGTCTTGGCGCAGCACTCGACTACATGCGCGACGTGGGCCGGGCGAAGATCCACGCGCACGAGAATGCGCTGAGCCATTATGCGCACGAGCGCATGTCGCGGCTCAATTCCGTGCGGATCTTCGGCAACGCCAAGGACAAGGGCGCCATCCTCGCCTTCAATCTCAAGGGCGCGCATCCGCACGATGTCGCGACGATCATCGATCGCGAAGGCGTCGCGGTGAGGGCCGGGACGCATTGCGCGCAGCCATTGCTGGCCCGTTTCGGCGTGACCTCGACATGCCGCGCCTCCTTCGCCATGTATAATACGTTCGAAGAAGTCGATAAATTCATCGAGGCTTTGCAAAAGGCGGAGGGTCTCTTTGCCTGAGGAATTGATCAAGGAAGCGCCGGCGCTGCAGCCCGAAGCCGTCGAGAACGCCTCGCCGAACGAGCCGCAATGGTTCTTCGCGCCCGGCATCTCGCCGGAGGATCGTGCCCGCTTCACGGAAGAAGCGGTCGCGGCGATGAAGACGGTCTTTGACCCGGAAATCCCGTGCGACATCTACGAACTTGGGCTGATTTACGTCGTCCTTGTCGACGACAGCCGCAAGGTGCTGATCGACATGACGCTCACGGCGCCGGGCTGTCCGGTTGCCGGCGAATTGATCCAGTCGGTCCAGGATGCTGTCGGTACAGTCGGCGGCGTTGCGGAGGTTGAGGTCAATATGGTGTTCGATCCGCCGTGGGATCAAAGCCGGATGTCGACACAGGCGCGGATCGCGCTGGACTTTTATTGATGCGAAGCGGCGCGGACCCTATATTGGGGCTCTGAGGAGATCAGTGATGGCGAAAGCCAAGTTTCCGATCATGACATTGACCGAGTCTGCCGCGGATCGGGTCCGCACGCTGATGGCCGGCCACGATGCCGTGGGGCTGCGCGTCGGCGTCAAAAACGGCGGCTGCGCCGGCATGTCCTACACGCTCGATTATGTTCGGGAGATCGGTCCCTATGACGAGGCCATCGAGGACAAGGGCGTGAAGATCATCATCGACCCGAAGGCGCTGATGTTCCTTTTCGGCACCCAGATGGATTTCCAGGCCGACAAGCTCGGCTCGGGTTTCACCTTCAACAATCCGAACCAGACGGGTGCCTGCGGTTGTGGTGAATCGGTTGCCATCACCCCGGCGAGCGAAGCGCAGGTCGAAGAGGCTCGCCGCGCCAACGCCGGCTAATCGTCAGGAAGCCGCGCGGTCCGACATCGGGCGGCGACGCAAGCCGGGATTAAGCATAGCGGGCGGAGTGTAGTTCGCTTCGTTCAAGCCGATGTCGACACCAGGTGCGGCGATCTGATCAATACGGTCTAAGATGTCGTCGCCAAGCCGAACCTCTGCACCGGCGAGAAGGTCGTCGAGATGCTGCATGGTGCGGGGTCCAATGATGGCTGATGTGACGATCGAGTGGGCCATGACGAAACCGAGGGCCATGTGAATCAGCGACAATCCCGCGTCTTGGGCAAGCGGGATTAGTTCCTCAACGACGTCTAGACTGCGCTCATCGGTCATTTGCTTGTGGAAGTATTTGACCCGCAGCGAATCCGGCAGCGGTTGTCCCTTGCGATAGCGACCTGAGAGCATCCCCTTCGCGAGCGGGCTCCAAACGATCACGCCCATGCCATAGCGTTGGCAGGTGGGAAGCATGTCGCGCTCAATGCCGCGATCCAGGATCGAGTATGGCGGCTGTTCCACACGGAAACGGTTCAGGCCACGACGCTCGGCCACCCATTGGGCCTCGACGATTTCGGATACGGGAAAGGTCGAGCTGCCTATCGCCCGCACTTTGCCCGCCCGCATGAGGTCCGTGAGAACCGAAAGGGTTTCCTCGATATCGGTTTCCGGTGCTGGGCGGTGAATCTGATAGAGGTCGATGTAATCCGTCTGCAAGCGACGAAGTGAGTCCTCGACTGCCCGGGTGATCCAGCGCCGCGAGTTGCCCTGCATATTCGGATCATCGCCCATGGGGCCATGCACCTTAGTCGCGAGCACGATGTGATCGCGTCGCCCTTTGAGAGCTTTGCCAACGATTTCCTCGGACTCCCCGGCGCTGTAGCGATCGGCGGTGTCGACGAAATTGATTCCGGAATCCAAAGCCTTGTGAATGATGCGGATGCACTCGTCATGATCAGAGTTAGCCAGCTTCCCAAACATCATAGCTCCCAAGCAGTAGGGGCTCACCTTGATGCCTGTTCTCCCAAGCGGGCGGTATTGCATGGCCGCGATCCTTCCAAGTAGAAAACGCCAGCGTTCCGTGCTATTTAAAACGGAACAATGATCCGTTTATATACGGAACGTAGTTCCGTTTAGCAACGTAAATTTGGAATGGCGGGTGCGCTATGGTGGAATCCAGCGGTGAGGGACCCGTGCGTGCAGATGCACGACGTAGCCTCGTCGCCCTGCTCGAAGCGGCCAAGGATGTATTCGCGATTTCGGGCGTCGATGCGCCAGTTCGAATGATTGCGGAGAAGGCTGGCGTCGGAATCGGGACGGTCTACCGCCACTTTCCCCAGCGTTCGGACTTGATCGCAGCGGTGTTTCGTAACGAGGTCGATGCTTGTGCGAATGCGGCGTCCGTTATGTCGGCACAACACGCGCCCGGCGAAGCGCTTGATCGCTGGTTAAAGCGCTTCATTGATTTTGTTGCTACGAAGCGCGGGTTCTCTGCGGCTCTGCATTCCGGAGATCCGGCTTACGAACAATTGCCAAACTATTTTATGGATCGCCTGGCGCCGGCCTTGGACGGTTTGCTTAAGGCTGCAGCCATGACCGGCGAGATCAGATCCGACGTGGAGCCAGTAGATTTGCTGCTGGCGATTGCACGGTTGTGTTCATCCGATGATAAAGGGGGAATAACCAAGCAGTCGCGGCGCATGGTAGCCCTTCTGATCGACGGGCTCCGGCAGCGGGCGCCACTGCCATGATGCAAGACCTTTAATTCGCGCAATCCGCTTGGTGCGGAAGTGCCGGTTCATCGAACGAGAGGTCGGTATCCGCCTCTCGCGCGAAGGCTGATCTACTCAGCTTCTTCCACAACGGCCGGCTTTAACTTCACCGGCCGCAGCAGGAAGCTTGGGACGTGGTCGCCCATGCCGACGACCGGGCGGTCATCGTGTCCATTGTCGCGATAATTGCGCTCGGGGCGCGGACCGCGATCCGGCGCCCTCTGCGGATTGCCGTTGCTCCTGGGAGCGACGTTCGCCTCGCGTGGCTTGTTGGTATGCTGACGCGGCGCATGTTCGCGCGGGGCAATTTCCCGGGCTGCTGGCTCGCGCGCGGCAGGTTCGCGTGGCGTATGTTCCCGCGTCCCATGTTCGCGGGGGCCGCGTTCACGCGGCGCGTGCTCGCGCGATCCGTGCGAACGTCCGCCGCTCGCATGGCGGCCGCCACGACGTTGCGGCGTTGAAGCTTCCGCCTCGATCTCGTCATCCGGGTTGAGCTTGTCGAAGGTCGCGCCGTCCTGCCAATCGATCGAGCGCCCGATGACCTTTTCGATCTCGACCAGATGCTTTTGATCGGCGCGGGTGACGATCGAAATCGCGATACCGAGTTTGCCGGCGCGGCCGGTGCGGCCAATGCGGTGGACGTAATCCTCGGCATGAACGGGCACATCGAAATTGAAGACGTGACTCACGTCTGGGATGTCGAGGCCGCGCGCCGCGACGTCAGAGCAGACGATGAGATCGACATCGCCATTCTTGAAAGCTTCGAGCGAGGCCATGCGCGCGCGCTGGTCCATGTCGCCATGCAAGGCGCCGGCGCGGAAGCCATGCTTCTCCAGCGATTTGTGCAGGATCGCGACATCGCGCTTGCGATTGCAGAAGATGATCGCGTTCTTGAAATTATCCGCGGCAGAGCGAATGAGGCGCCGCAGGGTCTCGCGCTTGGCCGGACCGGGCAGGGAGGCGACGACTGTCTGGGCGATGGTGGCGGAGGTGGAAGACGCCCGGGCAACTTCGATGCGGATCGGATTGTGCAGAAAGGCCTCGGTGAGGCGGACGATTTCGGTCGGCATGGTTGCCGAGAAGAAAAGCGTCTGCCGGGTGAAGGGCACCAGCTTGCAGATGCGCTCGATGTCGGGAATGAAACCCATGTCGAGCATCCGGTCCGCTTCGTCGATCACCAGGACTTCAATGCCGGTGAGCAGAAGCTTGCCGCGCTCGGCGAAATCGAGAAGCCGGCCGGGCGTCGCGATCAGCACGTCGGCGCCGCGCATGATCTTCGTTTCTTGGTCGCCGAAGGAGACGCCGCCGATAAGAAGGGCAACATTGAGCTTATGGTTGATGCCGTAACGCACGAAACTTTCTTCGACCTGAGCGGCGAGTTCGCGCGTCGGTTCGAGGATGAGCGTGCGTGGCATTCGCGCCCGGGCGCGGCCTTGTTCGAGGCGCGACAGCATCGGCAAAACGAAAGCGGCGGTCTTGCCTGTGCCCGTCTGGGCTATTCCGAGGATATCTCGCCCGGCAAGCGCTTCGGGGATGGCCTGGGCCTGGATGGGTGTCGGGGTGGTGTAACCGGAAGCTTCTACGGCTTGCAGAACCTTCTCGCTGAGACCTAATTCTCTAAAAGTCATATTAATCCTGAAAGTAGCGTCGACTGCTCAGCTTGTATTGAGATGTGAGCATCGCGCTAACGACCAAGGCGCGTTCCGGCCCTCCGGAGGGACCGAGCGGCAAAATTTGGCGCCTGGGTAAAATGCGGAACCGCTCTTGAGAGCGAATCTGTCGGTCCTTGCCGCTCTTTAGCCCTGATATCGGCAGGATGCAAACGGATTGCAAGTCGGCACAGGCCCGCAAATGGTCACAGATAACAAATCCATGAAATAAAGGATTAATTCGCGGCCAATCGGGCAATTGGCCGGCGTGGCGGGGCGAAAACCTTCATGAGCACGAAGATCACCGCCAGCACCGTGACATAAACGATAAGCTGCAATTCAGTGGGCTGATCGGTGTAGCCGAGCAATGTATGGGCGACGCGGCCCACCCAGGAATCGTCCGCCAGTAGCCACGACGTATCCCAGACGGTGCGGTCGAGCGTGGTGACGATGTCCGCCTGGTCGAGGAAGCCGATGGCCTGGGCCGCCATGCCCGCCGCGATGAACGAGATGAGTAATGTCGTCACCCGGAAGAGGTGGCGCATCGGAATGGTGATCAGGCCGCGGAAAGTGAGATAGGCGACGAGCGCGCCGCCGATGAGCCCAAGCACGCCGCCGAAAAACACATTTAATACGGTCGTGCCGCCCGAGACCAGCACGCCATACAGAAATAGCACGATCTCCGAACCCTCGCGCAACACCGCAACGGCAACGACGATGGCGAGAGCAAGAAGAGACTTCGAGCCACGGCTAACCTGCTGGCCGAAATCGCTCAGTTCCTGCGTCATCTCGCGGCCATGCCGCGCCATCCAGACATTGTGCCAGGTCAGCATGACGACAGCGATGCCGAGTACCGAGGCGTTGAGCACTTCCTGGCCGGAGCCGGCCAGCGCCTCCGCGATCAGGCCAGTGAACAGAGCGACGATGCCGGCCCCCGCGATGCCGGCGGCGACACCGCCGAAGACATAGCGCAGCCGTCCGGGCACGTTCTGCGTGACGGCCAGCACGACGCCGACGACGAGACCGGCTTCAACGACTTCGCGAAAGACGATGATGAGTGCGGCGAACAAAGCGGACCTTTTTCAGCAGGGGCGATGAATGATTTACTACACGGTCGGGAAGCCCCGCCGCAAGGACGCGCAACGTCATTTAGAACCCATCGAAAGCGGCCCAGAATCAAGGACGTTTACAAGAATCCGTGAACCCGCGCTGCTTCGGCAATTCGGATATAACGCGGCCAATTTGGATTTGCCGTAAAGTCTCTGTATAGCGCGTCCGATTCGAAAGAGATGAGCTGGCACATATGCAGACCATGCCAAGCCTGCGGCGAGGGCGCCGATGAGCGCGCAAAAGCGGACTTGCCTTGCGATCGTCCTTGCGGCGGGCGAGGGGAAGCGGATGCGCTCGGCGCGGCCGAAGGTGCTGCACGAGCTTGCCGGCCGGTCTTTGCTGGCCCATGTGCTCACGACTGTGGCGGCGGCTGGCGCGGAGCGTGTCGCGCTCGTCGTCGCGCCGGGGCACGATTCCGTCGTCAAAGAGGCCAGAAGTCTCGCGCCCGATATCGAGGTTTTCGTGCAATCGCCGGCGCTCGGCACCGCGCATGCCGTGCTTGCCGCAAAGCCCGCCATTGCCCACGGCTATGATGATATTCTCGTTGCCTTCGCGGATACGCCGCTGGTGCAGCCCGAAACTTTTGCACGCCTTCGCGGAGCTCTCACTGAAGAGGGTCGCGCGGTGGCGGTCCTCGGCTTCCGGGCGAGCAATCCGCGCGGCTATGGCCGTCTGATTCAGGATAGCGAGACGCTCGTTGCAATCCGCGAAGACCGCGACCTGCGCGCGGAGGAAGCCGAGATTACCTTCTGCAATGCCGGACTTATGGCGATTGCTGGTGCGACGGCGCTGTCGTTGCTCGAGTCGATCGATTGCAGCAATGCGCAGGGCGAATATTATCTGACCGATATTGTCGCGGCAGCGCGCCAGCGCGGGCATGGCGCTATCGCCGTTGAAGCGCCGGAAGACGAGGTTCTGGGGATCAATGACCGTGCGCAGCTCTCCGTGGCCGAGCAGGTTTTCCAGAACCGGCTCAAGATCAGGGCGATGCAAAGCGGTGTCACTTTCATCGACCCGTCACGCGTCACGCTGTCCTATGACACGCAGTTCGGCCAGGATGTGCTCGTCGAACCGGACGTTTTCTTCGGACGAGAGGTCAAGGTTGGTGACGGGGTCACGATCCGCGCGTTCTCGCATTTGGTGGGCGCCGAGATCGGGCCAAACAGCATTATCGGGCCTTTCGCGCGGCTGCGGCCGGGAGCAAAACTTGCCGAAGACGTGCATGTCGGTAATTTCGTCGAGGTGAAGGCTTCGACGCTTGGCGCGGGCGTCAAGGCCAATCATCTCGCTTATATCGGCGATGCGACGATTGGCGCGAAGACGAATATCGGCGCCGGCGTCATCACCTGCAATTACGATGGCTTCGGCAAATTCCGCACGGAAGTCGGCGCGGGCGTCTTCGTTGGCGTCAATTCGGCGCTGGTGGCGCCGGTGAAAATCGGCGACGGCGCCTATATTGGGACGGGATCGGTCATCACGGACGATGTCGCGCCGGATGCGCTGGCGCTGGCCCGGTCTCGCCAGGTCGAGAAACCATCTTGGGCGAAAGATTTTCGCACCAAGCACCGGAAGACTTAAACTCCCCGACGCGGGCGAGCCGGAAAGTTTGAACCATGTGTGGGATTGTCGGTATTCTCGGGCACGGCCCTGTCGCCGGAGCCATCGTCGAAGCCTTGAGCCGGCTCGAATATCGCGGCTATGATTCCGCCGGAATCGCCACCCTCGAGGAGGGCAAGCTGACGCGCCGGCGCGCGGCGGGTAAGCTCAAGAATCTCGAAGCCCTCCTCGCCAAGGAGCCGCTGCACGGCCATGCCGGCATTGGTCATACCCGCTGGGCAACGCACGGCAAGCCGACGCCGGAAAATGCCCACCCGCATCGCAATGGCAAGGTCGCTGTCGTCCACAACGGCATCATCGAGAATTTCCGGGCTCTGCGCGAGGAACTGAGCGCCAAAGGTCATGCTTTTGAATCCGAGACAGACACCGAAGTCGTCGCGCATCTTGTCGGTGAATCTCTGGCGCAAGGCCTTTCGCCGATCGAGGCTGTCGCCGAGTGCCTGCCGCGGCTGAAAGGCGCGTTCGCGCTCGCATTCCTGTTCGAGGGCCAGGACAATCTTCTGATCGGCGCGCGCGAGGGCGCCCCGCTTGCCGTCGGTTTCGGCACGGGCGAACGCGAGGGCGAGGTCTATCTCGGCTCGGATGCCATCGCGCTCGCGCCGCTGACTGATCAACTCGTCTATCTCGAAGAAGGCGACTACACGGTGCTGACGCGTCAGGGCGCCAAGTTCTTTGACGCCGCCAATCGGCCCGTCGAGCGCAAGCGCATCACCACGCCGGCGTCCGCCTTTCTGTTCGATAAGGGCAATTATCGGCACTTCATGGCCAAGGAAATCCATGAGCAGCCGGAAGTCGTCGGCCGCACGTTGTCGCATTTCCTCGATCTTTCGTCTGGCACCGTATCGCTGCCATTCGAACTGCCGGTCGATGCCGCGACGCTGCCACGGCTCACGATTGCGGCCTGCGGCACGGCCTATATGGCTGGCCTCGTCGCATCCTATTGGTTCGAGCGGATTGCCAGACTGCCGGTCGAGATCGAAGTCGCCTCCGAATTTCGCTATCGCGAGGCGCCGATGCAGAAGGGCGGCCTGATGCTGCTTATCTCGCAATCGGGCGAAACAGCGGATACGCTCGCAAGCCTGCGCTACGCCAAGTCGCAGGGCCAGAAAATCCTCAGCGTCGTGAACGTCCCGACCTCAACCATGGCGCGCGAAAGCGACGTCGCGGCGCAGACGCTGGCGGGGCCGGAGATCGGTGTCGCATCGACGAAGGCTTTCACGTGCCAATTGGCGCTGCTGGCGTGTCTCGTGCTCGCCTTCGCCAAGGCGCGCGGGACCATCGACGCGAAGGAGGAGGCGCGGCTCGTCGCCGAACTCACGGCGGTGCCCGGCCTCATCGCCGAAACCTTGAAGCATGAGGCGCAAGTCGAGCTGCTGGCGCGCGATCTCAGCAAGGCGCGCGATGTGCTTTATCTCGGCCGCGGCACGTCCTATCCGCTGGCGCTGGAAGGCGCGCTGAAGCTCAAGGAAATTTCCTACATCCACGCTGAAGGCTATGCGGCGGGTGAGTTGAAGCATGGGCCGATTGCGCTCGTTGATTCCGATCTGCCGGTGATCGTGCTCGCGCCGCGCGACCGCGTGTTCGAGAAGACGCTCTCCAATGTGCAAGAGGTCGCGGCGCGCAACGGCCGCATCATTCTGGTGTCGGAGCCCGAGGCCGCGCACGAACTCGGTGTGCCGGCCGATGTGATCGCCATGCCGAAAATGGCGCCGGATTTCTCCGCGCTCGTCTATGCCATCCCGGTGCAATTGCTCGCCTATCACACGGCGGTTTTCATGGGCAAAGACGCCGACCAGCCGCGCAATCTGGCAAAGAGCGTGACGGTGGAATAGGCGCCGTACGAATCCAAGTCCGTCTGTGACCCTGTTTGGGGAATATGACCCAAATCAAGGCGCGTGCCCGGCTCCCGACGAAACTGCACCATGTATATTTCGCGCGAGGGAGAAAGCCGGGGAAGGCACTCGTCTATCAAGGACCGGGGCGTAAATCTCTGGAAGAGCGGCCGATGCCGGAGATCAACTCGCCGACGGACGCGATTGTGAAAGTCGCCAAGACGACGATCTGCGGAACGGATTTACATATCCTCAAAGGCGATGTGCCGACCTGTACGCCGGGGCGAATTCTGGGCCATGAGGGCGTGGGCGTTATTACGCAGGTTGGTGCCGGTGTAACAACATTCAAACCCGGTGATCGAGTCTTGATTTCCTGCATCACCGCCTGCGGCCGCTGTGAATATTGCCGGCGCGGGATGTATTCGCATTGCACGACGGGTGGTTGGATCCTTGGCAATGAGATCGACGGAACGCAGGCCGAATATGTGCGCATTCCTCATGCCGACACCAGTCTTTATCGTTTGCCTGAAGGGATCGACGAAGAAGCCTTGGTGATGCTGAGCGATATTCTCCCAACAGGATTCGAATGTGGTGTCCTGAATGGAAAAATCGCGCCCGGAAGTTCGGTGGCGATTGTCGGCGCCGGGCCGATCGGGCTCGCGGCACTGCTCACGGCGCAGTTTTATTCCCCTGCCGAAATTATTGTCATCGACCTCGATGACAACCGCTTGGGTGTTGCGAGGCAATTCGGCGCAACCGCGACCATCAATGCGAATGTATGTAATGCCGCCGACGTCGTGATGGAGATAACCGGCGGCCGTGGGGTCGATGCGGCAATCGAAGCGGTGGGCGTGCCCGCTTCATTCATCACCTGCGAAAATATCGTCGCGCCAGGCGGCACCATCGCCAATGTCGGGGTTCATGGCGTTAAAGTTGATCTTCATCTGGAACGGTTGTGGTCCCAGAACATCAGTATAACGACGCGGCTCGTCGATACGGTGACGACGCCGATGTTGTTGAAGACGGTGGTGGCAGGGAAGCTTGATCCGAAGAAGTTGATTACGCACAGATTCAAGCTTGGCCATATCCTCGATGCTTATGAGACTTTCTCGAAAGCCGCGGATACGCACGCACTCAAGGTTATTATTGAAGCCTGACGAATTAAAATTGGTGTCCTGCCGATATGCCGCGCCGCTGCAATTGCTGGCCTATTCCCGGCGGGTTTTCATGGGCAAAAACGCCGACCAGCCGCGCAATCTGGCAAAGAGCGTGACAGTGGAATAGGGCGCCGCTCCCCCGAACCGGCTTCAACCCGATCAAATCACTGAGAGTTCTGAAATGTGAGTTGAGGTGCAAAATTTTGCACCGCAGAGCAAAATGACATATTGCAGTCGGTCTTCGCCTTCGCGGGAGAATCCCTTTCAAAGATGAACGTGCAGCAAGCCAAGAGTTTCGCGGTCGAGAGCCTCGGCGATACGAGCCGCGAGGATAACGGGCCGGCCTTGCGGGCCGCCGTCCGGGCTGCGGCCGACTGGCTCGTCGAGCACCAGAAGCCGGACGGGCATTGGGTCGGCCGCGCCGAATCGAACGCCTGTATGGAGGCGCAATGGTGCCTCGCGCTTTGGTTCGTGGGCCTCGAAAATCATCCGTTGCGGCCGCGTCTGGCCCAGGCGATCCTTGAAACCCAGCGTCCCGATGGCGCCTGGGAAATCTATCGCGGCGCCCCGAACGGCGACATCAACACCACCGTCGAGGCCTATGCCGCGCTGCGCTCGATGGGTCATCGTGACGACGAACCGGCGCTTGAGCGGGCGCGGGCGTGGATCGCCAGCAAGGGTGGCCTGCGCAACGCCCGGGTGTTTACCCGCTATTGGCTCGCGTTGATGGGCGAATGGCCGTGGGAAAAGACCCCGAACATTCCGCCGGAGGTTATCTGGTTTCCCAAGTGGTTCACGTTCTCGATCTATAATTTCGCGCAATGGGCGCGGGCGACGTTGATGCCGCTGTCGATTCTGTCGGCGCGCCGGCCGAGCCGTCCGTTCGCACCCGAAAACCGGCTTGACGCGCTGTTCCCGGAGGGCCGTGACAAGTTCGATTACGAATTGCCCGCCAAGGCCGGCGCTGGAGCGTGGGACAAATTCTTCCGCGGCGCCGAGCACGCGTTGCACGTCCTGCAGAATTTCGGACACAAACGGGGCTGGAATCTGCAGCGTAACGGTGCCGTCCGCCATGTCCTAGAATGGGTCATCCGTCATCAGGATTCCGACGGGGCCTGGGGCGGCATCCAGCCGCCGTGGATCTACAGCGTTATGGCGCTCTATACGGAAGGCTATGCCGTCGATCATCCGGTGATTGCCCGGAGCCTTGCGGCGCTCGACGAACCCGCGTGGCGCGTGGATCGCGGCGAGGCGACCTGGATTCAAGCGACTAACAGTCCCGTCTGGGATACGATTCTCACCGTCATGGCCTTCGACGATGCCGGGATGCTGGAAGAGCATCCGGAACCGGTCGAGAAGGCAGTGCAATGGGTGCTCGACCGGCAGGTTCGCGTCCCCGGCGATTGGTCGATCAAGCTGCCGCATGTCCAGCCCGGCGGCTGGGCCTTTGAATACGCCAACAATTTCTACCCGGATGTCGACGATACGGCGGTCGCGCTGATCGCGCTGGCGCCATTCCGCAACGAGCCGAAATGGCGTGAGCGCGGCATCGAGGATGCGATCCAGCGCGGCATTGACTGGCTGGTCGGTATGCAGAGTGAGGGTGGCGGCTGGGGTGCCTTCGATAAGGACAACAACAAAGAGATTCTGACCAAAATTCCCTTCTGCGACTTTGGTGAGGCGCTCGATCCGCCGTCCGTCGATGTCACGGCGCATGTCGTTGAGGCCTTCGGTAAGCTTGGCCTCCCGCGCTCCCACCCGACGATCGTCAGCGCGCTGGAATATCTGAGGCGCGAGCAGGAGCCGGACGGCGCCTGGTTCGGACGTTGGGGCGTCAATTATATTTACGGGACGGGCGCCGTGCTTCCGGCCTTGGCCGCAATGGGCGAGGACATGAACCAACCCTATATCGCGCGCGCCTGCGACTGGATCGTCGCCCGGCAGCAGGAAAACGGCGGCTGGGGCGAAAGCTGCGCGTCTTATATGGATCGCGCCGCGGCAGGTCACGGCAATCCGACGGCCTCGCAGACGGCCTGGGCACTCATGGCGCTTTTGGCTGTCGATCGTCCGCAGGATCGCGCAGCCATCGAAAACGGCTGCCTCTTCCTCATGCGACATCAAACGGACGGAACCTGGATCGAGCCGGAATACACCGGCACCGGCTTTCCCGGTTACGGCGTCGGCCAGACGATCAAGCTCGACTCACCTTTGCTGCGCGAGCGGCTGATGCAGGGACCGGAACTCTCTCGCGCGTTCATGCTGCGCTACGATTTATATCGTCAGTGTTTTCCGCTGATGGCGCTGGGGCGTGCTTTGCGGCAGCGTCCCCAGGTCTAACTCGCCGGCTTCTTGCCCATCTCGCGCCAGCGCTTTTCGGCGCGGGCTTTGTTGATCCCCGGCGCATCAAGGAAATAGACCAGCGAGGCCTGCGACGAGAAGCACAGAATTTTGTGGCTGTCGGGGTCGTTCCAATAGAGCGAACAATCCGTCGGAATGAGTTTGCCCGCGGCGACGCCGATTGCGTCGGCGCCGCCAAATTCGCCTTTGCCCTGCATCGGATGCGGACGCCCGATATCCCACATGCCCCAATCGTTGCCCCCCTTTTGCGATTTTTCAACGCGCGGGTCATGCACTTTATCTTTCATCGCAGCCTGGGATTCGGCTTCCGGATCAGGCGGTATAGCTTCGGGCTTCACGCTCTGCGCAAGTCCTGGCCCGGCGGTCAGGACTGCGAATAAAATCAGGGCAATCGGCCTTTTGCCGCGCAATTTCATGCTCTTCGTCTCCTGATCAGCGCCCGCACTGTCAATGGCGTCTCAAGGCGGGAAACTATACATTTGCCTCTCCGCGCGGATATCGAAGATGCGTCATGCGCGCGATGAGCCCGGCTTATGGGCATGGTGGAGCGGCAGCTGCCGATGCTTTACGACACGATCCTTCTGCGGACTTTCGCGGCCGTCTGCGACGCGGGCAGCTTCACCAAGGCGGCGCGCGTGGTGAACCTCACCCAATCCGCGGTCAGCCTGCACGTTAAGCGCCTCGAAGAGCGGGTCGGCGCGCAATTGCTCCGGCGTGAGCCGCAGGGCGTCAGTCCGACAGAGCAGGGCGAGGTTCTGCTCTCCTACGCCCGGCGCATTCTCGCCCTGCATAAAGAGGCCGAGCGCCGCCTGGGTGGGGATGCCGGTGGCTTGATCCGCATCGGCGCGCCGGAATATTTCGACCTGCAGACGCTGTCGTCATTGCTCCGGGAGTTTTCGGCGCAATATCCGGCGCTGCGGTTGCAAGTCGAACTGGGCATTGGCCCCGATATCGCCGCCATGCTTGAAGCAGACGAGCTCGATCTCGCAATTTTGAGCCGGGAGATTGGCGAGGGCGACGGAATCGCGCTGTCGCGCGAGAAGCGCATTTGGGCCGCCGGTCAAACCATGCAGCTCGATCCGGACGAGCCGGCACCGCTCGCGCTTTACCCGGCAAATTGCCGCTGGCGGCAGGTGGTTCTCGATCGGCTCGATCGCGTAGGACGCCCCTGGACGGTCGCGGTTCAAAGCTCGGGGATCGCCGGCATCCTTGCGGCGCTCGACGCGGGCCTCGCGATCACGATCTTTCCGGAAAGCAGCCTGCCGGAGGCGCTCAAACCCATTGGGAGCGCGGCGGCGCTGCCACCGCTGCCGGATTTCGAATTCGTGTTGCGGCGAGGCTCGGTGCGCAGCGGGGCGGTCGATCATCTTGCGCAGATGATCGCCAATTTCTTCCAGCTTTCAGCAGCGCTGCGGCCCGGTGTTGCGGCTGGCAACGGCGCGCACGCGCATCTCGCCATTTAGGCGAACTCAGGCACCGACGCTTTTGCCGGCACGTTGCCTAGTAGCGGGCCGAGTCCTTCCGCCATCGTCAGATGTGCGATCACGGCATCGCGCAGCTTGGGATAGGGCAGGCCAGCCAACATCGCTGTCTGCACTGCGGCCATTACTTCACCGGCCTCTGCGCCGATCATCGTGAAGCCGACGATGTGATCGTTGTCGTCGATCAGGACTTTCAGAAATCCAAGCTTCTCATCTGTCGTATGGGCACGCAGCACGGCGTGCGTCAGCAATTTGGCCACGCGGACGGAAACGCCCTGACGCTGTGCGTCGCGTTCGCTTAGTCCGACATGCGCCAACGGCGGATCGGTGAAAAGACAGTAGGGTACGAGGCGATCTTTTGTGCTGCGCGTGCCGCCGGCCAGATTGTCTTTGACGATACGAAAATCGTCGACCGACACATGCGTGAATTGCGGGCTTCCAGCACATTCGCCCAGCGCCCAAACGTCAGGCGTACTGGTCTCCAATCGTTCATTGACGCGGATATAGCCGCGCTCGTCCAAAGCCACGCCTGTGTCCTCGAGACCGATGCCGGCTGTGTTGGGGACGCGGCCCGTGGCGACGAGGATATCGCTCGCTTCGATCCGCTCTTCACCGTCGCCTGTTTGCAGCGTGAGGGTGACAGCTTTGCCGGACGATCCCTCGACCTTGAGGATTTTAGCGCCAGTTAAAATCCGGATGCCTTCGCCGCTGAGAATTCGAGCAATGGCTTCGGCGCTATCGGCGTCCTCGCGGCTGATGATCTGAGGCCCGGCGTCGATGACCGTCACCGCGCTGCCGAACCGCCGATAAGCCTGTGTGAACTCAAGACCGACATAGCCGCCGCCAAGAACAATCAAATGTGGCGGCACATAATCGATTTCGAGAATGTCGATGTGAGTGAGGGGCTTCGCGGCCTCAAGGCCGGGAACATCCGGCATGGCGCTGTGCGTGCCAATATTGAGAAACACTTTGTCGGCCGTCAGAAAGCGTGTGCCGCCGTCGTTGAGCTGCACCTCAAGCATTTTAGGACCAGTAAAACGGCCGCTCCCGCGGATGAGTTCGGCGCCGCTCGATTTGAAACCCTCCAAGAATCCGGCGACCTCGCCGCTCACCATGTCGCGTTTCCGCTGGCGGACTTGGCCCATGTCGATTTGGCCCGGCGTCGTGAGCGTGCCGAAGTGTCCGGCGTTACGGACGAGATGAGCGACCCGAGCGCTCCAAACCTCGTTCTTGCTCGGCATGCAGGCGATGTTGGGACAGGAGCCGCCGATCCACCGGCGTTCAACCAAAGCGGTTCGGTATCCCGATCGCGCCATGTGCCAGGCCATCAAATTGCCTGCCTGTCCACTCCCGAGGACCAAGACGTCGAGATGCTCCGGTTCCGACATGATGCTCTCCTTCTACGCGACGACGCACAGTCCCATGCGCGCGGGGGCGCCGACTATCGTGGCTGACTGTCTTGATACGTGCCGGTGTTGGATGAAGTTACTGCGACCTCAGCCGAGACGGGTTCGATCGCGGCCATATTGCCTTTTGCGCCCCTTTCGGATTGTTTCAGCCGCCGCCGCAAGCTATTGCGGCCTGTCAGAGCAGGATGCGAAAAGGTGGATGCCGGTTTTTCGCGTGAATCCCGCTCTAAGTGTCTAGAATTCGGTCGCGTTCATGATTTGGATCGAATCGATCCAAATCATGAACGCGACCTAGTCCCTCCAGCCTAGCAGTGCAATCTGAATGCGTCTTTCCCGCTATTTCCTGCCGATCCTCCGCGAAAATCCGAAAGAAGCCGAGATTGTCTCGCACCGGCTGATGCTGCGCGCCGGCATGATCCGGCAGGAGGCGGCGGGGATTTACGCGTGGTTGCCGCTCGGCTTTCGTGTCCTGGAGAAGGTGGCGAAGATTGTCCGCGAGGAGATGGACCGGGCCGGGGCGATCGAACTGCTGATGCCGACGCTGCAACTCGCCGACCTTTGGCGCGAGACGGGCCGTTACGATGCCTACGGCCCCGAGATGTTGCGGATCAAGGACCGGCACGAGCGCGAATTGCTCTACGGGCCGACCAACGAGGACATGATCACGGAAATCTTCCGCGCCTCTGTCCGCTCCTATCGCGACCTGCCGAAGAACCTCTATCATATTCAATGGAAGTTTCGCGACGAGCAGCGGCCGCGCTTCGGCGTCATGCGCGGGCGTGAATTCCTGATGAAGGACGCCTATTCCTTCGATATCGACGAGGCGGCAGCACGGCGCTCCTATCAGCGCATGTTCGTTACCTATCTGCGCATCTTCGCCCGCATGGGCCTCAAGGCCATCCCGATGCGGGCCGAGACAGGCCCCATCGGCGGTGATCAGAGCCACGAATTCATCATCCTCGCCGACACCGGCGAATCGGGCGTCTTTATCAATTCCGATGTGCTCGACCTGCCGATCCCGCCGGCCGACGTCGATTATGACTCAGACCTCACGCCCATCATCGACCAATGGACGTCGCTCTATGCGGCGACCGACGACGTGCATGACAACGCGCGGTTCGAGCGCGAGACACCGGCGGACAAGCGCTTGCAGAAGCGCGGCATCGAAGTCGGCCAGGTTTTCTATTTCGGCGATAAATATTCGAGGCCGATGAAGGCTGTCGTCACCGGGCCGGACGGGGTCGAGCGTCCGGTTCTCGGCGGCTCCTATGGCGTCGGCGTCTCGCGTCTCGTCGGCGCGCTGATCGAGGCGGGGCATGACGAAGCGGGCATCATCTGGCCCGAATCGGTGGCGCCCTTCCGTGTCGGTATCGCCAATCTCAAGGTCGGCGACGCAGCAACCGACGCGGCCTCGCTAAAAATCTACGACGCCCTCCAAAAAGCCGGGATTGACGTGCTTTATGACGATACGGACGAGCGGCCGGGGGGGAAGTTTGCCCGCCTTGATCTCATCGGCTTGCCGTATCAGATCATCATCGGGCCGAAAGGCCTTGCCGAGGGACAGGTCGAATTGAAAACCCGCAGCACCGGCGCCCGCGAAAACCTTTCCCTCGAAGCTGTCGTTTCCCGGTTTGCCGGCTGAACCGCGCGAGGGATAAGCGCCTGATGGCTATGTTTGCGCCGTTTGAATGGACGATTGCGACGCGCTATTTGAGGGCGCGGCGCTCCAGCGGCTTCGTATCCGTCATCGCCGGATTTTCCTTTCTCGGCATCATGCTTGGCGTTGCGACCCTGATCGTCGTGATGTCGGTAATGAACGGCTTTCATCGCGATCTGCTGAACAAGATTGTTGGTATCAACGGCCATATCTTCTTGCAGGCGGCGGACGCGCCGCTGACCGATTACAATCAGGTCGCCAAGCAGGTTGAGAAAGTGCCGGGCGTCGATCTCGCAATTCCGATGGTCGAGGGCGCCGCCTTCGGCGCGTCCGACTTCGCGCAAAACGGCAGCGGTATTCTGGTTCGCGGCATTCAGGAAGCCGACATCAAGCATCTGCCTGGTGTCTCGGGAAATATCCGTGCCGGCACATTAGACGGATTCGATGCGAACGATGGCGTCGCCATCGGCCAGCGCCTTGCCGAAAGCCTCAATGTTCGCGTCGGCGACAAGATCAAGATCATGACGGCCAATGGCGCGCGAACGCCCTTCGGTGTCGCGCCGCGCGTCAAAGCCTATAAGATCGTCGCGATCTTCGAGATCGGCATGGCCGAATTCGACGGCATTTTCGTCTATATGCCGTTGCCGGAAGCGCAGGCCTTTTTCAATCTCGACAAACAGGTCAGCGTTGTCGAACTCTTCCTGCGCGATCCCGAGAACATCGATGCGATCCGCGATAAGATTGAAACGACGGTGACGCGACCAATCATCATAACCGATTGGCGCGAGCGCAATAAGACCTTTTTCGATGCGCTCAATGTCGAGCGCAACGTGATGTTCATCATCCTCACCCTGATCGTGCTTGTTGCGTCGCTCAACATCATCTCCGGCCTCATCATGCTGGTGAAGGACAAAAGCCATGATGTCGCGATCCTGCGCACAATGGGCGCGACGCGCGGCGCGATCATGCGCATCTTCCTGATCACCGGTGCGTCGATCGGCATTGTGGGGACGCTTGCCGGATTTCTGCTCGGCCTCCTCGTCGCCGAAAACGTCGAACCGATCCGGCAATTTCTCAACCACGTGCTTCACGCCAATCTCTTCCCGGCGGAACTTTATTTCCTGTCGCGGCTGCCCTCGGTGGTCGATCCGCGCGATGTCGCAACCGTGGTCTGCATGACGCTGGCCCTGTCGATTTTGGCGACGCTTTACCCGTCCTGGCGGGCGGCCAAGCTCGATCCTGTCGAAGCCCTACGTTACGAGTGACATGAGCGAACCCGTTCTTCAGCTCAAGGGCATCACCCGCGTCTACAAGCAAGGCGAAGAGGCGCTTTCCGTGCTGGCCGACGCGGATTTTGCGCTCTTTCCCGGGCAGTCCGTGGCCCTGGTCGCGCCGTCCGGCACCGGCAAATCCACGCTTCTGCATATCGCTGGTCTGCTCGAACGCCCGGACGGTGGCGAAGTCTTCATTAACGGCGTGGCGACGACCCGCCTTTCCGACGATTCGCGCACGGCGCTGCGCCGCAACGCCATCGGCTTCGTCTACCAGTTTCATCATCTCCTGCCGGAATTCTCGGCCATCGAGAATATCATGCTGCCGCAAATGATCGCCGGCCTCTCGCGGCGTAAGGCGGAGGTGCGCGCGCTCGAACTTCTCGATTATCTTGGACTCGCGGCGCGCGCGAAGCACCGGCCGGCCGAATTATCGGGTGGTGAACAGCAGCGGGTCGCGATTGCGCGCGCCGTCGCCAACGCGCCGGGCCTCCTTCTCGCGGATGAGCCGACGGGCAACCTCGACCCGCATACGGCGGATCATGTCTTCGCGTCGCTCGAAACGCTGGTTCAGGCGACCGGCTTGGCGACGCTGGTTGCAACGCACAGCCAGGCACTGGCGGCGCAGATGACGCGCAGAGTTACGCTGGACGATGGGCGCGTGCGGGAAATGGAATGAACGTACGGAGCTCAGGCCGCGATATTCGGATCCTGGCCAAGGTCTTCCAGTCTCTTGGATAGTTCACGCACGCGACTCTTGAGTTCGGCGTTTTGCAATTCAAGCTCGCGCAGGCGGTCCGCTGGCGTCTTCGTCGCGACTGCGGCCCCAGCTTCGACGAAGTTCACGCCAATTGAATCCTTATCGCGCCATACGAGTCGCGCATGATGATTGCGGTGCTTGGCAGGGATATAGACATCGAATTCGGTCGGCACGGTGAGCGTGTCGTTGAGCGCGATTTTTGCGCCCGCCGCCGAATAATTCTTGATAATGCACTCGATCGTCGTCATGCGATTATTGAAAACGATTTGGGCTCGCAGAAAGCTCCTGACGCGTTCGGTAGTTCTATGCTCCTGCATTGCAGACTCCGGTGCATTTCAAAAACTCTAGACCAATTTGAATTTAATCTATCCGAGCTGGGTTAATACTTGTTCAATTCAGTCTCGGAAATGCAATTTAACTCTACAAAATCGGTCAATGCTCGCGCAGGTGCAAAAAAATCGGGCTTATGCTAGTTTGGCGTGTGATTTAGGGGGGATAACGGTGCCAATTCGCATTCTCGCGCTCGCCGCAATTGTTGCTTTGTCGCTCTTTGTCAGCGGCTGCACGTCGTGCGGCCAGCTCGACAAGTTCAATGCGCCGACAATGCCGAAGCTCTGCCATGCGGATAATTCGCCAAACTGATCCGGGTGGCGGTTAGCGAGGGCCGTCTTCTTGCCACTGCCGCATAGCCCCGACGACAAAAGACACCCCCAGCTTCAGATCGCAATCGCGTTGAACCACGCGGCTGGAAAGTGCAGAGTCGCCGGCGGTCGCCGATGAAGGTTCGAGATGGTTGAAAAGTCAGTTCCCGCATCGAAGGAGCGCATTCGCCTGCCGTCGGAGGCCGATCAGGCGGAACGGTTCGGCAAGGCACGTTCCGCCCAGGCGACGGCGATCCTCGAAGATTATGTCGAGCTGATCGACGACCTTCTGAAGTCCGAAGGCGAGGCACGTCCGACGGACATAGCCCGCCGCCTTGGCGTGTCGCACGCCACAGCCATCAAGAGCATCGCCAGGCTGAAACGCGAAGGCCTTGCGACCTCCAAACTCTACCGCGGCGTGTTCCTGACGCCGGAAGGTTTGGCACTCGCCGTGAAGGTCCGGGACCGCCACCGTCTCGTTGTCGATCTTCTCATCGCCGTTGGTGTGCCAGAGCACTGCGCGGAGCTTGATGCCGAGGGTATTGAGCACCATGTCTCCGATACTGCGCTCGCAGCCTTCGCCCGTTTCCTGGACGGCAGCGAGATGAGCGGCCGGCGGGGCAAGCCGGACTAACCGGCATTCGGTTACCATAAGTCGTGAATTTGGGGGCCCGCGCAGTTTTGCGCGTTGGCCCTTAGCTGCGTTTCAAGAGTCGTTGCATTAGGGCAACAGCTCGGAAGCATCTTCTTCAGATGCGATGCAAGGGAGAATATAGCCGCTTTTCAGCCATAAACCGGCGGCTAGTTGAAATCATTCGAAGGACGCGAAGTTGGGTGCGGAATTACATCTGCAGAACTTGTTTTTAAGCGAAGTTCGTAACCGGGAGTCATCGCCCGCGCGCTCCGCGTGGCGCCAGACGGCATCGATCAATCTGTCGTCGAAAGGCTGTCGTTCACAAGTCGAATTATCGGGATTCTGAGTTGGAAGCGCGCGCTATCAATAAGCAGAAACTTCCCAGCCGCCATGTGACGGAAGGGCCGGAGCGCGCACCGCACCGATCCTACCTCTATGCCATGGGACTGACGCGCGAACAAATTCATCAACCGCTCGTTGGCGTCGCCTCCTGCTGGAATGAAGCCGCGCCTTGCAACATTTCGCTGATGCGGCAGGCGCAGGCGGTGAAGAAGGGCGTTGCCGCCGCGAACGGAACGCCGCGCGAGTTCTGCACCATCACCGTCACCGATGGCATCGCCATGGGCCATCAGGGCATGAAGGCTTCGCTCGTTTCGCGCGAAGTCATCGCCGATTCAGTCGAACTCACCATGCGCGGGCATTGCTACGATGCGTTGGTCGGCCTTGCCGGTTGCGACAAGTCCTTGCCGGGCATGATGATGGCGATGCTGCGCCTCAACGTGCCGTCGATTTTCATCTACGGCGGCTCGATCCTGCCGGGCAATTTCCGCGGTCAACAGGTAACGGTCCAGGATCTCTTCGAAGCCGTCGGCAAATATTCCGTCGGCGCGATATCGGGTGCCGATCTCGACGAACTCGAGATGGTTGCGTGCCCATCCGCCGGTGCGTGCGGCGCGCAATTCACCGCCAATACGATGGCGACCGTCTCGGAGGCGATCGGCCTCGCGCTGCCTTATTCGGCGGGGGCGCCGGCGCCTTATGAAATCCGCGACCGGTTCTGCACAATGGCCGGCGAAATGGTGATGGATCTGGTCGCCCGCAATATCCGTCCGCGCGACATCGTCACCCGCAAGGCGTTGGAAAATGCCGCTGCCGTCGTCGCCGCCTCGGGCGGTTCGACCAATGCTGCGCTGCATCTTCCGGCGATCGCGCATGAGTGCGGTATCGATTTTGATCTGTTCGACGTAGCGGACGTCTTCCAGCGCACGCCTTACATCGCCGACCTGAAGCCGGGCGGCAAATATGTCGCCAAGGACATGTTCGAGGTCGGCGGCATTCCGCTTTTGATGAAGACCTTGCTCGATCATGGCTACATGCACGGCGACTGCCTGACGGTCACCGGGCGCACGATCGCGGAAAATCTCGCCAGTGTGAAATGGAATCCGGATCAGGTCGTCGTCTATCCCGCCGATAAGCCGTTGAGCCCGACCGGCGGTGTCGTTGGCCTGAAGGGTAATCTGGCCCCGGAAGGCGCCATCGTGAAGGTCGCGGGTATGGAGAAGGACCACCTCGTTTTCGAAGGTCCGGCTCTCTGCTTCGACAGCGAAGAGGCATGTTTCGACGCGGTCGAGAATCGCCGCTACGAACCGGGCTGCGTGCTCGTGATCCGCTACGAAGGCCCACGCGGCGGCCCGGGTATGCGTGAGATGTTGTCGACGACCGCCGCGCTCTACGGGCAGGGTATGGGCAACAAAGTCGCGCTGATCACCGACGGACGTTTCTCTGGCGCGACGCGCGGATTCTGCATCGGTCATGTTGGGCCGGAAGCCGCCATCGGCGGTCCGATCGCGCTTCTGCGCGATGGCGATATCATCCGCATCGACGCAATCAATCACACGATCGAGGTCAAACTGTCCGACGAGGAACTCGCGGAACGCAAGAAATCCTGGACGCCGCGGTCAACCAACTACGGTTCCGGCGCGATTTGGAAATATGCGCAGCAGGTCGGTTCGGCGCGTTATGGCGCCGTGACTCAGCCGGGCGGCGCGGGCGAGGTTGAATGCTATGCAGATAGCTAGACCGAGCCTCATCGCCCTCTCGGCTGTGGCGTTTTTCGCGACGTTGGTCGCCGCGCCGCGGGTGACCGTTGCTTTCGATGGCACGCCGCAATCCTCGACGAGCGTCGACAAGATGCCGCTGCAGATTTTCAAGGATCCCGAGGCTGCGTTGCGAGCCGGGCTTGAGGATTTCAAAACCGGCGATTCCCGCTCGGGACTCGAAGCATTGAAATATGCCGCGGCCGGGGGCGAGTCGCTTGCCCGCTGGAAGCTCGCGAAAATGTACGCCAACGGCGACGGCGTCCCGCAGGACGACGAGAAGGCCTACGATTATTTCGAGCAGATTGTCGAAAATTACGACGAAGACGATTCCTCGCTGCGCGAGCGCGCGGTGGTGTCGAGCGCGTTTGTGGCCGTCGGCGCCTATAGCCTGAACGGAATTCCGAACACGCATGTGATGTCCGATCCGATGCGCGCGCTCGAGATGTTCCAGTATGCGGCGACCAATTTCGGCAATGCCGATGCACAATATAATCTCGCGCGCATGTATCTCGATGGCGTTGGTGTCACGCGCGATGCCGGGCAGGCGGCGCGTTGGCTGCATCTTGCAGCCGAGAAAAACCATATCGAAGCGCAGGCGCTTCTCGGGCAATTGCTGTTCACGGGACGCGAGGGCGTCGCGCGGCAACGCGGTCTCGGCCTGATGTGGCTGACATTGGCGCAGCAATCGGCAACGCCTGACAAGAAAGATCAGTGGATCTTCGACCTTTATCAAAAGGCCAATGCCGCGGCAGACGACACGGACAAACAGATCGCCGCGCTTTACATCGCCGATTACAAGAAGCGCCAACGCGATTAGACGCGCGACAACAATTCTTCGGGTTGCGAGTTCGCCATCCAGCTATCCGCTGGGTGGTGTTTTGCGTTTCAGAGTCGGTATCGAGTTCATTCGAGCGTCGTCCACGTTAATGTCTTGGCGAAAGCACGAACATACAAGCGACGAATCACTGATCGTCGGGAATTAGCGGTTTGTTCCAGACTAGATCGTGTGCTGGAGCGAGGCGATGCCTACAAGCCCGCTCGTAAAATCGCACTGTGTATGCGATCAAAAACTCGGTGCGTTAAATGTTCTGTCCCGTTTTGAATCATAAGGGGCGAAGGCGGACTTGATCCGCGCAGCTATGAATCTGCATTTACCTTCGACGCTGGCGACTCTGATCGAGAGCATCCAAGCGATCGACAAAGCGAGACATGTCCCTTTTCCCGTTAATATCTCGACGAAAGCACGAACATATCAGCGACGAATCATTGATTGTCAAAAATTGGCGGTTTGTTCCGGACTAGATCGTGTGCTGGAGCGAGGCGATGCCTACAAGCCCGCTCGTAAAATCGCGCTGTGGATGCAATCGCATATCAGGTGCGTTAAGTGTTTTGTCCCGTTTTGAATCATGAAGACCACGGCAGATTTTATCCGCGCATCTAAATATTCGCCTTTACGTTTGATACTGACGACTCGAACCGCAGGTCGCTCGCATCTCTTTCCGTTAAAGTCTTGGCGAAAGCACGAACATACCAGCGACGAATCACTGATCATCAAGAATTGGCGGTTTGTTCCGGGCTAGATTGTGTGTTGATACGAGGCGGCATCCACAAGTACGCCCGTAAAATTGCACAATGGATGCGATGAGACGCGTGGCGCGTTAAGTGTTCTGTCTCATTTTGACTCATGAGTTGCGAAAGATGACCGGCATCGAAAAAATCGTCGCCGTTCGCGTCCAAGGCCGCGTGCAGGGCGTCGGATTTCGCGCCTTTGTTCAACATGAAGCCAAACGTCTCGATGTCAGAGGCTGGGTTCGTAATCGGCTGAACGGCGATGTCGAAGCGCTCTTTGCCGGCCCGACGTCCGCGGTCGATTCTCTCGTCGCCGCGTGTCGACGCGGGCCGGATCATGCCCGCGTGACCGATCTCAGCGTGTATGAGCCAAACCCAGACGAGCCTTCGGGCGAGCCGCCCAGCGGCTTTCGTCTGCTGCCGACAAGATAGGCCTTAAATCGCGCCACTCTCGCGGTCGAATTTTTCGCGCGCCGCATCGATCTCCACGACATGCGCCAACGCCCATTGGCCGAGTGCCATCACCGGTTCGCACAACGAGCAGCCAAGTTCACTCAGCCTGTATTCGACTTTCGGCGGAATTGTCGGAAAGACCTTGCGGGTTACCAGGCCATCGCGTTCGAGCCCGCGCAAGGTCAGTGTCAGCATGCGTTGAGAAATCGCATCGACGTTGCGCTTGATCTCGCTGAAGCGCTTCGGCCCCGCGGCAAGCGTCATGATGATAAGCACACTCCACTTATCGCCGACGCGGGCGAGAAGCTGGCTCACCCGGCGACAGTCGGAATGATCTACGGCGGGCGGTTCGATAGTCACGTCCATGTCTGCAACACCCAAAAATGTGCCTCCTTGCGGGGTTTAGCAGCAGTACCGTAATTAGTCCAGGTTACAAACAAATACCGAGGTGGACTATGAAACTGCTACAAATTGATTCGAGCATCACCGCTCCGAATTCCGTGAGCCGGGTGATCACTGCTGCTGTCGTCGAGCGCCTGCGCCAGACGCATCCGGGCCTGCAGGTCATCGAGCGCGATATCATCGGCGCCGCGCTGGATCATATCACGCCAGTCAATTTCCCCTCGTCGCATCCGATTTCGGCCCTGGCCGGCGACGCACCGGAATTTGCCGCCGGCCGCGCGACGAGCGACGCTATTCTCGACGAATTCCTGGCTGCCGATATCGTCGTGATCGGCGCGCCGATGTATAATTTTGGCGTCCCTAGCCAGCTCAAGGCTTGGATCGACCGAGTCATCGTTCCGGGCAAGACCTTCAGCTATGGTCCCGAGGGCGTGAAGGGCCTTATCCCCGGCAAGCGGGTGATCATCGCTATTTCGCGTGGCAATCTTTACGGTTCGGACCAGCCGACAGCCGCGCTTGAACATGTGGAGACTTATCTGCGCTCGGTCTTCTCTTTTGTTGGCATCACCAATCTGCAATTCATCGTCGCCGAAGGCGTCCAGCTCGGCCCCGACGCGCGCCAGGCGGCGCTCGACAAGGCGTTGCAGGAAACCTCAGTGCTGAAAGCAGCCTAAATTCAGCGGGCGGCGCCGAAGGTTGCTTCAAATGTCCGGCGGAGAGTTTCATCGACCTCCGCCAGTGTCGCTGGCACGCCGAGGTCGCGCAGGCTGGTGAGGCCGAGGTGCGAGGCGGCAATGCCGCAGGGCGTGATGGCGGCATAATGGGAAAGCTCCGGCGCGATATTCAACGAGATGCCGTGAAAGGTCACCCAGCGGCGCACGCGGATGCCGATCGCGGCGATCTTGTCTTCGGCGGGTTCGCCATTTACGCCGGGCGGCTTATCCGGGCGCGCAACCCAGACGCCAACGCGATCCTCCCGCCGCGCCCCATGCACGCCAAAATGCGCCAGCGCCGCGATGATCCAGTCTTCCAGCGCGGCGACGAAGGCACGAACATCCGGCCCGCGCCGGCCGAGATCGAGCATCACATAGACGACCCGCTGACCGGGCCCATGATAGGTGATCTGGCCGCCACGGCCGGTTTTATGAAGCGGAAAGCGGAGCAGGTCGTCCGCTGACGAGACGGCCGACGTTCCCGCGGTGTAAAGCGGCGGATGTTGGAGCAGTAGCACTTGCTCCGCGGCTTCTCCCGCCGCAATTGCCGCGACACGCCCTTCCATTATCGCCAGCGCATCGTCGTAGCTGGTGAGCCCGTCAAGCACGCGCCATTCGACCCGGCCGCTTACGGGATTCCGTAAACTCCGGACGATGTCCTGACGGGGAAGCGGTCTGCTCATGCTTTGTCGCTCGAAAGCGCCGCGAATTCCGCACGCGACGGAGATAAAACAAGTCTTTCGCGCAATTTGAGCCGTGGCGACGCAAAATCAAGCGCCCTAGGGCAGGAAAAGTCCCCGCCAGCCTTGTCAGAGCAGGGGGGGTTTGTTAGATCACCGGCCTTCCGCGGCCATGGCGGAATTGGTAGACGCGCTAGCTTGAGGTGCTAGTGGGGAGACCCGTGGAGGTTCGAGTCCTCTTGGCCGCACCATTTCATTTTAGTCTCGTTGATTTTAGAGCGATTTATTTCATCTTCGTCTTAGCTAAAAGCTACGCGGCACACTTTTGTTCGTGGTTCTTTCATTGAGCTTAGTGTGTCTGCGAGCTTGGCCATGGCACTTGCTGCCATAAGCCTGCGTCACGCACCGCGGGCGTAAATTTTGATTCTGGTTGGGGGCCGGATGGCCGGTGATGGCTGCGATCTCCCCTTTGGAGCAGCCGAGTTCCGCTAAACGCGCGGCGCTCGCGTTCCTTCAACCTGCGCCAAGCAATGCGGGAGACCAGCCTGAAACCGGCTAATTTGTGCCGATGTTCAGGGTGACGATCTTCTCTGTTCTGATGTTGTACGTGCAATAGGCGGTAGAGCGGACCCATGCACCGAATCCATTTTGCATTTGGACATGATCGTCTATCAAAGTGATCAACCCGTCATCCGGTGCATTCGTACCTGTTTCATAGTTGGCGAAATCCTCGCACAACCAACCACTGCACCATTTCGGGTGGGCATATTTTCCGGTCTCATTCACGGCAGCAATGCAGGCATGCCTCGCATCGTCAGCCTTTGAACTATAGTTGACGAGATCGGCGTTATCTCGACACATTTTCCAATTCTCAGCGCAAAGTGTCTCTGGATCGCTCTGCGTGACCGCTTCTTTGTCGCCTCTTGAAGAGTCTATCGCGAACAAGAGGCATGCGACGCCTGCTGTCGCGGCGATACCCGTGAACAGCCAAAAACCCAGAGTGGGGCGATGCTGGGCCATAGGTGCCGCAAAATTATCACGGCTCAAAGAGTCGCCGATTAGAGACTCTCGACCGCAATTTGCCGAGGAGCCGGGTCGCTGGGCAGCAGGATAAGGCTTCGCTCGGGCTGTGCAACAGGCAGTTGGCACACCCCGAGAACGCTATCGGACCTTGCACGGGACTTTGCGTCGTCCTCTTGGCCGCATGGGCGACTAGCTTTCGGCCTGATTTTTCAGACAAAAATCGATTGAAGCAGGGTTAGGCTGCGGGCGCACCGGAACTGGCGTTGCGGATGGCCGCGACGATCGCCGTCAGCACGGCGCCGAGGACGCCGCCGCCGACCGCTTGGCTCGCCAATGTCCCGATATCCGCATGACCGACGTTCTCCAGCGCCGGGATGATGATCCCGAGGAAGGACGTGCCGGCCGCGCCGCCGATGGCGCCGACAAGCGAATTGCCCAGCGTTCCCAAGTTGAGGTTCTTGGCGACTGAGGCAACACCATTGCCGCCGATCGCGCCGGCGACAAGTTCAACGACGAGTCCTAAAGCAGACATTTCATTCTCCCCTTTTTTCCGGTTCTTGCCGGCGGCGGGATTTGAGAAGCAATCGTCGTAGCGGTCAAGGCGAAGGGCCGACGGCGCGTGCCCCGCCACACAAAGCGGATGTCGATACTGCGATGCGTCAGGCTGATCAGAGTCAGTCAACGCTGGCGTTCAGGCTATGCACTGTCCAGCGGCCGCCACGCGCCTGGAAACGCGAAAAGCTGAGCGGTGCGATATCGATTCGCCAAAAGGATTTTGGATTGGCGTCGAGCGCGACGATTGCGGCGGCGCGAATGACAGAAGCGTGGGTCACGGCGATGATTCGATCATCGCCTTCGCCGATTTTATCCAACCAGTTTGCAATTCTCGTCAGCAAGTGCGTGACAGATTCGCCGCCGTGTGGCGCGGCGGACGGGTCTTCTATCCATTGCGCGAGACCAGCCGCATCGGCAGCTTCCAATTCCTCAAGGGATTTGCCAGCCCAATCTCCAAGATCGATATCCGCGAGCAACGGATCGACTTCGGCGGCGAGGCCTAAAGCCTCCGCTGTCTGGACGGCCCGCAGGGCGGGGCTTGTCCAGGCAGCATCCGAGCGCCCTATGCGCGGTGCGAGTGCGGCCGCCTTTGTTGCGCTTGCGGCCTCCAATGGTTCATCGCACGGAAAAAGCGCTGCACGGGTCGCCTTTGTCGCGCCATGCGCAATGAATGTGAGACGCAAGCTCATTTCCCTTGTCCGTTTGACAGAGCGGGCTTCAGCGCATTATCGTCCGCGCGACTACGGACGTGGAAGCTGGTGAAAGTCCAGCACGGTCGCGCCACTGTAATCGAAAGCGGAATTTTCCGTGATCGAAAGTCAGACCCTCGCCGTAGCAATCCATTCATCGGGGCGCTGGATCCCCAGGGAGTGATCATGTCAGATATTACAATCGGTTCAACGACTGCGCCCATCCCGGTTCGCGAGATTTTGCCGTGGCTTATCTTCGGCGCACTCATGCTGCTCGCCATCTATTTTGTTGGCGCTGAAGAGGGGGCGACCTCCATCTTCAAGGGCATGTATGTGCACGAATGGGTGCACGACAGCCGCCATCTTCTCGGTTTCCCCTGCCACTAAGAGGGGTCTCCAATGGTCAGCGCACTTCTCGTGCGGGGAATGCTTGTCGGCTTCCTCGCGGGACTTCTTGTATTCACGTTCGCCAAGGTTTTCGGCGAGCCACAGGTCGATCGTGCCATCGCGTTTGAAAGCGCGATGGACGAGGCGAAGATGAAGGCCGATCTCGCCAAGGGCATTCACGATATGGAAGAGCCGGAGCTTGTCAGCCGTCCGATGCAGGCGAGTTGGGGCCTGCTCACCGGCGTCATGACCTATTGCACGGCGTTCGGCGGTCTGTTCGCATTGGTGTTCGCGTTTGCTTACGGCCGCGTCAGCGGTCTCGGTCCGCGCGCCGTCGCGGCGTTGCTGGGGCTGACGGGCATTGTCAGCCTCTACATCGTGCCGAATCTCAAATACCCGTCCAATCCGCCGTCGGTGGGTCACCCGGATACGATCGGGATTCGCACGGGGCTTTATTTTGCGATGATGGCCCTGTCGGTGGCGGCCATGGTCGGCGCGGCGATCCTGCGCAAGCGCCTCGCACCCAAACACGGGGCGTGGACGGCCGCGTTGATCGCATCAGGCGTCTACATTGTCGCCGTGATTGTCGTCGCTGCGCTCTTGCCACCGATCAACGAAGTCCCCAGCGATTTCCCGGCCGTCGTGCTCTGGCACTTCCGCATCGATTCACTTGCCATGCAGGCGATCATGTGGGCGACATTGGGCTTCGTGTTTGGCGCCTTGACCGAGCGGGATTCTGTCGGCCGCCTGCATCGGTTCAGCGGCAACGCCAATCCCGCTTGGCGTTAGACTTTTAAGGCTCCGGCAGGCGCGTTGTGTGCGTCTGCGCTTCGTGTGTGCCGGGCACTTTATGCCCGGCCAGTCTTGGAATGATCTTCGCCAAAATCTCTTCGGTCTCCGATCGCCAACTGGGCGGCGCCGCGCGAAACGCCGGCGTGTCGGGGCCGGGCGCGATATGCACGATCTTGTAGCCGCGCTGCTTCAAGGCGCGCAAAAGCTGCGGCAGCATTTCCGCCGTCGAAGCGCGGGAATCGTGCATCAGCAAAATGCCGCGCCTGGCGCGGTCGAGCCGCTTCAGCACAAGATCAAGTTCGGCCTGCGGCGTCAATAAAAGCCAGTCCGAAGCCCAGAAATCGGAGCCGAAGACGCCGATGTTTCGGCTCTCAAGCCAGCTCACGAGCGCTGGCGTATCGGCAAAGCCCGGAAAGCGAAAGAATTTGATCTGACCCCCGACGCTGCCATATGCGGCCTGCTCATCGGCGGCGAAGCCGTGGTCGATATCGGCGCGGGCGGCGGCATCGCGCATCAAGCGCAGCGTTCCGCCGGGATGCGAAAACGTATGATTGCCAATCGAATGGCCGTCAGCGACCTCGCGCCGCGCCAGCGCCGGATAGGCCTGCGCGTTGCGGCCGATGAGGAAGAACGTTGCCTCGACGCATTCCTTGGCCAAAGCATCGAGCACGCGGGGCGTTGTCGTCGGCCTGGGGCCATCGTCGAATGTCAGCACGACCTCGTGATCGGCAAGTGCGAGCGTTCGTGGATAGGTCTGCAATCCGATCGCAAAGCCGCCATTGGTCGAAAGCGTCAGCGTGCGCTCGGTCCCAAGCTTGTCGGGTCCACAGCCGGCCGCCGTGGCGCTCACGGTGGCAAGAGCGAATATCAAGGCCGCGGCGCCGGATTGCCGCGCCAATTTGCAAAGCATGGTTTGCCTTCCTGAAACGGGCTCCTTATGAACCGCCAGGCGATAGAGCGCGAGTCAGGATTGGCAGATGACCGACTTCGATCACGAGCCTGGAAGAGGCGATCTCGCGGAGATCGCGCCGGACGAGAATGACGAGGGTGTCATCCGGCCGGAATTCGTTGCCGATGTCGCCGATGCGGTCGCGGCGGAAGACCCGGTCGAAGTCCGCCGTCTCGCAGGCGAGTTGCACGAGGCAGATCTCGCGACGCTCATCGAAAATCTGCCCAGCGAGGCGCGGCCGAAGCTGATCGAGCTTATGGGCAGCGATTTCGATTTCGCGGCGCTGACCGAACTTGACTCCAACATCCGCGATCAGATTTTCGAAGAACTGCCGACAGAAACCGTCGCCGAAGGCATGTCGGAACTTGAGGCAGACGACGCGCTTGTGCTGCTCGAAGATTTCGAGCCGCAGGAGCAGAGCGAAATCCTGCAAGCGATGCCGGCGGTCGAGCGCGTCGCACTACAACGCAGTCTCGAATATCCGGAAGATTCAGCCGGTCGCCTGATGCAAACGACGCTGGTGACGGCGCCGCCCTTCTGGACGGCGGGGCAGATGATCGATTTTCTGCGTGATGCGCCCGAAGAAGATCTGCCTGAAGCATTCTTTGAAATCTTCGTCGTCGATCCAGGTCATCACCTGATCGGAAACGTTTTTCTCGACCAATTATTGCGCGTCAACGCGCGTGCGCAACTAAGTGATGTCCTTGATCAGGATCGGCGGCGCGTGAACGTCGATGAAGATCGTGAAGAAGTTGCGCGGCTGTTTCAGCGCTACAATCTTGTATCCGCCGCCGTTGTTGATGAGGCCGACAGGCTCGTCGGCGTCATCACCATCGATGATATTGTCGACGTCATCCGCGAAGAAGCCGACGAAGAGATCAAGGCGCTCGGCGGCGTTTCGGCATCGGAAGAATTATCGGACTCGATCTGGTGGACGGCGAGAAGCCGATTCCTCTGGCTCTTCGTCAATCTTATCACCGCCTTCATCGCCTCGTCGGTGCTCGGCATCTTCCAAAATCAATTGCAAAAGATGGTGGCGCTCGCGGTTCTTGCGCCGATCGTCGCAAGCCAGGGCGGCAATGCGGCGACGCAGACCATGACCGTCGTCGTGCGGGCGCTGGCGACGCGGCAACTGACCAAACTCAACACCTGGCGCGTCATCGTCCGCGAGGTCATCGTCGGCGGATTAAACGGCGCGATGTTTGGAATCATCACGGGGATCGGCGCTTTATTCTGGTTTGGTCTCACCGGACTTGGCATCGTCATCGCGTTCGCGATGGTGACCAATCTGCTGGCCGGCGCGCTCGGCGGAATCCTGATCCCGCTGGCGTTGCACAGATTCAAGATCGATCCCGCCGTATCGTCCGGCGCCTTCGTGACGACGGTGACCGATTGCGTCGGTTACGGCTCGTTCCTGACGTTTGCCACGCTGTGGTTCGGGCTTAAGTAGTTTCGCCAGGGTTTTCGAGCGAGAAGGTTTCCGAGGTCTCGTCGTAAGCGAAAATTTCGCCGTAACGGCCCCAGGTGATGATGCTCTTCAACGTCCGCTCGGCATATTCCTCGGACATGTAATCTTCGAGTTCTTCGAGAAAGCGCGCCGCCCGCGCCCAATGTGTCGGGCGCTCGTCGAGCACATTGCGGATGCGCGTCGCCAGCGGCACATAGGCGAGCAGATGATCGCCGAAGAGCTTCTTGCGCGCATCGACATCCAAGTCGGCGAAGCGCACCCCCGCTGGCGTCAGCTTGATGTCGCCTTCGGCGAATTCGGCGAAGCGCAGGAGCTGCAAGGTTTCGCCGACGGGAAAGAGATCATCGATCGCCATCTGCAAAGAATCGGCGAGGGGCGGCAGGTCGGCGTGGCCGCTATAGGGCGGCGCGGCCAGCGTCTCCATCAGACCGGCCATGGTGTTGGTCGAAACTTCCGGCAGCGCCATGCCGAGACCGAGGCCGGGGAACGTGCCGTCGCGGCCGAGCGTCGTTGGCTCCGCTGTCTGGCGCCGCGTCATGAGCGCGTAAATCCGATCGACCAATTGGCGGAATTCCGGCGCAAGGCGATTGCGGGGGTAGGGCAGATGGACATGAATCTCTTCGGCGATGCGGCCGGGGTTGGACGACAACACGAGGATGCGATTGCACATCAGCACCGCCTCCTCGATGTTATGCGTCACCATCAAAATCGATTTGATGGGGATGCGACCTTCGACCCAGAGATCGAGCAAGTCGGTGCGCAAAGTCTCGGCGGTCAAGACATCGAGCGCCGAGAACGGCTCATCCATCAAGAGGATTGTCGGGTTGACGACGAGCGCGCGGGCGAAGCCGACGCGCTGGCGCATACCGCCGGAGAGTTCTTTCGGAAAGGCGGATTCGAAGCCGTCGAGGCCGATGACGTCGATCGCCTTCAACGCGCGCGGCCGTGCTTCGGCTTCCGGTACTTTCTTGGCGCGCAGACCGAGTTCCACATTGGCGAGGATCGAGAGCCACGGAAACAATGCCGCGCTCTGGAACACCATCGAAACGGAATCGTAAGGCCCCGTTACGGGCTTCTCGCGGAAAAAGACCTCGCCATCTGTCGGGCGCGCAAGTCCGGAAATGATGCGCAAAAGCGACGACTTTCCCGAACCCGAACGTCCCAGCAGGCCGACGATCTCGCCCTCGGTCAGGTTCATCGAGACATTATCGAGAACCTGCGCACCGGCCTCGCCCGCGCCGGTGCGATAGCTTTGGCTAACGTTCTTGACTTCAAGGATGGGCTTGCTTCGCGCGTCAAGCATAAGAGGCCTCACGAAAGCTGCAGGCGCCGCTCGGCAAAGCGCGAGAGCGGACGCCAGAAAAAGCGATTCAGACAAATGACGAAAATCGACATCATGGCGACGCCGAGCACGATGCGCGGATAATCGCCGGCTTCCGTTGCCTTGGCGATATAAGCGCCGATGCCGTGCGCCGTCACGGTTTCTTTGCCCCATTTGACATATTCGGCAACGATGGCCGCGTTCCACGAGCCCCCCGAAGCCGTCAGCGCGCCGGTGACATAATAGGGGAACACGGCGGGCAGCATCACCTTCGTCCACCAGTCCCAACCGCGGACGTGAAAGGCCGCTGCCGCTTCGCGCAGATCATTCGGGAAAGCACTCGCACCGCCGACGACATTGAACAGAATGTACCATTGCGTGCCGAAGACGATGAGGAAGCTCAGCCAGATGTCAGGATTGAGCGCCCAACGGACGATCAGCACGACGGCAATCGGGAAAAGGACGTTCGCCGGGAAGGCGGCGAGGAACTGCGTCAGAGGCTGAACGCGTTCCGCCAGCCGTGGATTAAGCCCGATCAAAATGCCCAGAGGCACCCAGACGAGCGATGCGAGCAGGATCAGAAGCAGCACGCGGATCAAAGTGAAACAGGTCAGCACAAAGGCGTGCAAGATGTCCGTCGGTGTAAGCGAGTTTGCGACGAAATGGATGACAAGCCAGAGCGTGTAAATGCCAGCCGCGCCGCCGAGGACGATGGAGACGAAATCGAGGATGCGTTCGCGCCATTCGCTGGCTTGCGGGCTAAGATCGGTTTTGATCGGCAGATCGAGCCGCCAAAGCGCAATGTTCTGGAAAATGTGCGCCGGTACATCGGTCACGGTCCGCAGCCATTTGGTGCGACGAAAAAGCTGAATAACCCAGGAACGTTCTTCTTCCTGCGACGCGGAAAGTTCGAAACGGAAGCGGCCGCCGAAGGCCACCAACGGCCGGAAGAGCAATTGGTCGTAAGCGATGATGACGACGAGCATCACGACGATAGCCGCGACAACGGCATCGATCCGTTTATGGTCGATCGCCAATGCGAGATAGGAGCCGACGCCGGGCAGCGTAATCGTCGTATTACCGACCGATATCGCCTCCGACGCGACGACGAAGAACCAGCCGCCGGACATGGATACCATCATGTTCCAGATGAGGCCGGGCATCGCGAAAGGCGTTTCGAGCTGCCAGAACTTCTGCCAGGGCGACAGCCGGAAGCTGTCCGCCACCTCGCTCAATTCTTTCGGAACCGTGCGTAGCGATTGAAAGAAAGAGAAGGCCATGTTCCAGGCCTGACTCGTAAAAATCGCGAAGATCGCCGCGCATTCCGCGCCCAGTATCGAGCCGGGGAACAGACCGAGGAAAAAGGTCACCGTAAAGGACAGAAAACCGAGGATCGGCACCGATTGCAGCACGTCGAGCAGGGGGATCATGAACCGTTCGGCGCGCCGGCTCTTGGCCGCGAACGTGGCATAGGTGAATGTGAAGATGAGCGAGGCGATCATCGCCGCGAACATTCGCAAGGTCGTGCGCAGCGCGTAATAGGGCAGGTTGGCGTAATCGAGCGAAATGTTCGTGGATTGCGGCGCCTGGAGCGGCAGCGTCATGCCCCGCGAGCCGTGGACAATTGCGATAAAGACGCCGAAAATCAGCGCGAAAGCGATCAAATCGAAGATGTTGGGCAGCGCGCTACGGCCCCGCGCGGCGAGAGTGACAAATCGCGACATGGAGATACGGGGCTGGAGGACGATCGCCGCTCTCTTGTCATCAAGCGGGGCGACATTCAAGTGCGGTATGCGAGTTTTGATGAGGCATGGCGCTGCGGCCTCGTGCCCCGGGGTTCGGTCCGCGTTTCGGTCACGGAAAAGAGCGTCCTTTGAGGCTTTCGATGTATAGATTTGGCGCTATTTTCTGCTTTCTGGGCGCTGTTTTCTGCTTTGTGATGGCGTCGCTATTTCCCGCGCGCGCGACTGCAGACGGCTCACAGCCGCGGTTGGCGCTCGTCATCGGCGAAGCGCATTACAAAATTGCGCCGCTGCTGACGCCGGTGAACGACGCGGGCCTTGTCGCCGGGGCGCTCAAGGAAACAGGGTTCGCCGTGACCGAAGGGGCCGACCTCGACGGCGCCGACTTGCGCAAGGCGCTGCACGATTTCGTCGGCAAGGCAGAGCAGGCGGGGCCGAACGCGGTCATTTTTATCTATCTCGCGGGTCGCGGGATGCAGTTCGCAGGACAAAATTACTTCGTGCCCGTCGACGGCTTCGTGCAGCGTGAAGCCGATGTCCCGCTCGCGGCGGTGCGGCTCTCGGATTATTTCGACAAACTCGCCGCAGCCCCGGCTGCCGCACGTATCTTTGTTCTCGACGGCGCGCGGATTTTGCATTTCGCGACCGAGGGCGCCCCCTTCGCCAGTGGGTTGGGGATCGAACACGCAGCGGCGAATAATATCTATGCTTTCAACGAAGCGCCGGGTGCCGTGTCGCCGGATGAGCCGGGGCCTTACGGAATTTATGCGCAGGCGCTTGTCGAAATGCTCCGGCAAGGCTTCGACGTCCCGGAGGCCTTCGTCGCAGCGCGACTGCGCGCGAATGATCTCAGCAACGGCATTATCGTGCCCTGGAACGAAGGGCACCTTGTCGCGCCATTCGCGCTTTATACTCGGGATAAAACGGCGCCGCCGTTGCGGCCCCTCGCTTCCTCCTCATCCTTCGCGGGTTTGACAGCCGCGAAAGCTTATCTTCAGGCGATCCAGAGCGATACGCTTGAGGCTTACACCGGATTTTGCGCCGCCTTTCCGAACGATCCGCTGACCTTGCGTATTCGCGCGCTGCTCGCCGCCCGGCGTGAGGCGCTGACTTGGCAGGCTGCCCTCGACGCGGGAACACCGCAGGCGATCTGGACCTACATGCGACGCTATCCGCGCGGGCCGCATTTTCCGGATGCAAGACGCCGGCTTGCCGGACTGGCGGCACCGCTCGATCCGCCGCCGCGTTTCGACCCCTATCCGTTCAGCGGTCTTCCCGGTCCGAACGAAATCGAACTCGAGAGTCTCGACCAGCCGGTCCTGACTTTCGACGATCCGTCCTATCCGCCACCGCCGTCTGCGGCCGATCTGTTGCCGCAGCGTCCCGTCGAATTCGAAAATCTGCTGCCGCCGAGCCCGGGCGGCTCTGGTCTTTTGCCAGTCCCGGCGGCGCTTTCTCTAGGCTTTTCGAAGGCCCTGCGTCCGGCACTCGCGGCCAATTCGCCTCCCGCGCCCGCCGTTGCACCTGCACCCGCGCCAGCCGTGAGGGTCATCGGCGTGCCGCCGATGCCACAACCCGCCATTATCGCCTCCCCGCCAAAACCCTCGAATGCGCCTCTGCCGCCTAAACGTCCGTCGAAGAAAGAGCATTCCGCGAAGAAAGAAAGCGCGCCGAAGCGGCAGAAGCATGAAAAGCCCGCGAGCCACGCCAAACATAGCGCGGCGAAGGCGCCGAAGCACGCCAAGCACGGTCGCGCGAGTCCGGCGCACGAAAAGACGAAGCCGCACGCGAAACCCAAATCGCATGGCAAGAAAAAGAATCACAGGTGATTGTGACCCGATGCGGCGGCTCTGGGCGGCGGCAAAATTCCGTGGTGGAATCGTTCACTTTCCTGTGGGCGCCTCGGAAATGACCTTTTGTTGCCCCGATCGCGCCTCGCGAATGACGGTGGACCCGTAGCTCGCCTTTGCTTATGCTGCTATCAGCGGGCGTATAACTGTTTGAGCAGATAGCGTTTCGGCCGATGATGACGATGGTCTTCGGCGGATCGGCATTTCTATCTATCCAGGGCGCCGAAAGAATTTGGGGCGAAATGCCGAGCCTTAACAATTTTGAAGACGCCGCGTTGTCGGCGCGGGGGACCGAGCCGGCTGAAATCATGAGCGCCTCCATGGGTCGGGCCACTCTCGATCCCGCCGCGCGGCCGCAGCCGCGAATTGATGAGCTTCCGCCGTCGCCGCCGACTTTTGCCGCGCTCGATCTCGGCACCAACAATTGCCGATTGCTGATTGCCCGACCGTCTTATTCTGGTGCCGGCACCGCAAGTTTCAGGATCGTCGATTCCTTTTCCCGTATTGTGCGGCTTGGCGAAGGGGTTTCGCAGACGGGCCGCCTCGCGGAATCGGCCATCCAGCGTACGTTGGAGGCGCTGGCAATCTGCCGTGCAAAAATGGAAGCCCGGCATGTAACCCGCGCACGGTTGATCGCGACGGAAGCTTGCCGGATGGCGGAAAACGGTCAGGAATTCATAGACCGCGCCCGCGAAACGCTCGGCCTGGAATTAGAGATTATTGATCGTCAGACGGAAGCACGTCTCGCCGCGACGGGCTGTGCGGCTTTGGCGGATGCCGAGGCAGAATCCGTGGTCCTTTTCGATATCGGCGGCGGCTCGTCGGAGGTCATCTGGCTGGGGCGTCAGACACACGATTCCGCGGGCGCAGGTCACGACAGAATCCGTTTCTGGGTTTCGCTGAAGCTTGGCGTGGTGACGCTCGCCGAAAAGTTCGGCGGCGTCGATGTCTCTCATGCGACCTTCGAGGCGATGGTTGCGCATGTTGCGGCCGGGCTCGAGGAGTTCGTTGCGCAATCGCTGCCTTATCAACGTTGCGGCCGGTTTCACCTGCTCGGCACGTCAGGCACGGTCACGACGATCGGCGGCATTTTTCTGAACCTCGCACGCTATGACCGGCGCCGCGTTGACGGGCTCTGGATGTCGGACGCCGAGATCGATACGACGGTCAAGCGGCTGCGACATATGTCTTATGCCGAACGCGCCGCCAATGGCTGTATTGGCGTGGAGCGCGCCGATCTTGTACTCGCGGGCTGCGCCATATTGGAAGCGATCCGCCGCGCCTTTCCGGCGCGCCGCGTCCGCATTGCCGATCGTGGTCTACGGGAAGGTATCCTGTTGCAATTGATGGACACCGAACAGGCTCGATCCTCGCGATGAATGCGAAAGAGCCGTCTGGCACCGGTCGCGCGTCGCTCAAGACGCGAGTGAAAACGGCACGCAAGCGTTCGCTCGCTTCGACGCTTTGGCTCGAGCGCCAACTCAACGATCCCTATGTCGCGCGCGCCAAGGCCGAAGGCTATCGCTCTCGCGCCGCTTTTAAGCTCGTCGAGATCGACTCGCGTTACCACATCCTCAAGCGTGGGCAGAAAGTCGTCGATCTTGGCGCAGCGCCGGGTGGCTGGTCGCAGGTCGCCGCCGCCAAGGTCGGCGCGACGGACGGCGCCGGCAAAGTCTTCGGCATCGATCTTCTGCCGGTCGAAACGATTCCGGGCGTCGATTTTCGTCAGCTTGATTTCCTTATTCCGGAAGCGCCGCAGATCCTGACCGATTGGCTTGGCGGTCCCGCCGACGTGGTGCTCTCCGATATGGCCGGGAACACTACCGGCCATCGCAAGACAGATCATTTGCGGATCGTCGGGCTGGTCGAGCTTGCCGCCGATTTTGCCGCCGAGATTTTGGCACCGGGAGGCGCCTTTCTCGCCAAGGTTCTGCAGGGCGGCACGGAGACCAGTCTGCTTGCGACGCTCAAGCGGCAGTTCACTGAGGTCAGGCACGTCAAGCCCAAGGCAAGCCGGGCGGATTCGTCCGAGCTTTATGTGCTCGCGACAGGCTTTCGCGGACGCGCGGACTAGCCTTCTGTCTCTTCCGCTTCCGCGAATTCCTTCTCCGGGTCGGGTTTCTTCTTCTGCCGCGACCCGGCGAGATCGATTCCGGCATTCGCGGGCAGCGTGCGGAACACCAGCACCGAGCTTGCCGAGATCAAAGCGATGCCGAGAAAGGCCCAGCGGAAATCCGCCGCCGTGACATGCGCTGTATGGTGAATGGCTTCCGAGGTTTGCAGTACGAAAGCGCCGATCGTAATGCCGACGCTCAGTGATAATTGCTGAACGACTGAGGAAAAGCTTGTCGCACGGCTCATCGTGCTGTGGTCGATATCGGCATAGGTTATCGCGTTGATTGACGTGAACTCCAGCGAACGAAAGAAACCGCCGAAGAGCAGGAGCCCCATCATCAGGACGTGCGGCGTCGCGGGCGTGAAAAATCCATAGCAGCCGAGAATGGTGGCGCTCAGAACTGAATTGAACAGGAGAACGTGACGGAAGCCGAACGTGCGCAGGATGGGCGCGGCCGTCGTTTTCATGGCAATCGCGCCGATTGACGTGATGAAGGTGATGCTGCCGGATTGGAACGCATTCAGACCGAAGCCGATCTGCAACATCAAGGGCAGGAGCAGCGGCGTCGCGCCGACGCCGACGCGAAACAGCGAGCCGCCGGTGAGCGAGGCGCGGAAGGTCGGTACTTTCAACAGACTGAGATCGAGAATCGGGAATTTTGCGCGGCGCGCATGAAAATAATAGACAACGAGCAGGAGCGCTCCGAAGCCCATCAGCGCGAGCACGGTCTCAAGACTGACGATGCTGCGCCCGAAGAGAGTCATGCCGAAAATCAGTGTAGCGAGACCCGTGCCGGATAGCAGGAAACCCGATACGTCGAGTGGCCAATAGTCGCCGCGCAGGTTCTTGATGTGCAGGCTGACGAGTACGATCCCGATCGCCCCGATCGGCACGTTGATGAAGAAGATCCAGCGCCAGTGGAAGTATGTCGTGATGAAGCCGCCGACGAGTGGCCCGAATAGCGGCCCGAGCAGGGCCGGAATCGTCAGATACGCGAGGGCGTTGATGACCTCCGACTTCGGCACGGTCCGTAACAGAACGAGCCGGCCGACGGGTACCATCATGGCCCCGCCCACACCCTGGACAATTCGCGCCAAAACGAATTGCCAGAGCGTGCTGGAGAAACCACAGAAAATCGAACCGAGCGTGAAGACGACAATCGCCGTCCGGAAGATGGTGCGGGCGCCGAACCGGTCCGCCGCCCAGCCGCTCGCCGGGATGAAGATCGCCAGCGAAAGCAGATAGGAGGTCAGGGCAAGTTTGAGAGAAATGGGGTCCTGATGCAGATCGGCCGCGATCGCCGGCAGCGATGTCGAGATCACCGTGCCGTCGAGGTTTTCCATGAAAAGGGCGCACGCGACGATGAACGCCGTCAGGCCATAGCGCGGCAAGGGACATCTTTCATGAGGCGGCAGTCGTGATTTTTGTCATCTAAACGCACCCGGCTGAAATTCATAGAGCCGCCGCCGACTTGGGTTTTCCACATCTTCTCCCTATTTCTAAGCCGTGAGCGCGGCGGCTTTCCCTCCTGCGCTCCTGTTTCCTTTGCACTGCGGCAGTGGCGTGCTAAGAGCCGCTGCCAACTTGGGTCCGCCGCGCATCGCTATCGAGTCGCGGCCGTTTTTTCATTTGGCGCCCTGCGGCGCTGTCGGGAGTTGGCTATGGCGGCATTGCAGCGTGGGGTTATCAAGGAAGCCTTGACGTTTGACGACGTCCTGCTCCTGCCGGGGCATTCCGAAATCCTGCCGAGCAATGCTGACCTCAGGACGCGGCTTACCCCCGAAATCACGCTGAGCCTGCCGATCATTTCCGCTGCCATGGATACCGTTACCGAAGCCCGGCTCGCCATCGCCTTGGCTCAGGCGGGCGGCATCGGCGTCATTCACCGCAATATGGAACCCGAGGCGCAAGCCGAAGAGGTCCGCAAGGTCAAGCGCTACGAGAGCGGCATGGTGGTTAACCCGATCACCATCGTCCCCGATGCGACGCTGGCCGACGCGCTGGCGCTGATGAAGCGGCACGGCATTTCCGGCATTCCCGTCGTCGAGCACGGACCGATCGGAATACCGGCGCGGCTTGTTGGCATCCTGACCAATCGCGACGTCCGTTTTGCCGACAATCCTAATCAGCCGGTGTCCGAGCTCATGACCAAGAAGGTCATCACTGTTACGGAAGGCGTGCCTCAGGACGAAGCGCGCCGTCTCTTGCATCAGCACCGGCTGGAAAAGCTCGTCGTTATCGATGAGGAAGGGCGCTGCGTTGGTCTTTTAACGGTCAAGGACATCGAAAAGGCGACGCAGCATCCGAATGCCAGCAAGGATGCCGAAGGCCGCCTGCGCGTCGCCGCAGCCTCGACCGTCGGCGACAAAGGCTATGATCGCGCCCTGGCGCTGATCGATGCGGGTGTGGACGCTATTGTCGTCGATACCGCACACGGCCATTCGCAATCGGTCCTCGACCAGGTGGCGCGGATCAAGCGTATTTCGAACAAGGTCGCCATCATTGCTGGCAATGTCGCAACCGGCGACGGCACCAAGGCGCTCATCGATGCGGGCGCGGATGCCGTGAAGGTCGGCATCGGTCCGGGTTCGATCTGCACAACCCGGATCGTCGCGGGCGTCGGCGTGCCGCAGCTCACAGCCATCCTCGATTCCGTCGAAGTCGCGCGGGAGCGCAACATCCCGGTCATCGCCGACGGCGGCATCAAATATTCCGGCGATCTCGCCAAGGCGATCGCGGCCGGCGCCGAATGCGCCATGATCGGCTCGCTGCTCGCCGGCACCGATGAGAGTCCCGGCGAAGTCTATCTGCTGCAGGGCCGCTCGTTTAAATCCTATCGCGGCATGGGCTCGGTGGGCGCGATGGCGCGCGGCTCGGCCGACCGCTATTTCCAGCAGGACATCAAGGATAGCTTGAAGCTCGTGCCGGAAGGCATTGAAGGACAAGTTCCTTATCGCGGTCCGGCGGGCGCCATTCTGCATCAATTGGCGGGCGGTCTGCGCGCCGCGATGGGTTATGTCGGCGCGGCGAATATCGAAGATTTTCAGAAGCGCGCGACCTTCGTCAAAGTTTCCGCCGCCGGCCTGCGCGAGAGCCACGTCCATGACGTGACGATCACCCGCGAGAGCCCCAATTACCCGACCGGCGTATGACCCCTGGCGCCCGGATCGCGGCGGCGATCGAGATTTTATCCGACATTGAGACGCGTCATCGCCCGGCTGCGGATGCGTTGAAGGATTGGGGCCTTTCGCATCGCTTCGCCGGGTCGAAAGATCGCGCCGCGCTAGCCTCGCTCGTCTTCGATGCCTTGCGCTGCCGTGCCTCCGCCGCCTGGATCATGGGCGTGGAGACGCCGCGCGCAATCGTCGTCGGCAGCTTGCGCGAAATGCGCGGCCTTTCGCCGGATGAGATTGCCGCGCTCTGTAATGGCGAGGGTCATTCGCCTGCGCCTTTGTCGGATGACCAGCGCACGCGGCTTGAAACAGCCATGCTCGATGGCGCGCCGGATCATGTGCGCGGCAATTATCCCGAATGGCTGGCGCCGGCTTTCACTGCCGCCTTCGGTGACAGCGCAGCGGCGGAGGGCGCGGCGCTCGCGACCCGCGCGCCGCTTGATTTACGGGTAAACCGCCTCAAGGCGACGCGGGAGAAGGCGCTGGCGGCCCTCGCGCATCTCAACGCCCAGCCGACACCGCTCTCGCCGCTCGGCCTGCGCCTGCCTTTGAGCGACGACGGCCGCTCGCCCTCGCTTGCTGGCGAGCCGGCTTATGTCAAAGGGCTTGTCGAAATTCAGGACGAAGGCTCGCAGCTCGCAGCGTTGCTTTGCGCGGCGCAGCCGGGCGAACAGGTGCTCGACCTTTGCGCCGGCGGCGGCGGCAAGACGCTCGCGCTGGCGGCGGCGATGGACAATCGCGGCCAGATCTACGCAACCGACAGCGAGGCGCGCCGTCTCGCGCCGCTCTACGCCCGGCTGGAGCGGGCCGCCACCCGCAACGTGCAGATCAGGACGCCGCGCCGCGGGCAGGATGTGCTGGCCGATCTCGAAGGCCGCTGCGATCTTGTGCTGGTCGATGCGCCCTGTACGGGCACGGGCACCTGGCGGCGTAACCCGGATGCCAAATGGCGCATCCGGCCCGGCGCGCTCGAACAGCGGATCAAAGAGCAAGATGAAGTGCTGGACACGGCCGCGCGGTTCGTGAAACCCGGCTGCCGGATCGTCTATGTGACCTGCTCGCTGCTGCTCGACGAGAACGAAGACCGCATCACGGCCTTTCTGACGCGCCACGAAGATTTCGCGGCCAGCAGCGCGCTAGAGGTGGTCGAGGCCGCCGAGCTACCCCAACTCGCAGAATTTGCGCAAGGCGACGGCCTGCGGCTTTCGCCGCTGACCGGCGGCACGGACGGATTTTTTATTGCGAGTTTGCGACGGGAGTCGTGAATGTGCGGGGCATCTGCATGTGCCGCAGGATTTGGCCGACCCGCGATTTGACAGCTTCCAGGCTAGGGCTTTGCTGATCGGCGGCGTCCGGCTCCACGCCTTCGGAAAAGAGGCTCGGAATGTCGGCAAGACGGATCGCGACCGGCATTTGCCGCTGCGGGTCGAAAACCCGGACCACACGTTCCATCTTAGCCTCAGCTATGCCGTTGTACGCATAGCGAAAGACTAGCGCAGAGGGATTGCCCGGCCTTCAACCAGACCGTTCAAATGCGTTGGAAAGCATTCAGGTAAAGCTTCGCGCTTCCTTGCGCCGCGGGGTGCAATCTCTTAATTCGAATTTTTGCCGGCAGGAGCACAATAAATCTCAATGGCCGAAGATCCTTTCCACCACGACATCGTCACCCACCACGACAAAGTGCTGATTGTCGATTTCGGTTCGCAGGTCACCCAATTGATCGCCCGCCGCGTGCGTGAGGCAGGGGTCTATTGCGAGATCGCGCCCTATCAGAAGGCGGAGGCCGCGTTCGCGGCTTTAAAGCCCAAGGCGGTGATCCTGTCCGGCGGCCCGGCGTCGGTGCTTGAGGAAGGTTCGCCCCGTTTGCCGCAAGCAATCTTCGAGGCTGGCGTGCCGATCCTTGGCATCTGCTACGGCGAGCAGCTCATGGCGGCGCAGCTTGGCGGCGAGGTGCAGGGCGGCCATCACGGCGAATATGGACGCGCGGAGGTCGAGGCAATTGCGGAATCGCCGCTGCTTGAGGGCGTCTGGGAGCAGGGCCGCCACATTGTCTGGATGAGCCATGGCGACCGCGTGACGAAACTGCCGCCTGGCTTCCAGAGCATCGGAAACTCGCCCAATGCGCCCGTTTGCGTCATCGCAGATGAAGCGCGCCGCTTCTACGGACTGCAATTCCATCCCGAGGTGCATCACACGCCCGAGGGGCCGCAGCTCATCGGAAATTTCCTGTTTAAGATTGCCGGTTTTCGCCGGGACTGGACGATGAAGGCCTTCCGCGCCGAGGCGATCAAGGCGATCCGCGCGCAGGTCGGGGATGCGCGGGTCCTATGCGCGCTTTCCGGCGGCGTGGATTCATCCGTCGCGGCGCTGCTGATCCACGAGGCGATCGGTGACAGGCTCACCTGTGTCTTCGTCGATCATGGTTTGTTGCGCGAAGGCGAAGCCGAGCAGGTCGTCTCGCTGTTTCGCGGCCATTACAACATCCCGCTCGTCCATGTCGATGCGAGCGAGACGTTCCTGACAGCGCTCGATGGCGTGCAGGAGCCGGAAGAGAAGCGCAAGATCATCGGCAAGCTGTTCATCGATGTCTTCGACGCGGAGGCGAAGAAAATCGCCGCCGATGGCCGTGGCGCGCCGGACTTTCTCGCGCAGGGCACGCTCTATCCCGATGTGATCGAAAGCGTCTCGTTCCAGGGCGGCCCGAGCGTCACGATCAAGTCGCATCATAATGTCGGCGGCCTGCCGGCGCGGATGAAGATGAAACTCGTCGAGCCGCTGCGCGAACTCTTCAAGGATGAAGTGCGCGCGCTCGGCCGCGAACTCGGCCTGCCGGAGGTTTTCGTCGGCCGGCATCCGTTTCCGGGACCGGGGCTCGCGATCCGCCTGCCGGGCGGCGTGACGGCGGAAAAGCTCGCGATCCTGCGCAAGGCCGACGCGATCTATCTCGACGAAATCCGCAAGGCCGGGCTTTACGACAAGATCTGGCAGGCTTTCGCCGTGCTGCTGCCGGTGAAAAGCGTCGGCGTCATGGGCGACGGCCGCACCTACGATTTCGTCTGCGCCCTACGCGCCGTGACATCGACCGACGGCATGACGGCGGACTTTTTCCACTACGACATGAATTTCCTCGGCCGCGCCGCAACGCGCATCATCAACGAAGTGCGCGGCATCAACCGGGTTGTGTATGACGTGACGAGCAAGCCGCCGGGGACGATTGAGTGGGAGTGAGAGGGTAAGCGCGGCGACAGCGTAGTTTTGGCAGTAAACTACACCGTGTTTCCGTTTCCGAGTCCAGGTGTGTGGTCGACGACTTCACGCGCGAATGTCTGGCGCTGGTGAGGGGACCCTGCCGTGCTCAGGACGACGGATGTGCGGCGCCTATTCCGCGCAAGATACGCTGCACCATCTCGGCCCCAACCCTCTCCACCTCGCCCTGAGCTGCGGCTACGTTCCCCACCCGCAGTGCTGCTGCGCCGTGGATGGTGCTCCACGCGAACAGCAAGTCGCCCGGCTCCGGTGGCGCCGCAATGACGCCGGTTCTGTATAGCCCCTGTAAGGCTGCCGGCAGGTATGAATAGGCGGTCGGCGCGCCCGATCGCAAAGCGTCGGCACGAGTCTGCACTGCGTACGTACCAAAGATCAGGCGCCACATGGCAGGCTGCTCATCGGCAAAGCGGAGATAGGCCACGCCCAGTTGGTGCAGGCGCGCGATCGCCTCCCGTGCGTCGGCGGCCGGCGCGTGAAGGTCGAACGCGATGGCAAAGTGCTGCTGGAGTTGAGCGATCCCGACGGCGGCCAGCTCCGCCAGCAAGGCCTCGCGGCTGTCAAAATGGCGGTACACCGCAGCGGCACTGACGCCCAGCCCCGCAGCCAGCTCGCGGAGCGAGATGTTCTCAATGTCCGGCGCCCGCGCCGCTGCCTCAAGCAGGGCGCGTCGCAGGTCTCCGTGGTGATATCGCCCGGCGGCGGGAGAATCAGACGACTTGTTCATGAAGGGATGTTAACGCTGTTGACATCGTGGATTTTGCGGCTTAGTTAACACTTATAACTTCTTGCTGCCGGAGAGGCCCTCCGGCGATTTACGTCCCTTAGACCAATGCCCTCAGCCCATCCAGAAACGGTCGGTGCTGCTGAAGAGAGACGACCAGCTTCGCGTCTGAAGAGCATCGCCGCTCAATGGTCACGGCCCGCGGAAAACCACGCGGGCCATCGATTCCTTTTGGACGCACTGTAACACGCGAGCAACTTCGTGCCGAAGGAGCCGGACTTTGAAGAACGAATCGCTAGTCATACTCGTCACAGGGGGCACCCGCGGCATCGGCGCGGCGATCGCGGCGCAGCTCCACGAACGTGGCCATCGCGTTTACGTGACCCAGCGCGCCCAAGTCGAGAGCGGGCAACAGGATGGCGTACAGGTACTGACTCTCGACGTTACGAGCGCCGCATCGGTCGAAGCTTGTGTGCACGGACTGCTACGGCGCGAAGGCCGCATCGATGTGCTGGTCAACAACGCCGGCTACGACCTGTATGGCGCCGTGTTCGAAACCCCTTGGCATGACTTCATGGACCAGCTGGACACGAATTTTCTCGGCGCGGCGCGGATGGTCCAGGCCGTGCTGCCGCGCATGCTCGAGCAACGGTCGGGGCGTATCATCAATATCAGCTCGATCGGGGGCGAGGTTGGCCTTCCGATGAACGCAGCCTACTCGGCCAGCAAGTTCGCTCTCGAAGGCTACACCGAGTCGCTGCGGCAGGAGCTACTGCCGCTCGGCCTGTATGCCTGCACCGTCAGTCCGAGCCCGGTTGCCTCCGGCCCTCATGATCAATCGATCCGGGAAGTCAGCGCGGCCGACAACCCCTTCGCCCAGCGGCGAGCCGAGTTGGTCCAACGCATGCGCCGCGACGCCCTCACCAGCCGCACCCGGCCGGAGGATGTGGCCGCCGCCGTCGTGCAGGCAGTGCACGCCCGAGCGCCGGCGCCGCGCTACCGCGTCGGCGCGCTCGCCCGCTGGATACCGCGCTTGAAAGGCTGGCTGCCGGACACGTTGTTCGAGCAATTCATGCGACGCGCTTTCCCTTGATCTCTCAAGCCCATTCATAGGAACGCCGCGCCGCCGGCTTGATTTGGAGAATTACCGTGATCATCGTCGACCACATTCGCACCGTTCTATTGGTCAGCGGCGTTTTTACATTGGTGCCGATTCTTGTGCTTCTACTGCCGACGCGCGGGCCCAGACTCTTGTTCGGGGTCGACGCGCCCGATGGGGTCGGAGGCCTGCTGACGCGGCATTGGAGTATGCTGGCGTCGAGCCTGGGAGCGCTCTTGATCTACGCTGCTTGGCATCCAGAGCTTCGTGCTCCGTTGATGCTGGCTGCCGGCATCGAGAAGGCTGGGCTGGTCGGCTTGATCGTAGCCGATTGGAATAAGCCACATACCGCCGGCATGCGCCCAATCGTAATCATCGATTTGGTTATCGTAGTGATCTATGCCGTCTATCTCCTTCACTCATTTTGATCACATCTGGCGCTCTGCCGTCAGCAGAGCGCGTGAAAATGCGAGGGTGATCATGGTTGACCAAAATGGATTCGATTATACGCGCCACTGGTGGCCGGATCAGAAACCTGAGTTTCTGTCGTTAAAGCCCACCGGGCCGAAGGTCCGCTATCTGCAGGCGGGTCAAGGCCCGGCGCTAGTCCTGCTGCACTCGATCCGTACGCAGCTCGACTTGTATCAACGGGTGATCCCAAGGCTCATCGATCACTTCACCGTTTACACGTTCGACTATCCGGGGTTTGGCTGGTCGGAAATCGTGCCGGGAGCCGACTATCGGGAGCCGGCGATGAGACAGCATGTCGTGGATTTCATCGAACGGCTCGACTTGCGCGACGTCACGCTGGTCGGCGAGTCGTTGGGCGCCACACTGGCACTGACGACGGCAGCGGTGCTCGGCGACCGCGTGAAACAGGTCGTTGCCTTCAATCCTTATGACTATCTGCCGGGTGTGGAGCGGGCGAATCTCCTCGCGTCGGTCATTATCAAGAGCGTGCGCGTGCCGCTTATCGGGCCGGTTTTCGCCGCCATGGAAAGCCCGGCCACTCTCGCCGGTATTTTGAAAGGTGGTTTCTACGACCCGCGCCGCATGCCGTCGGACTTTATTGACGAACTGGCGAAGGGCGGGAAACGGCCGGGTTATTCAAGCGTTGCGCGTGCTGTTTATAGAGGCCTTCCGAGCTATGTCGCGGCGAGAGCCTATTACGCTCAGATCGACGTCCCGGTCACGCTGGTCTATGGCGATCATGATTGGTCACGGGCGGCCGAGCGCGAAGCAAACCTCGCTCGGATCAAACACGCAAAGATGCTCGTCCTCAAGGACGCGGGCCATATTGCTTCGCTGGAAAGGCCAGAAGAGTTCGCTCGGATTCTTATTGAGACATTATCAACGGCACCTACCGTTGCTTGAAGAACGACGGGCCGATGCATATGCCGCTTAGGCGGCGGCACTCGGGCGTTTCGATACGGCCTCGTACCAGCGCGCCACGTTGATCGCTTGTTCCGGAATTCCCATTTTGAGAGCGCCATTGGCGAAATCGACCGCCACTAGCGCGGTGATGTCGGCGGCGGAGAAATTCTCGCCCGCCACGAAGGATACTTCGCCCAGCCGCGTGTCGAGATCGGCATAGAAATCCAAGACCCGCTGCCGGCTGCGCTCGGCCAGTTCGGGAATCTGCTCATAGGCATGCGGCCCGGCCAAAGCCTTACCTTTCAGGCCAGCCACGGCGTTGCGCACGGCTTCCATGACGGCGGCGAAGCCTTCGAGTTCCATCCCGCTCCCACATGGCGATGACGCCCTTTTCTTTCGCCGTTGCGCCCAGCAGCGGCTTTTCCGGGAAGGCTTCGTCGAGATAACGCATGATGGCGGGCACCTCACCGATGGCGGTGCCATCCTCCAGCACCAATGTCGGCACTAGAGCCGGCGGCTCAGTTGTCAAAATCAAAATGCCCCGACCTGAAATCCCTGTCTATCGCCCCAGCAACATCGCCACGCGCGCTGCGAGGAGTTTGATGACCAGTAATGGCGGATAGCGCTCGGCGCTCGGCACGTCGCGGGGAAGCACGGTGCCGGCTGGCTTGAACTTCGTGCAGATCCGAAGTTGCAGCGGCGAGACGTCGCCGTGAAATCGCGCGCGATAGGCCGTGACCCAGAACGGGCCTCTGTCGAAATTTACGAACATTGCCGAATTGCAGCACGTCGCGACAACCCGGTTCGTGGCCGACATTTCCTTGAGCTTATAGCTTTTCAGCAGGTCCGCGCCTTTGGTGCAGGCGATGCGGTCCTTGCGATAAAGGATGTAGGGGGTGCCGCCATCGGGATCAGCCACAATGACCGCATTCGGCAAAGCTTCGATCTGACGGGCGCCCTTCTGGCAATCGTCGCAATAGCAGACGGCGCTCACGATCGGTTTGCCGATCGCTTCAAGTTCAACGCGACCGCAGGCGCATGTCGCGGTCCGGATGGGTGAGGGTGTCACTCAGCCCTCAATCATCTCCGCCGTCGATCTCTTTGCCGACGATCGCGATGGTCTGTTCATAGACGGTCGCTGCATTCCAGGCCTGGATCGCCACGAAATTGGGCTCGCCCGGCTGATAGCCGGCGCCGCGCTTCCATCCATGCGCCTTGAGGTAATTCGCGGTCGAGTTCAGCGCCCCCGAGGGTGTGTCGAGATCGCCGACACCAAATTGGAGCATCGTCTTGGGCAGAAATTGCGTCTGGCCGATTTCGCCATGCATGGAGCCGCGCGTCTCGGCCGACATGCGCCCGTCATCGACGAGTTTCAGCGCCGCATAGAGCTGATCGGTGAAAAGCTCCGGTCGCCGACAGTCATAGGCGAGCGTCGCGATGGCCGAGAGCGACTGCTGGTTGCCGTGCTGGGTGCCGAAGCCGGATTCCATGCCCCAGATGGCGATCAGCGGCCCGGCCGGGACGCCATATTGATTTTCGATCGAGGCGAAGAGGTCGGCATGCGATTGCTTGAGCTTGCGGCCGCGCGCCGCGATGATGGAGGCGCCGCGCTTGGCCATGAAGGCAGGAAGCGACAGGCGGAAGCTTTTCAGCCCACGGTCGGCGGCGATGGTCGGATAATTGTAGTGGGTCTCCATCAGGGCGCTGACCCCGGCGCTGCCAATGCCCTTGGCTTTCGCCTCGTCGGCGAAGGCGCTCTTCCAGGCCTCAAACCCGCCAGGGCCGGTGCCGCACTGGGCGGCCTCTGCGGCGCGCACCATCAAGGGCAGGGCGGCAAAGGCCGCGATTAAGCTTGTGGTGAGCCGGCCGCAGTTGAACATTGAACCTCCTGTTTAGAGCGTTTTCGAGCGAAGTGGATACCGGTTCGCGTGAAGAAAACGCGTTGAAACAAAAACCAGAGCAGAGGACGTTCATATGGAATCGCCCAGCGTTCTTATATCTTTTTAACCGCATCGGATTTGTCCGAAAACCCGCATCGCTGGCGATCTATCGCAACAGCGAGATCGTAAGGCACTTTTCGGTCCGATGCTCTAGCGCTCTGCACCGAGGACTTTGCGCAACGAAGCCTCGATCTGTCCGCCGCAATACGAATCTCCATAATCGATTTGCGCCTTCGCGGCCAGTTCGGCTAGCGGCGGCAGGCTGGCAATTCGCCGCGTCAGGGCGGCCGTCAGGGGCGCCGTTTCCTTGAGCAATATCTCAATCTCGTGGAAGCGGTCGGTCATGGTCGACCAGAGCGTCGCGGTCACGATGTCGGCGATGCCGGGTTTTTCGCCACCGAGCAGGAAGCCTGACTGGGCCTTCAGCCCATGCCGATGGCCGGTCTCTTCCCAGAATGACATCCACTTTTGCAGGCGCGGGGTGAAGTCGCGCCAACGCTTTTCCGTCCACATCTCGCGGCCGCCATCGAGGGTGATCTCGTCGATCACATCGTTGGCGTCATTGACGGTCTTGATGGTCAGCGCGCGCAGGGCGGCGGTGGCGGGTATGAGGTCCAGCGTCTCGCCCAGGTAAAGCACGATGGCCGGCATTTGCGCGATGGCGAAATCCGCCTTTTTGTCGATGAGCAGCGGCGGCCCCATGAAAGGGACCGGCATTTTGCTCACCGGGCTGTCCATCAGCTTTGAGATGGCCGCGTCGCCGGCTTCCGTCCACGTCTTTCCGGCATAGGCCAAGACAGCGCGCACGAACTGGCCGCGGAAGGGCACGGACCAGTAGTAGAGTTTATAATCAGTCATCATAGAGCCCACGTAGTTTGATGAATTTCAATTCTTATTAGCCCGTGCCGGCCTCGACCGCATTGCCTTCGATCATCGCAAACGAGGCGTGTCCGTTGATCCAGATTAAAGCGGCGCGGACATCTTCGTGCATTTGTAAAAGTGAATTGGCGGGCCTGCGCACAGCGCGACGCCGATCTTATGCTATTTCGCGACGGAGATGAGCGATGGCCTATACGAGCACCAACCCCTACACCGGCGAAGTGACGAAGACGTTTCACGACGCCACGGACACGGACATCGTCCAGGCCATCGAGAAAGCGCACGAAGCATTTCTGTCGTGGAAGAAGACATCATTTCCGGCGCGAGCGAAGATCATGCAGCGGGCCGCGGAGATTCTGCGCAGGGACAGCGACGCCTATGCAAAGCTTCTCACACTTGAAATGGGAAAGCTGATCTCGGAGGCGCAGGCGGAGGTCGAACTTTCGGCTAAGATTTTCGAATACTATGCCATCAACGCAAGAACCCTGCTCGCGCCGGAAAAGCTGCCGGTGGCCGATCTTGCCGAAGGCGAGGCCGTCTTGGTGCATGAACCGCTCGGCGTCTTGTTGGCCGTCGAACCGTGGAATTTTCCGTATTATCAGGTCGCGCGTATCATCGCGCCGCAATTGTCGGCGGGGAATACGATCCTATTGAAACATGCGGGGATCGTGCCGCAGTCCGCAGCCGCCTGCGAAAAGCTCATGCTGGAAGCGGGATTGCCGGAGGGCGCATTCAAGAATCTTTATGCCGCGCATTCGCAGATCGATCTTATCCTGCAGCATCCGCTCGTGCGCGGCGTCGCGCTCACCGGGTCTGAGGGCGCCGGCGCCTCGGTTGCTGTATCAGCCGGGCAGGCGCTGAAGAAATCGACCTTGGAACTTGGCGGCGCGGATGCTTTTGTCGTGCTCGCCGATGCAGATCTGGAAAAGACGGTCAAATGGGCGGTCTTCGGCCGTCATTGGAACGGCGGACAGGTCTGCGTCTCATCCAAGCGGATGATAATCGTCAAGGATCTCTACGATCGCTTTCTTGAGAGCTACACCGTCGGCGTCGCGGGCTTGCGGGCGGGCGATCCGTTCGATCCCGCAACGACACTGGCGCCGCTCTCTTCGCAAGACGCCGCCGACGAGCTGAAAGAAAGGATACAGCAGGCTGTGGCGCATGGCGCGACGGCGACCGAAGTGGGGCCTAAAGTGCCCAATCGTGGTGCCTTCGTACAGCCGACGATTTTGACCAATATCACCGACGACAATCCAGCGCGGAACTGGGAGTTTTTCGGTCCGGTGTCGATGCTGTTCCGCGCCGAGGACGAGGACGATGCTGTGCGGATCGCCAACGATTCCCCGTTCGGGCTAGGCGGATCGGTATTCACCTCCAACCCCAAACACGGGGCGAAGGTCGCCAAACGAATCTCGACCGGCATGGTCTTCGTCAATCATCCGACGATGGTGAAAGCCGACTTACCCTTTGGCGGCATCCGCAATTCAGGCTACGGCCGCGAATTGCTTGGTCTCGGCATCAAGGAGTTCGTCAATCACAAGCTCATTGATATCGTCGATATCGACGCACCGTTCTGATGCGTCGATAATCTCAGTGCGATGCCGATCTCGCGCCCCTCAGCTTTCTTCTATATGCTGGTCCGTCTCAAGGTTGAGCGCGACCTCGGCGAAATCGAGTTCCTCTTGCAAGACGATGAAAGCATCGGCACCGACGTGTCCTTCGACGCGGAGCTTGTCCAGCCGTTTGCGCTGTTTGCGCACGGCGGCGAGGCCATATTGGCGCTTCATCTCAAGCGGCGCCCGCTCGCCTTCGAGGATTGCGCCATCGCGCAGCGTCTCGAACTCGTAGCGCCAGTAATCGGCGGCGGGGCCGTCCTTGCCATCCAATGATGCGAGCGCAACGGTCGCCAGATCGACGCGCGCGGAATCAAGTTCCTCACCGAGGCCATCGTCGCCATCGAGCTGAAGCAAACGGACGAGCGGCCCCAGCGTCAGCCCCTGAATCACAAGTGTTGCCAGCACGACGGCGAAGGCGGTGAGCACAATGAGATCGCGCTGCGGGAACGAGGCCGGCAGCGCGAAGGCTGTGGCCAGCGTAACAAGCCCGCGCATGCCGGACCATCCGACCAAAATCCCTTGACGCAAGTTCGCCGGCTTCGCATCGGCGCGAAAGACGCGGTAGTGAATGGCGAGGCGATTGTAAGCGAGTACCAGCGCCATCCGCACGACGACCAGACACAGGATGACGGCGAGCGCGAACCAGGCCGCGTCGCGCAAGTGCGCAGGGGCCATGCCGCCGACGATCGTGCGCGCCTGAAAGCCCAGCAACAGGAAGGCGAACACGTTGAGCAGAAACACCGCGCTTTCCCACACCGCATAAGAATGGATGCGCATGCGTGGCCGCACCATAACCGCGGCGTAGCGAGCGATGGTGATGGTGAAGGCGACGAGGCAGAGGACAGCCGACAGACCGAGCCGATCGGCGATAATCCACACGCCGAAACACGTGACGAATTCAAGCAGGTTGCCGCCGAGCGTTCCAGTGACATAGGGAACGACGTATCGATAGAGTTTCGCAAACAGAATTCCGAGCAAAACGCCGCCGGGCGCCGCAATCGCGAGCCGCAGCGCCCACGCGCCATCGAAGCCGCCGAGATGTTGGGCGGATGTCGCTGCGCTGAAAAGGAGCAGGGCGGATGCGTCATTGAGAAGGCTTTCGCCCTTCAGCACGGCGATCGAGCGGCGCGGCATGTTGACGGTGCTGAGAACGGCCGTCGCGGCCGCCGCGTCGGGCGGGGCGACAATTGCGCCGAGCGCAATCGCGGCATAGAGCGGCAGTCCGGCCATCGCGACGCCAAGCCACGCAACCGCGGCGGCACTCATAAGCACGGCCCCGATGGCCAGCGCAATCAATGGGCGCCAGAGCCGACGGATCGTCCCAAGCGGAAAATCGAAGGCCGCATCAACGATCGCCGGGGCAATGAAAAGCACGAGGGCCGTGTGCGGATCGAGCCCAATCTTCGGCGCACCGGGGATCAGCGCCAAGCCGACGCCTGCGGCTGCCAGCATCGTTGGGTACGGAATGGCGAGCCGCCGCGACACTTGCAGCAGCAGGATCGCAACCGCCATAAGCGCCAGCAGGCTCTCGAAAAACGTCAAACCAAATTCCTCCACATGAGCGACTGCCAACAGCGACGTCGCCGCTTGCTAGAATGATAGATCATCTTCAAATTTGTTTTCGAAGGCGTTTGGGACTTTTGCCGCCTTCGCTTTCTATAATCAGATCGCGGAGCAGGGCTTGAAGATCACGGCGGCGTTTTTGGGCCTCGCGCAGATGCGCCTCGATCTCACGCAACTTCGCCTGAACATGTGGAATGATGACCTCCGGCTTCGCCAATTGCTCGAATGGCATCGCGAGGAGCGCGCTGATTTCTTTCAGCGAAAAGCCGAGGCTTTGTGCTCGTTCGATAATGCCGACGATCTTCACCGCGCGGAATTCGTAGTCGCGGTAACCGTTAGCGCTCCGGCTTGCGAGTGGCAGTAGGCCCTTGGCCTCATAGAAGCGCAGCCGCGAGGTACTTACGCCAGCGCGTTGCGCGACTTCGCCGATCCTCATTGCGGAACCTTCTTGACCTTCAACCAAGGTTGAAGGTTTAGGCTGCTTGCCTTGCGATGCCAAGATGGAGCGTGAAGTTGAGCAGAGTTCTGGTGACGGGTGGGTCGGGCTTCATCGCCGGTCATGTTATCGTCGCGCTTCTACGAGCGGGTCATGAGGTGCGCGCAACCCTGCGCAATCTTTCGCGCGCCGACGAAGTGAAGGCCAATGTCCGCGGCGGCGGTGCCGATCCGGAGCACGATCTTTCTTTCGTCGTGGCCGATCTCGACCACGATGCAGGCTGGGCGGAGGCGGTGCAAAGCTGCGATTATGTTCAGCATGTCGCCTCGCCCCTGCCATTCGAGGGACCGGAGAATGAAGAGGATCTGATCCGCCCCGCGCGCGACGGGACGCTGCGTGTGCTCAAGGCCGCGCGCGATGCGGGCGTGAAACGCGTCGTGCTAACCTCGTCTTTTGCCGCGATCGGCTATGGCCACGGCAATCGCGCGAAGCCTTTCACCGAGGCCGACTGGTCAAATTTGGCGAGTCCCGAAGTCGGCGCTTACCCAAAGTCGAAGACGATTGCCGAGCGCGCCGCCTGGGACTTTATCCAGAGCGAGGGTGTAGCGCTGGAACTCGCCGTGATCAATCCGGTCGCCGTCTTCGGGCCCGTGCTTGGGCCGGGCGCGGGAAGCTCTGTGCGGATTATCCGGATGATGCTCGATGGTCATATGCGCGTCGCCCCCCATATGGGCTTCGGCCTGGTCGATGTGCGCGATGTCGCCGACCTGCATCTGCGCGCGATGACCGATCCCAAGGCTAAGGGTGAGCGCTTTCTCGCCGTGGCGGGCGAGCCGCTGTGGATGATCGACGTGGCGCGCGTGCTGCATAAAAAATTCGGCACGGCGGCTGCGGCGGCGCCAAGACGGGAGATACCCAATTGGGTTGTCCGGCTGCTCGCGCCTTTCGTGCCAATGCTGCGTCAGATCGTGCCGCAACTCGGCATCCTGCGACGCGCCTCGAACGAAAAGGCTCGTCAGGTCCTTGGCTGGTCGCCACGGACGAACGAGGAGGCGATCGCCGCGACCGGCGAGTCGTTGCTGCGGCTCGGCGTGGTGAAGCCGCGCAGATCTTGATACGCTTGGTTATCCCGGCTTTCTCCGAATGCCATTCAACATCGTGGCGAGTTCGTCGCCGTGATGCTTCCTGATGAGCGCAACGGCTTTCATAAAATCCGCGTCTTTGGCTGCGTCTGAAACGGGAGCCTGATTAAAAATCTGATCTAGCCAGGGGAAGACCACGGGCGGCACACATTCCGGCGAATCGAGTTGGCAATGCGCCGCGCCGCCGTCTTCGCGCGCGAAAGCACGGATCGCCACTGGTGCCTTGAGACCGCGCAGAAAATCGAATGTATCCTTCAGCAGCGGCTTCGGCGCTTCGGCAATCTCGTCCTCGCCGATCAGGACGAGCAGCGGCACGTCAAGCTGGTCCTGTACGCTCCAAAGATTGTATGGCTCCCACACGCGGAGAAATTCCGCGGGCGTCTCGATCCCGAACGCCTCCTTCGCGCTCTCAAAGAAAAACCGCGTCGTGACGCTGAATCGGCAGAACGCATCGAAACCTGCATCGAGGATCCCCGGCGGAAGTTTCCAGAGGATCGGCGGCAACGCCATGCGCAAGGCGCCGGCGATATCGACGCCGAGGGTATCGGCGATCACGGCTTTGATACGCGGGTCATAGGCGGCGGCGCGCGGCGCCAGATAGCCGCCGAACGAATAGCCGATAATGGCAAGCCGCTGCGGATCGACATCGGGCCGCGAGAGCGCGTAATCGATGGCCGCACCGACAGGGGCCTCATAATCGGGCCGGAAGACGAGGCCGGGGTTCAGGTCAAGCGCGCCCGGCTGGCCGGGGCCTTCGAAGACCAGAGCATTCCAGCCGCGCGGGCCGCAGGCCTGGCCAAGCCACAGCAGAAGCTCCTCCGCAGTGGAATCGTAGCCGCCGAGCACGATCAATGTCGGCCCCGGCCTCTCGCCGGCGCTGACGAAATAGCCGGGCAAACTCGCACCTTCAAACGGGATCGCAATAATCTCGGTCCGCTCCGGCACGCAGGCGAGGGCGCGATGAAACGTCTCGCGGCTTGAGCGGCGGTGCGCGTGCCGGCGGCGATCGGCCGGCAGCGTGTAGAAAGCGCCCGTGCGATAATAAGTCGAGGCACGCTTCAACTGCTCGGCGGCGGAAATGCTGTCGCCGCTTTCCAGCGAACGCTCGGCCTCGCCAACAAGGCGCGCCGCCAGCGCGCCGAAGGCGCGCGTCCAGCTCTCGATATCACCGCGGCGGATTTGCGCGACGGCGGCTAAACATTCGCCGACGCCTGCGGCACCCATCGAGGCGATGCCGAGGCAGCGCATGGCTTCGAAATCGAAATTGCCCGCCGCGCCTTTGGAGCCAAGTTTGATTTGCATGCGCTACGGCCTGACGATGCGCTGAATTGTATCGATCACGCGCTGGCGGTGTGCTGCGAGCGCATCCTCGCGGGGCGCGGGATCGCGATGGAATGCATCGTCCAAGACGAGATCGACGGCGTCGATGAGAGCCATCAGCGTGTCGATGCCGAGATCGTTTCGCACGACGCCGAGTTCGATGCCGCGCTGAAGAAGCGATCTGTGAATCCGATGAACGTCATCGAAAACGTGCACAAGACGCGGGTTGGCCGTGCGACGCAAAGGCTGGAGTGCGCGCAGAAGCCCGACGAAGCCAGGCTCGCGTTCCGCCGCCGCGCCCCAATGTTCCAGAATGGCTAGCGTCTCCGGCCAGAATCGCGCGGGTTTGGCCGGGAGCGTATGCAGACCTGCCGCAGCCCCAACCCGCGCCGCCGCGGCCTCAATGACCGAGGCGAACAGATCCTCCTTGTCGAGGAAATAATAGAAGAACGAGCTTTTCCCCATTTTCGCCGCCGCAAGGATCGCATTGAGCGAGGCACCATCATAGCCATGCTGGACGAAGGCCTCAGTGGCGATGCCAAAAAGCCGGTCGCGGACTGCCGAATCGAGCCGGCGGGCGCGTTCTTGAAGGCTTGTACCGGTGGTGTGTACCATAGGTACATATAGGTTTGCAAACTCCCGAAAGTCAATCTCTGGCCGGCGGGAAGGGCGCAGAACGATTTTGACCCGGCGCAAGGCGGGCCGCCACGGACGCCGGTACCAGCGCATAAGCGTATTGCGCGGCTTTTAGAGAAGGACGAGTTCCATGCTTGATCGAGATCCCAAGGCCAGTCAGGTTTGGCTCGTCGGCGGCGGCATCGCCTCTTTGGCCGCGGCGGTATTCCTGATCCGCGATGCGGGCGTGCCGGGCGCCAACATCCATATCCTTGAAGAACTCGACATCGCAGGCGGGGCGCTCGACGGCGCCCTTTCTCCGGCGCAAAAGGGCTATGTCACGCGTGGCGGGCGGATGCTGGAGGACGAAGCCTATCAGACGCTATGGAACCTGCTCGAAACCATTCCGTCTCTTGAAGACCCGAAGGTGAGCGTGCGGCAGGAAATCCGCGATTTCAACAAGATGATAAAGTCTTATTCGAAGGCGCGGCTGATCGGCCGTGACCACAAGATCATCAATGCCAGCATCTATGGTTTGAACGCGCGGGACAGATTGGAGTTGTTGCGTGTTCTCGCGACGCCCGAACATGTCCTCGGCGCGCGACGCATCGACGATCTGTTCTCGGTGCATTTCTTCGAGACCAATTTCTGGCAGATGTGGCGCACCATGTTCGCCTTCCAGAACTGGCACAGCGCCATCGAGTTGAAGCGCTATTTTCTGCGCTTCATCCAGGAATTCTCGCGCATGCATACGCTCTCCGGTGTCCGCCGGACAAAGTACAATCAATATGACTCGATCGTCCGGCCGATCCAGAAATGGCTGCTTGAGCGGGGCGTCGATGTCCGTTTCGGCGTCCGGGTCACCGATGTCGATTTCGATCAGGTCGATCCGTCGCAGCGGCTGGTAACGCGGCTTCATGTCCGCGACAAATCCGGCGACTCGACGATTGAGCTTGCCCCGGACGATATCGCCATGTTGACGCTGGGCTCAATCACCGCCGATGCCACTTATGCCGGCAATGACACGGTGCCCGAGCTGATCCGCGACCGCCGCGATGGCGCATGGGCGCTGTGGGAGACGATTGCGAAAAAGGCGAGCGACTTTGGGCGCCCTAACACGTTCGACGGCAACATCGACGAAAACAAATGGGAATCCTTCACGCTCACCATGCATGGCAATCTGCTGCTGAAGCGGCTCATCACCTATTCGGGCAACGAGCCCGGCACCGGCGGCCTGATGACCTTTGTGGATTCTGGGTGGCTGATGTCGATCGTCGTGCCGCATCAGCCGCATTTTCCAGACATGCCCACTGATACTTATACGCTCTGGGGATATGGGCTCTTCATCGACGACGTCGGCGATTACGTCAAAAAGCCGATGGCGAAATCGACGGGCAAGGAAATCCTGACCGAATTGATAGGCCAGCTCGGCTTCGACGATATTCGCGACGCTGTTCTGGCCTCGACCGACGTAACCAGCGTGATGATGCCTTATGCTTCAGCCTTGTTCAGCCGCCGCATTCCCGCGGACCGACCGCTGGTGATCCCGAAAGGCAGCGCCAATTTCGCCTTTCTAGGGCAATTCGTCGAACTGCCGGAAGATACGGTCTTCACCGTAGAATATTCCGTCCACTGCGCCATGCACGCGGTGTATCATCTGTATGGCGTCGATAAGCAAATCCCGCCGATCTATCATGGCCTAACGGACCCGAAAGCCGGTCTCAAGGCCCTGAAAGCGGCGTTTCAATAAGTCGAAGCCGGTGCCGGTGCCGCAGATATTCCGCGGCACCGGGTATTGGCCTAAGCGTTGGTGCCGCCATCGACGGTCAGATTGGCTCCGGTGATGTAGGATGCCTCCGGGCTCGCGACGAAGGCCACGAGCGCTGCGACTTCATCCACCGTACCGTAACGATTGAGCGCCGTGTTGGCTTTCTGCGGCGTCGCCCAATCTCCCGAGGCGGGATTCAAATCGGTATCGATCGGGCCCGGCTGGACGTTATTGACCGTGATCGCGCGGTCGCCCACTTCTCTGGCGAGGCTCTGCGTGAACATTTTCACCGCGCCTTTGGTGGCGGCATAGGCAGCCAGGCCCGGCGTTACATTGCGTTCGCCGACGCAGGAGCCGATATTGATGATACGGCCATTGCTGTTGAGATGCTTCAGCGCCGCATGCGTTGCGATGAACACGCCGCGGATGTTGAGATCGATGACGCGATCGAGATCTTCGATCGTGGCGTCCTCGAACTTGCTTGGAATGGCCGTGCCGGCGTTATTCACCAGTACGTCAAGACCACCGAAGGTCGCGACGGTCTTTTCGATCGCGGCATTGACCGCGCGCACATCGGTCGCATCGGCCTGAACGGCGATGGCCTTTCCGCCCCCGCGCTCGATTTCAGCGACGACCGCGGCCGCAGCATCAGCGCCTTTCGTATAAGTGATCGCCACCTTCGCGCCATCTGCCGCGAGACGTTTGGCGATTGCAGCGCCAATGCCGCGCGAGCTACCGGTGACGAACGCGACTTTACCTTCAAGTTTCCTGGACATTATCATTCTCCGTTTTGAGATTTATTGCTCACAGTTTCGAGCCGCCATCGACCCGGACAATATCGCCGGTAATCCAGCGCGCCTCGTCCGAGGCAAGAAAAGCGATGACGTCTGCGATATCGTCCGGGCCCGCAATGCGCTTCAATGCTTGCAGGCTCATTGCCGTATTGCGGCCGGCCTCCGTCTTGGTGAAGCTCGACATATCCGTATCGACAACGCCGGGCGCGACGGCATTGACGCGAATGCCGCGCTCGCCGAGCGAAGCGGCGAAATATTTGACGAGCGTATCGACCGCGCCCTTGGTCGCCGCATAGGCGTAGAGCGGGCCGACGACAGCATGTGCCACGACCGACGAGACGAAGATCACGCTGCCACCCTGGCCGAGGATCGGCAGCAATTGCTGCACGAGGAAGAACGGCGCGCGGACATTGACGGCGAAGAGATTGTCGAAATCCTCGATCGTGGTGTCTTCGATTTTCGCAGCTTTGGAAATGCCGGCGTTTGCGACGAGAATGTCGAGCCGTTCGCCGACGATCGCACGCACGTCCTTGGCGAGCTTGTGCGGCGCGTCGGGTTTGGCGAGATCGGCAGAAAGTGCTTCGGCACGGCCTCCGGCCTTGCGGATTTCCGCAACGACGGACTCGGCTTCGCCTGCCGCGCGGCCATAATGCACGAGAACCTGCGCGCCTTGCCTCGCGAGGGCAAGGGCGCTGGCGCGGCCGATTCCGCGCGAGGCGCCCGTGACGAGCGCGGTCTTACCGGACAGATTGCTCATGGTCTGATGTCCTTTCCGTGCGGTTAGACGCTGGCGCGTTCTTCGATTGCGTCGACGCGGTCGGGATAGAAGGCAAGGTAGTCCGCGATCGCCGTCATTGCCGGATGCGGATGCTCATAGCTCCAGATGGCATTGACGGACTCGCGTCCATCAACCGAGATGGTGAAATAGCTGGCATCACCCTTGTAAGGGCAATAGGTCGTGTGCTCGGTCGGCTTCAGCAGCGCCATGTTCGCGTCCTTGCGCGGGACATAAATCACCGGCGGATAGTTCGCTTCTTTCAGAGTGAGGGCATCCTGCGTCTCAGCGATGACATGGCCGGCAAAACTCACGATCACGCGGTTTGGATTATGCGCGGTCGTAATTGGATGGTCGGGGCCGGGGATTTTGATCGATTTGGCTGCTGCGGTCATTTTATCACCTAGAGGTATGAACCCTGGAGCGATTGCTCCGGCATGGCGTTCATCTATGCTCTGCTAGCGCTGACGAGAAAGACTTTGTAAGTTGCCGGTCATGCTTTGGAGGCATGACAGGTGGAATTGCGTCATTTGAGATTTTTCGTCGCCGTGGCGGAAGAGGGGAGCCTGACGACGGCAGCGGAAAAGCGGCTGCACACGGCGCAACCCTCGCTCAGCCGGCAGATGCGCGACCTCGAATACGAGGTTGGCACGCAACTTTTCCTACGCAGCGCGAAGGGCGTCGATCTGACGCCGGCCGGCCGGGCTTTTCTCGATCATGCGCGGCTGGCACTGGCGCAGGTCGAGGCCGCGACCATTGCCGCGCGCCGTGCGGCCGAGCCTGCCAAGGCGAGTTTCTCGCTCGGTTTCCTCACTGGCCAGGAAATGGATTGGCTGTCCGAAGCCATGCACATTCTGCGCGACGAATTGCCAAACATCGACGTCACCGTGTCGAGTCAATATTCACCGCTGCTCGCGGACGCCTTGATGCGCGGCAAGCTTGATCTTGCATTCATGCGGCCCGAACCAAACCTTCCGGACCTCGCCTATAAGGTCGTAACGACTGAGCCTCTCGTCGTCGTCATGCCGAGCGATCACAGGCTGGCAACGCGCAAAGTTATCGCGGTCCAGGACATCGCGCAGGAGACGTTTCTTGGCATGTCGAAGACAGCGCCGGTTTTGCAGGCAATCATGGCCGATTATTTTGAGCGCGTTGGTCTCGACATTCATGCGAGTCACGAGATCGACAATCTCGGCATGGCAATGTCGCTCGTCGCCTCGACGCGCGGTGTGACACTGCTGCCGGCCTATGCGCAGAATTTCCTGCCCTGGTCCGTCATCGCCCGGCCGCTGGCCGGTGAACCGCCAACGATTGATCTCGTCATGGGTTATCACAAGGCGAATACGTCGCCGATCCTCAAGCTGTTCCTGTCGCGCAGCAACGATCTGATCGAACGCGTGAGGAAGAAGCTGCGCCTAACGGCGAAGTAAAGCCGTTTGGACTTCGCGGCGGCAGACGCTATGAAACGCCGCCCGACCAACGGCTGGATTCTCCAAGATGACGATCACGATCTATGGCATCAAGAACTGCGATACGATGAAGAAGGCGCGTGCGTGGCTTGAAGGGCACGGCGTCGAATATGCCTTCCACGATTACAAGGCCGCAGGTATCGATCGCGGACATCTCGAAAAGTGGGTGAAGAAAACCGGCTGGGAAACATTGCTCAACCGTGCCGGTACGACCTTCCGCAAACTCCCCGACGCCGGCAAGGCGGACCTTAATGAGCAAAATGCGATTGCGCTGATGCTCGAATATCCGTCGGCGATCAAACGCCCCGTACTCGAAATCGGCGGCGGCAAGATCCTTGTCGGCTTCAAACCCGAGGCCTATGAAAACGCGGGATTGGGCGGCTGATCGACGTGGCCGCGCGGCCGATGACCATTAAATGTCACATGCAGACCGCGTGGCCTGCCGCACCTTTGTCGAGTTCCCGCATCAGATAATCGACGAAGGCGCGCGCCGCGGGCTTAGTCGCGCGGCCGGCCGGGAAGACAGCGTGGACGTCCGCTGTCTCCATCTCCCAATCCGTCAACACACGGACGAGAGCGCCACTTCGGAGTTCGGCGAGGCAGCCCCACCAGCCTGTCGAAACGATTCCGAGACCAGAGACCGCCGCGGCAATCGCGCCTTCATTCGCGGAAATCCTGAGCCGGCCTTCGACGCGGGCCGTTACAACGTGATTACCGCGCCGCAAAGTCCAGGCGCCGGGGTCCAATCCCGCCGGCCCCAGAATGATCGCATGGTCAGCGAGATCCTCTGGCGTCTTGGGTGCGCCGGCTCGTTCGAGATAAGCGGGGGAAGCCGCCAGCAGCCGTGGAACCGAACCGATACGCCGCGCCGTCGCGCTCGTGTCGGGAAGTGGGCCGAAGCGCAGAGCGATATCGACGCCATCGCCGAGTAAATCTTGGCGCTGGTCGTTCATCAGAAGATCGATCCGCAGCTCGGCGTGACAGGCCATAAACGGTGGCAAAAGCGGAATAACGGCCCGCACCGCGAAGCTTGACGAAAGGCCGATGCGCAAGAGGCCGCGGATTTCGCCGGTTCCGCGTGCCACATGATCCGCCTCTTCCAGTTCGGCCAGGATCGGCTCGATCCGTGCCAGATATTCGGCGCCGGCCTCCGTTAGCGTGACCGCGCGTGTCGTGCGCGTAAAAAGTGACACGCCAACTTCACGTTCCAATTCGGCGACGATGCGCGAGGCGGAGGGTTGCGAGAGCTGGAACTCGCGCCCCGCCTGAGAAAAACTGCTCGTGCGCGCAACGCGGGTGAAGAGACGCAGGGCGGAAAGTCGATCACTCATTCGGATTATGAATATATATTAGTTGGCGAGACACGCTACCCCCTGACAGGCGAATAGCCACCTTGGGCCCGACTATCAACAGGAGGGTCAAATGGGTGAACTCACAGGTAAGGTCGCGATCGTCACGGGAGCGTCCAAAGGCATCGGCGCAGGGATCGCGAAGCATCTCGCTGCGGCCGGCGCTTCTGTCGCGGTGAATTATGCATCGAGCCGGGAAGGCGCGGACAAGGTTGTCGCGGAAATTACCGCCAAGGGTGGCAAGGCCATCGCCGTCCACGGCGACGTGGCGAAGAAAGCCGACGTCAAAAAGATTTTCGAGACGACGCTCGCGAGCTTTGGCCGCCTCGACATTCTCGTCAACAATGCGGGCGTATTCAAATTCGATCCGGTGGAAGCCGTCACCGAAGACGAGTTTCACCGTGAATTCGACATCAATGTGCTGGGCATGATCCTCGCCATTCAAGAGGCGGTGAAGCATTTTCCTGCCGAGGGCGCGAGCGTCATCAACATCACGTCGGTCGCCGGCAGGAGCGCCATTCCCGGCTCCGTCGTCTATTCGGCGACCAAGGCGGCGATTGACTCGCTCACCCGCGTGCTCGCCGCCGAGCTTGGCCCCAAGAAAATTCGCGTCAACGCGATTGCGCCCGGCGTGACAATCACGGAAGGCTACGAGGCGATGGGCGACATCGCAAAGAACTTTGAAGCTTACGCCCTTGCGCAGACGCCGCTTGGCCGTGTTGGCCAGCCGGACGACATCGCCAAGGTCGCAGTGTTCCTGGCATCTGACCAATCAGCCTGGATCACCGGTGACGTCATTACGGCCTCCGGTGGTTTGCGCTAACATATAAAACAAAGGCCCGCGGAACGCGGGCCTTCTTGCATTAGGTCTTCAACCGGTACACAAATGTCCGGTCGGTAAAGACTGATGCGGCCCGGCTGATGACTCGCACTATTTTTGAAAAAGCCGATGTCGTGCCGCTGCTTGCCGAAGCGTTTCGCGAGCTTGGCTATGAGGGCGCGACGCTCAGCCGGATCACCGAGCGCACGGGCCTCGGCAAAGGTAGCCTCTATCATTTCTTCCCGGGCGGCAAAGAGGAAATGGCCGCCGCTGTCCTCGCTGACGTCGACGGCTGGTTCGTGCGCAATGTCTATGAGCCGCTTGAACACGGCGAGCCGCGCGCGGCCATCGCGAAAATGTGGGGCGAGGTCGCCGCTTACTTTCGCTCCGGTCAACGAATTTGTCTCGTCGGCGCTTTCGCGCTTGACGCGACGCGCGATCGTTTCGCGTCCGCAATCCGTGTCTATTTCGCCCGTTGGATCGATGCGCTGGCAAGCGCGCTGCGGCGCATTGGCCTAGCGCCGGCCACGGCGCGCGCTCAGGCTGAAGCTGCCGTTCTCGGCATTCAAGGCGCACTGGTCCTGGCGCGCGCGCTTGACGATGATGCCGTTTTCAATCGCGCTGTCAGTCGGCTCGCGCAAAATCTTGCTTTGCCCAAGCAAGGCAAAACCATTCACCCCAAGAAAGGCACATCATGAAACGCAGCGATCTCACCGAAAAAATTCTCGACATCAAGCGCGACAAAGGCTGGAGCTGGAAGTTCATCACCGGTGAGATCGGCGGCATGTCCGATGTGCTGATCGTCGGCGCGCTTCTTGGCCAAATGAAACTGACGAAACCGCAATGCGAGAAAGCCGCCGCACTTTTCGGCCTCACCGAAAGTGAAAAGCGCCTACTGAACGAAGTGCCGTTGCGCGGCACCTCGATGCCGCCCACCGACCCGTTGATTTACCGCTTCTACGAACTTGTCATGATCAACGGGCCGGCATGGAAGGCGCTGATCGAAGAAGAATTCGGTGATGGCATCATGTCGGCGATCGACTTCGATCTGCAGATGGAACGGCTGCCAGATCCCAAAGGTGATCGCGTCAAGCTGACGATGTCCGGCAAATTTCTGCCGTTCAAATATTATGGGGCGACCGGCAACAATCAGGCGCTTGGCTACAAAGAGGAGTAAGCGCGCTCAAACGAGCGCGCCACCGCCATCGACACGTAGCACAATGCCAGTGCCGAATGTCTGCCGCATCAGATAAACATAGGATTGCGCGACTTCTTCTGTCTCGCCTGCATGGCGGACGAGCAATTGCTCTGCCATCTGGCGATAGAGGGCCTCGCGCGCTTCCTTCGTCATATCGTCCCATAGTGGGCTGACGACGACGCCAGGCGCGACGACGTTGACTCGTATCGGCGCGAGTTCCACGACCAGCGCCCGGGTCAGGCCCTCCATCGCGCCGCAAACGCTGGCGCCGAGTGCCCAGCCGGGATGCGGGCGAAGCCCGGCGAGGCCGGAGGGGAGTACGATCGATCCGGCGGGACGGATGTGCGGGCTGGCATATTTCACCGCCGCCAACGCGCCCCAGTAACGTAATTCAAAAAATTTACGCGCCTTCGTCAAATCGGTTTCGGCAATGCGATTGAGCTGAAGCTTGTCGGCGGCCGTATAGGCGAGATGGTCGAATGAGCCGACGCGATCGAACAGCGCCTTGATCGCGGCTTCGCTACCGAGATCGGCCGCGTGGCCTTCGGCGTCGGCTGGCAGGCTTTTGAGTGCCTCATTCACACGGGCTTGATTGCTCGAGGCGATGACGACTTTGGCGCCTTCATCGGCCGCTGCCTGCGCAATTGCGAGGCCGATGCCCGAGCTGCCGCCGAGGACGACGATCCGCTTTCCTTCGAGGATCATGATGTTTCTCCTTGGTTGGTGGCGCGAAATTGCACGCCAAGGAGACTTGCTGCTAACGCATCTTTGTCGCTTTAATAGTGAGCGGAGATCATCATGGCGTTTGATGGAAGGCTGTTGTCCGGGGTCGGGACTTTTGCCGCGGTGGTCGAAAGCGGCAATTTCGTCCGCGCCGGGGATGCGCTGGGCCTAACGGCTTCTGGCGTAAGCCGAGCAATTGCGCGCCTCGAAACGCAGGTTGGCGTGCGGTTGTTCGACCGGACGCCGCGCGCCGTTACCCTGACCGGCGAGGGTCGGCGTTTTTACGCGCAGGTCACGCCCTTGCTCGCTGGCCTGGAGGAGGCCGCAGCCGAAGCGACCGGCACGAAAGCGGCGGCGCGAGGGCGGCTAAAGATCAATGTCGATCCATCATTTGCGCGGTTGGTTCTGGCGCCGCGCCTGCCCGAATTTCTCGCCAAATATCCAGCCCTCTCGCTTGAAATCATCGTTCGGGATCGACTTGGCGATCTTGTCGACGAAGGTTTTGATGTCGCCGTACGCTTCGGCGAGCCGGAAACGGGCCGACTTATTGCCCGCAAACTTCTGGATACGCGGATCATCGCTTGCGCCGCGCCCGCCTATCTTGCGCATCACCGCACGCCACGCCATCCACGCGATCTCGAAAATCACGAATGTCTGATGTTCCGCGATCCGGCCACGGGAAAACCCTTCGCTTGGGAATTTCATAACGGCCGCGAGATTATCGAGGTGAAGGCGCGCGGCCGGCTGATCTTCAACGATCTGCCGGCCAAGCTTCTTGCCTGCGTTGCCGGACTTGGTATTGCGCAGGCCGTCGAATTCGGTCTCGAAAATTTTATCGCCCGCGGCGAATTGGTTCAGATCCTGCCGGACTGGGCCGAGGAGCGTTATCCGCTTTACGCCTATTATTTGTCGCGGCATCTACCGCCAGCGAAAGTTCGTGCGTTTCTCGATTTCGTGGTAACGGCGCTCGCGGGCTTACCCGCGTCTCCAACCATGACCCCGCCGGAGTAAACTTGGCCTCATTCGACGGTTTGCCAGCCCCGCAACGCTATTGGTCTGCGGCGACGATCTGGCTCGCGCTGGCGCTTGCGGCGGTCGATGGCTCGATCGCCAACGTCGCATTGCCATCAATTGCGCGTGATCTTTCGGCACCCGCGGCTGAATCAGTTTGGGTGGTCAATGCCTATCAACTGACGATCGTCATCTCGCTTTTGCCTCTCGCGACGCTTGGGCAGATGGTCGGCTATCGCAACATTTTCCAGGTTGGTGTTGCACTTTTCACCGCCGCTTCGCTCGGTTGCAGCTTTGCGCACTCGCTGCCGGAGCTCGCAGCTGCGCGGGTGATCCAAGGCCTCGGCGCCGCCTGCATCATGAGCGTGAACGGCGCGCTGGTGCGCTACACCTATCCGCTGCGCCTGCTCGGCCGTGGCGTCGGGTATAATGCGCTTGTCATCTCTGCCGCGGCCGCACTCGGCCCGACAATCGCATCGGCGATACTCGCCGTCGCGTCATGGAACTGGCTCTTTGCGGTGAATGTGCCGATCGGCATTCTCGCTTTTTTGATCGGGCGTAAGTCGTTGCCTGAAAGTCCGAGATCGGGCTCGCTCGATATTCTCGGTGCCATTTTGAACGTGCTGATGTTCGGCTTGGGCTTCATCGGGATCAATGCATGGACGCAAGGCGCCTCTGATCGATTTGGTATTATCTGCGTGGTTGCGGCGACGATTGCCGCGGTCGCACTCGTCTTGCGCTCGCGCACCGAAACCTCGCCCATCATTCCGCTCGATCTTCTCAAGAACCGCGAGTTCAGCCTGTCGATTACGACGTCGGTCGCATCGTTCAGCGCGCAGATGCTGGCCTTCGTGTCGCTACCGTTTTACTTCGAGGGAATTCTGCACCGCGATCAGGTCGCGACCGGCCTCCTGATGACACCTTGGCCAGTCGCTGTCGGCCTCAGCGCTCCGTTCGCGGGGCGCCTGGCCGATAAGTTCCCGTCGGCGATCCTCAGCGGCGTGGGCCTGACTGTTCTGGCAATCGGACTTGCATCACTCGCTTTTCTTTCCCCTCAGGCTTCGGCACTTCAGATCATTTGGCGCATGGCGCTGTGCGGGCTGGGGTTCGGTTTTTTTCAGGCACCCAATAATCGAACGTTGCTGTCCTCGTCACCGATGGACCGGAGCGGGGCCGCAGGCGGCATGCTGGCGACCGCGCGGCTCACCGGCCAAACCGCAGGTGCGACGATTGCCGCCATTTGCCTTCGCTCGACGATTCAAAGCGGCGCTGCCGGATTGGCGATCGCTGCCGTGCTTGCGGCGCTTGCCGCTCTGGCGAGCCTGTCGCGCGTATTCAGTCGGCAGGGCTTACGCCCCGCGCGGCCGGGTGTCATGCACGCCGACGAATAAGACCTATTTTTTGCGCTCCTTATCGAGCAGGGCGCGTTTGCGCGCCGGACCCCAACGATAGCCGGATAGCGCTCCATCGCTGCGAACGACACGATGGCAGGGGATCGCGATAGCGATCTTGTTGGCCGCGCATGCCTGCGCCACAGCGCGCGTTGCTCTTGGCGAACCGATACGCCGCGCGACCTCGGTATAGCTCGCGGTCTCGCCGGCCGGGATGGCGCGCAACGCTGCCCAGACCTTCTGCTGAAACAACGTGCCGCGAATGTCGAGCGGCAGGTCGAATTTCTTCGATGGCTCGTCGGCAAGCACGATGACATGGGTCAACAGCGCCGAAAAGGATTCGTCGTCCTTGATCGACTTTGCTTTCGCGAAGCGCAGCTTAATCTCGTTCTCGAGTTCTGCAGCATCGTCACCAAGCATCAAGGCGCAAATGCCCTTGTCACTGCGCGCGACGAGGATCGTACCAAGCGAACACTTGCCCATGCCATAGACGATTTCGGCATCGTTGCCCTGTTGGCGGAATTTATTTGGCGTCATGCCGATCATCGTGTCGGCGTTTTCATAAAAACGAGAGCTGGTGTTGTAGCCGGCTGCATAGATGGCTTCTGTCACACTCGTCGCCTCGCTGAGTTCTTGCCGCACTTTCGCGGCGCGATGCGCCTTCGCATAAGCCTTCGGCGTCACGCCGGTCATGGTTTTGAAGACACGGTGGAAATGGAACGCACTTAATCCGGCTCTCGCGGCCAATACTTCGAGTGTTGGCGGCTCATCGGTTTCAAGCGCACGACAAGCTGTAGCGACGGCTGCGCGTTGCCGCTGGTTGGGGGCTTCTTTTGGCCGGCAGCGCAGACAGGCGCGGAAACCTTCGCGTTCAGCCGCCTCGCCGGTCAGGAAGAAGATTACATTGCGTCGCTGCGCATGGCGCGCGGGGCAAGACGGGCGGCAGTAAATGCCGGTTGTCTTCACGGCGAAGACGAAGTCTCCGTCGAAGGCGCGGTCACGCGCGGAGACGGCGGCCCACCGCTGCTCGTCCCGCATCAAAGTTTTGTCTGTCGTTTCCATGCTGCCAGAAATAATGCGCCGTGGTGGCGTGCGCACTCTGATTCTTGCGGTCAAATCTTTTTCTCAGCCCGCTCGATGAGTGCTATCGCGGCGTGCGGATTATGCTCCTTGAAGCCACTGATGACATAGAGAAAGACGTCGCGCGGTGTCTTTGCAGCCTTCGGGGAAATGGTCTCAAGATCGTTCGGCGTGTCGCCTTCGGCCCAGATTTGCGCGCGTTCGGCCCATTGATCGAGCGTTTTGGCCGGATAGCCTATCTTCGGCTTTTCTTTCGTCCCCATGATCCGCGCATAGACGAAATCCGCCGTGACATCGGCGATTTGTGGAAATTCAGAATCTCCGGCGATGACGACGGCAACGCCATGTTCGCGCGCCAGCGCCAGGAATTCCGGCGAGCGAAAACTGTCATGCCGGACTTCGATGGCGTTGCGGATCGTCCGGCCGCCGATTTCTTTCGGCAGTAGCGCGAGGAATTTTGCGAAATCTTCGGCGTCGAATTTTTTCGTCGCCATAAATTGCCAGTTGATTGGTCCGAGCTTGTCTTTCAGCTCCAGCACGCCGCTTCCGAAGAACCGCTCAATGGATTCGCCGGATTCGGCCAGCACGCGCCGATTGGTGGCGAAACGCGGGCCTTTGACTGAAAAGACGAAATCCTCCGGCGTCTCTTCCCGCCATTTGATGAAGCTTTCGGGCTTCTGTGAGCCGTAATAGGTGCCGTTGATCTCGATCGACGTCAGCGCCCGGCTCATATATTCGAGCTCACGCTTCTGGGGCAGGCTCTCCGGATAGAAGCTTCCGCGCCACGGCTCGTAGGTCCATCCGCCGACGCCAATGAAGATGCGGGGTTTTCGTGGCATACCGTCTCCTCGCGCCGCCGCGATGCCGTAATCCGCTTATTTGGCGTAAGATAGTGCGTTTGCCGTGTGAACGCAGGGGAATCTCATGGCGGTTCGCCGCCCTCAGGGCCCTAAGGGTCGCGTTTCGCGAAAAGCCGTGCTAGCTCACGGAGCGCAAAAGCCGAGAAGAGACATAAATGGCCGATTTTTTCCGCGAGGTAGATGAAGACGTCCGCCGCGACCAGTTGTTGGATATCTGGAAACGGTATCAGAACTGGATCATCGGCGCGGCAGTCCTGGTCGTTCTCGGCACCGGCGGCTGGCGCTTCTATGACTACGAGCGGCTTAAGTCGGCCGAGGCGGCGGGGGGGCGTTACGCCGCGGCGGAGCAATTGCTGAGCGCCGGCAAGAATTCCGAGGCCGCCGCCGCATTCGCCGCGGTCGCGGCAGACGCACCCGCAGGTTATGCGACCTTGGCGCAGTTCGCCCGCGCCGACGCGCTCGCAGCGCAAGATCCCAAGGCAGGGGCGGCAGCCTATGACGAGGTCGCCGCCAACGGCGCGGTCGATCCCGCCTATCAGGAGGTCGCGCGGCTGCGCGGCGCCTATCTGCGCGTCGACAGCGATGAGCCGAAGGCGTTCGAGCAGCATTACGCGGCCTATGCAGGGCCGGATTCGCCCTATCGCAATGCCTATCGCGAACTTCTGGCGCTGGCTGATACACGCCGCGGAGATTTTGCCAGCGCCGCGCATTGGTTCGAACTCGCCGCGGCTGACCCATCTTCGCCGCCAGCCTTGCGGGCGCGCGCCGACGCGTTCCTGACGATCGTTCAGGCTGGCCCCGTGCCGACGAAATAGCCATGTTCAAAATCGCCATCGTTGGGCGTCCAAATGTCGGCAAGTCGACGCTGTTCAACCGGCTTGTGGGAAAAAAACTCGCGCTGGTCGACGATCTGCCGGGCGTGACGCGCGATCGCCGCGAGGGTGTCGCGCACCTCGGCGATCTAACCTTTACGATCATCGATACCGCCGGGCTGGAGACCGGCGCGCCGGCGACGCTTGCGGGACGGATGCGAGCGCAGACGGCGGCTGCCATCGCGGACGCGGACGCCATTCTGTTCATGGTCGATGCGCGCGCCGGAATTGTGCCGGACGATCGCGAATTCGCCGCGCTCCTACGCCGCGCCGACAAACCGCTCATTCTGGTCGCCAACAAGGCCGAAGGCCGGGCCGGCGGTGCGGGCGCACAGGAGGCCTACGACCTCGGCTTCGGCGATCCCATCGCGCTTTCGGCCGAGCATGGCGAAGGCCTCAGCGATCTTTACGACGCGCTGCGCGAGGTTTTGCCGGAAGATGTGGAACCAAGCGAAGAAGAGCTGGACGCCGCCGCGGCGAACGAACCGCTCAGTGACGAGGAAGACGGCTCGGAGCTTGATCCCACAAAGCCGTTGCGTGTCGCCATTATCGGTCGTCCGAACGCGGGCAAGTCGACGCTGCTCAATCGCATCCTCGGCGAAGACAGACTGCTGACAGGCCCGGAAGCGGGGATTACGCGCGATGCCATTGGCGTCGATCTCGAATGGCGCGACCGCAAGCTCAAGATGTTCGACACCGCGGGCCTGCGCAAACGTGCGCGCGTCGATGAGAAGCTTGAGAAACTCGCCAATGCCGATGGCCTGCGGGCGGCGAAATTCGCCGAAGTGGTCATTCTGCTCATTGATGCAACGGCACCATTTGAGAAGCAGGACCTGACTCTCGCCGATCTCATTGCGCGCGAGGGCAGGGCGCTCGTCATCGGCGTCAACAAATGGGATCTGGTGCAGGATCGCAGCGCCAAGCTGAAGGAACTCCGCGAGGAAGCCGGGCGTCTCTTGCCGCAGATCAAGGGCATGCCGGTCGTCCCGGTGTCCGGCGCGACGGGCGAGGGGATCGACGGGCTGATGAGCGCGATCTTCGCGGTTCATGAGACCTGGAACATACGTATCGCGACCGGACGCCTGAACCGCTGGTTGGCTGCTGCACTCGCCGCCAATCCGCCACCGGCGGTTTCTGGACGCCGCATCAAAATCCGCTACATGACGCAATTGCGGGCGCGGCCACCCTATTTCGTGATCTTCGGGAATCAGCTTGATCATTTGCCGGAGAGCTACAGGCGCTTTCTGATGAATGGCATCCGCGAAACCTTCAATCTGAAGGGCGTGCCAATCCGGCTTTCCGTGCGAACCGGCGAAAATCCTTACGATAAAAAGAAGCACAGCTAGCCGCGCTCTTTGTCATGATGCCCGCCGTTTCTTTTGCGCATGTCGGTGCGGCAGAATAAATGCGCTCCCCTCGGGTGCGGCTTCGCCTATTTGGCTGTCTATGCCGAAGACCGTGGCGACCAACTCGCTCCTCAGCACCTCGGCGGGCGTTCCCTGTGCGACGAGGTGGCCGCGGCTCATGATGATGATACGATCGGCATAGGCCGCCGCCAGATTGAGATCGTGGACCGTCACAAAGGCCGAGACGCCCTTTGCGACAAGAGCGCGGACCTCGTCCATCAGCATCCATTGATGGCTCATGTCGAGATGCGCGGTGGGCTCATCCAGGAACAGAACGGGCGTGACGTTCGGGGCGTCTGTGGCCCATAATTGCGTAAGTGCGCGCGCAAATTGCACACGCTGCTGCTCACCGCCCGAAAGCGTCTGATAAATTCGCTCGGCGAGATGGATGACTTCAGCCTTTTCGAGCGCCGCGATAATCAAATCTTGCCGTCGGCTGCGGGAAAATCTGCGGCCGAGCCCATCGATGCCAAGCGCGGCAACTTCCCAAACCGAAAACGGAAAGGCCAGGCGCGTTGTTTGCGCCATCACGACGCGGCGTGCCGCAAGTTGCCAGGGTTGCAGAAACCGCGCGTCTATATCTGCGTAGCAAACGAGCCCACGCGCAGGCGCAAGGTCACCGGCAAGGATTCGCAGCAGAGTCGATTTACCGGCGCCATTCGGCCCGATCACCGCAGTCATTTGGCCGCGCTCCAAAGCCAGCGAAACCCCCGCGATGAGCTCCTTGCCGCGGATAGAGTAAGACACGTTCTCCGCTCTGACGGCGACGCTTATCATCCATCGAATCCCTGGCGACGGCGCAGCAATATCCATAGGAAGAACGGCGCGCCGATTCCCGCCGTGAGGATTCCGATGGGTAATTCGGCCGGCGCGACGATCGTGCGTGCGCAGGTGTCGGCGGCGAGCAGCAGCAGGGCGCCGAGCAGCACGCAGGCTGGCAGTAGCAGACGATGCTCCGGGCCCTGTATGAGCCGCAAGAGTTGCGGCACGACAATTCCGACAAATCCGATAATGCCGGCAGCGGCAACGCTGGCGCCCGTCGCCAGCGCGACGAGGACGATCACCGCGATCTTCAAACGTTGCACCGGGATGCCGAGATAGAACGCTTCGGCTTCTCCGATCGCGAGGGCGTTCAACCCGCGCGCCAGAAATGGCAGAGCTGCGAGCAGCAGCACAAAGGGGAAGGCCAGGGCCACAACCTTGTCCCATGTCGCCCCGCCAAGGCTGCCAAGCGACCAGAATGTGAGGTCACGCAACTGACGATCATCCGCCACGAACGTCAGCAGCCCGGTCACGGCGCCCGCCAAAGCGCCAAGCGCGATGCCGGCGAGCAGCAGCGTGGCGATGGACGTTTCCCGGTCGCGCGTCGCGATGAGATAGAGAATGAGCGTCGTGGCAAGCGCGCCGGAAAACGCGCCCGCGGGCAGCGTTACGAATGGAAGACCGGCGGCGAGATATTTATCGCCGAGTACGATGATACCCGCTGCGGCCAGGGCCGCGCCAGCCGAGACGCCGACGATGGCAGGATCCGCGAGAGGATTGCGAAACAGGCTTTGCATCAGGGCGCCCGAGACCGCGAGATTGGCGCCGATCATGATTGCCAGCAAGACACGCGGGAGCCGGATGTCGAGTACGACAAGCGCCTCGCGCGAGGACGATTGGTCCATACCACGCAAGGCGCCGATGATGATCCCGATGACGCGATGCGGCGCAATCGGCAGCGGCCCGTGTCCGATCGCAAAGATGGCTAGTACGCACAGGAGCGTTGCGAGGGTAGGGAGTAAAAGAAGTGCCCGTTCGCGGCGGCTCATGCGCCGCTGCCGGCGCGGCGTGTCCACCACCGCCCGGGGCAGCGTCATTTGAGACCTGGATAAAAAGCGGCAAAGAGATCTTTGGCGGCCTGCGGGGTACGCGGGCCAAAGCCGAGAAGATACAGGCCATCCATCGCGACAAGGCGCTGATGCGCTGCTGCCGGTACAGTCTTGAACGCGGGCAGGCCGAAAATCTCGTTCTTGCCCGGCTGCTTGCCATTGGCCATCATGACGATGACATCGGGCGCGGCCGCGACGATGGATTCGTCATTCATCTGCTTATAGCCGGCAAAGCCGGCGCCGACATTGACGCCGCCCGCAAGCCTGATCATCGCATCGGCGGCCGTTCCACTGCCGGCGACGAGCGGCCGGCCACCCTGCATCGCGATGATAAAGAGAACACGCGTCTTGCCGTCGGCTTTGCGGCGCAAGGCTGCCACATCGGCAAATCCTTGGCTGACGCCTTTGGCCAATTCGGCGGCTTTCGATTCGGCGTGGGTAAGGCAGCCTATAGTTTCGATCTTCGCCACGATGCCGGCGGCGGTGAAATCGTCTTGTAATTTCTCGACGGGGACCTTGGACTGTCGCAGCAGTTTGATGGCGTCCGCCGGACCCGCCCCATCGGACGCAATGATCAATGTTGGATTGAGCGACAACACACCTTCGGGCGAGAACGCGCGGAAATAGCCGACGTTCGGCTTGGATTTCAGCGCCTGCGGCGGATAGAGACTTGTCGTATCGACACCGACGATTTTCCCGTCTTGTCGGAGCGCGTAGAGGATCTCGGTGACAGCGCCGCCGATGGCAACGATTCGCTGCGCAGGCGGATGGACATTCGGTGCCGCCGCGGCGGGCATAAACATTGTTGCTATCGCGATAAACGCGAAAAGTTGCCGTTTGAGAGTCGATGTTTTCAACATGGATGCTGCGCGTGCTTATTTGGTGAGGATGAGTTTGTCGTTCGCAGTGATGCGCAGCCGGTAGCGTTCGCTGCCGTGGAGGAGAGTCACCTCTTTCGCATCGCCGAGCAGTTCTTGAACGTCGATTTCGGGCGGCCGCTTCGGCTCTTCGCTCGAAGGCGTTCTGTCCTTTTCATCAGCCATCCCATAAACCCCAAATGTCACACTTCCGTAGGATCAGACGTCGAAAATTTAGAATGGAACTAATTTATACTTAGAATTTAGAATCATAATAATATAATAAAAACAATACGTTGCTTGACCCCTCATCATCCATTTACTACAGACAGTCAAGTCGCCGTCGGGGTTAACGGCGTCCAATCAGCAAGCCAGCCAGAGCGCAAACGCGCAGAGCCAGCCAGCCAGCAAAATGCAACAAGGCGGGGCTCTTCATGTCTTCTATGATTACGCGCGCGCTGCTCGCCAGCGTGTCTTTCTTGGCGATCTCTCCTGCGTATGCGCAGAGCGCATCGCCGACGCAAACTTCACCGGCCGCGCCGCAAGCCACCAATTCGCCGGTCAATCAGGACGGCAGCATTCCGCTCGACACGATCTCCGTCACCGCGACCATGACGCAACAGCCGGTGATCGATGCGATGGGCGGCGTCAGCAGTGTCACCGAAGATAAGATCAAGACGTTCCATGCGCAGAATTTCAATGAGGTTCTGCAGGACGTTCCCGGCGTTACGATGCAAATGTCACCGAGCGATCCCGGACAGTCGATCAATATTCGCGGCTTACAGGATTTCGGCCGGGTCAACGTGCTCGTCGATGGCGCGCGTCAGGATTATCAAATCTCGGGCCACAACGCGAACGGCACATTTTATCTCGATCCGATGTTCGTCAGCGACATCGATATCGTACGCGGGCCGATCTCGAATATTTACGGCTCAGGCGCGATTGGCGGCGTCGTCTCGTTCACGACGCGCGGTGTCGATGACGTTCTGCTTCCCAATGAGTCGTACGGCGCCATAGATACGGTCGGCTATGGCTCGAACGGCGCAGGTGTCGTCAACAGCGTCGCGGGCGCGGCGCGGATGGGGCCGGGCGGAACGGCTGGCGATATCTACGGTCAGTTTCTTTATCGTGACACGACCTCGTATCACGACGGATCGGGCAATCTGATTTCGGGAACAGGGAGCGAGCTTGCGGGTGGCCTGCTCAAAATCAATGTTCGGCCGGCCGATGGCCAACAGGTTACGGGTACGGCCCTGATTCAGAAATTCAACTTTGACAATAACAGTACGGCGGACTCCGGCCCGCTGTGGAATAACGACGTCAATACGAGCCAGTTTACTTTAGGCTATACGGCGGTGCGTCCCGATATTCCCTGGCTCGATTTCTCGATCAAGGCCTACGCCTCGCAGACCGAAAATCAGCAGACGCTGCGCGATGATTCGGGAAGCGACGCGGGCAGCGAGACCTACGCGCTGATCGGCGCTCTGCCGGGCGACAGCCTCTACGACATGATCCACACCTATGGCTTCGACGTTCATGACACCGCACGATTCAACACCGCCATGTTCAATCATGCCGTGACCTTTGGTGGCGACGGGGTCTGGGATTTCGTCAACACACAGGATGACGCGGGCGGCTACATTTCCGCGACGACACCGAGCGGCCAGCGCTCGCTGAACGGCGCTTTTGTTCAGGACGAAGTCCGCTATTCGACGTGGCTGGACATTTTGGGCGCGCTGCGCTTCGACCATTACAGCTTGAACGGCGGTGGCACGAGCTCAGGCGGCACACATCTGTCGCCGAAGATTACGGTCGGTATTACGCCGATCGCGGGTGTTCAATTCTACGCGACTTATGCGGATGGTTATCGCGCGCCGTCGGTCACGGAAACTTTGATCGATGGGGCACATCCATTTCCTGCCTTCGACATTCTGCCCAATCCGAATCTACGCCCCGAGGTCGCGAACGATGTCGAGGGTGGCGTCAATCTGAAGTTCAACAACATCCTTCGTCCGGACGACCAGATTCGCGTCAAGGCGGATGCCTATCTCAATACGATCCACGATTACGTCGACTTCGAGCCGGTCGGTGCGCCGTATCTCACATCCGGCATTCCGGGAGGCATTCCCGGTATTCCCGCAGGGGAGTTGTGCCAGTTCATTCCCGGTGCCTGCTTCCCGATCACCAACTTTCAATATCTTAATATCGGCGAGGCGCAGATTTCCGGCGTTGAGCTCGAGGGCACTTATGATTGGGGCGGCGGCTATATCACGGTCGCGGGAACGCATATCAACGGCAAGAGCGTCTCGGACCCGTCGACACCGCTTTATTCCATTCCACCGGACCGCATCAGCGGCACGCTCGGCTTGAGGTTCCTCGATCGCAAGTTGGTCGTCGGTAGCCGTTTGACGCTCGTCGAGGCGAGCCAGCAGTTCCCGTATTCTTCGGGCGACGAATCGAGCAGCAGCACGACTTTTCCGCCGACCGCAGGTTATGCGCTTGTCGATCTCTTCGCGTCTTACAAGTATAATGACGATGTCAGCGCGAGCCTGACGGTCAAGAACCTTCTGAACAAGGAATACACGCAGTATTTGGACAACGAGGCCAATCCGGGGCTACAAGTCCTTGGCTCGGTGACGGTCCGGTTCGCATCGAAGTGATATAGAATGGGGCGGCGATTAGCCCGCAGCAGTTTGGAGGATAAACGCATGTCGAACTATATCGCTATGAACCGTTTCAAGGTCATCAAAGATCAAGCTCACGCCTTCGAGCAGGTGTGGCTCACGCGTGTATCGCGTCTCGATGAAGTTCCAGGCTTTATCGAATTTCATCTGCTGCGCGGACCGGAGCACGAGGATTATATCCTCTATGCTTCGCACACGATCTGGGCGAATAAAGAGACTTTCACCGCCTGGACGAACTCGGAACAGTTTCGCGCCGCGCATGCGCGCGCCGGCGACGAAAAGCCGAAGACGCTCGGCCACCCGGAGTTCGAGGGCTTTGAGGTTATCCAGACGGTGGATAATCCTAAGCGGCACGCGGCGGAATAGGGCAGTCTCGCACGTGTGAATGGTGCCGCGCCACATGTGCTTGACCGGGGTTGAATCGCCGCTAGATTGCGGACGCGATGAGAGCAAGATTGCAACGCCGGTTTGAATGGACAGCGCCGATTTTTTTGATCGCGCTGATGGTGCAATTCTTTGCGCTCATCGACGCTGGCGTCGCCGTGGCCGGCCCAATCAAAATCGAAAATGCTTTTACGCGGCCGACGCTGGGCGGTGCCAGCGTCGCCGTCGGTTATATGATGATTACGAACACGGGGAAGGTCGACGACCGGCTCGAGAGCGTGACCTCGGACATTTCCGCGACATCCGAAATCCATGAGACGAAGATGGAAAACGGCATGATGGAGATGCGCGAATTGCCGAAAGGACTTGCCGTCCCTGCGGGCGCAACCGTCGCCTTCAAGCCCAGCGCCTATCATGTCATGTTCATTGGCATCAGACATGCCGTCAAACCGAGCGACACAATTCACGCAATTCTGACTTTCGACAAGGCGGGCAAGATCGCGGTCGATTTTCCAGCAGCGGACAATCCGGGTGCTGTGGCGCCAAGCAGCGGCATGAGCGGCATGAAAATGCAATAGCGGCTTCCCGCCGCGCCTAGCAGGCTGCTGAAAAACCCTCTTCCTTTGCGGGGCTGATCGTGATTCCATTTCGTTGGGAGACAGCAGCATGCGCGGCAGTGACGAAGGTTCGGGACAGCTTTTCAGTTATGTTGATCTGGAGGCGCGGGTGCGCCGTGATCATCCGTTGCGAGTGATCCGCGCGATCGCCAACGAGGCGCTCGGAGCCCTGGCGGCGGATTTCGCGGCGCTCTATTCGAAGGTCGGCCGTCCGTCGATCCCGCCGGAACGGCTGCTGCGGGCGATGCTGTTGCAGGCTTTCTATTCAGTTCGCTCGGAACGCCAGTTGATGGAGCGATTGGATACCGACTTACTGTTTCGTTGGTTTGTCGGGCTCACCATCGACGATCCGGTGTGGGATGCGACGGTGTTTTCCAAGAACCGCGATCGTCTGCTCGATGGGGCGATCGCCGCGAAGTTCCTCGCCGCCGTGCTGGCCCAGCCGCGCGTCAAAAGGCTGATCTCGTCGGATCATTTCTCCGTCGATGGCACGCTGATCGAGGCTTGGGCCTCGATGAAAAGCTTCAAGCCGAAGGACGATTCAGGGGATCAGCCGCCGTCAGGTCCTGGCCGCAACGCCGAGGCGGATTTCAAGGGTGAGAAGCGCTCGAACGAGACACATGCCTCGACCACTGACCCCGAGGCCCGACTTTATCGCAAGGGGCCGGGCATGGAAGCAAAACTCGCTTTCCTCGGCCACGCCTTGATGGAGAACCGTTGCGGCCTCATCGTCGATGCCTGTCTCACGCCCGCCAACGGCCATGGCGAACGCATCGCGGCGCTGGCCATGATCGAGCCGCGCGCCGATCGGCCAAAAGCCATCACGCTCGGCGCCGACAAGGGTTATGACGCGGCCGATTTCGTCAATGAACTGCGAACCATGAATGTGCGTCCGCACATCGCGCAAAATATCAGCGGCCGGCGTTCAACCATCGACCGGCGAACAACGCGCCATCAGGCCTATTCGGCGAGCCAGCGCATTCGTAAACGGATCGAGGAGGCCTTTGGTTGGATGAAGACCATCGCCGGGCAGCGCAAGACGAAGTTTCGCGGCGTCGATCGCGTGGGCTGGGCCTTCGCCTTCGCCGCCGCAGCCTACAACCTCGTCAGACTACCGAAATTGATTGAGGAGATGACACCATGATGCCACCTAAGGCGTCGCTCATCACAGCCACATCCGCCGACCGTCATCATCGACAAAGCCATTCTCGGAAAGTCAGCAGCAACTCTCTCCGCGCCTGAAGCACCGCAATTTTTCAGCAGCCTGCTAGAGCATCCGCATCGCACAACCTTCGATTTTATTGCGCTGGTGCTGCGCCCAACGCACCGGCGGACAGGGCCAAAGTCGCGGCAGCGGAAAGCGCCGTGCTGTAAGCGTCGCTGCGGGCATCTTGCGCTTGCAAAAGTTGTGTCTCGGCGAGCGTCGCGTCAGTGATCGAGCCGACGCCATTGCGATAAGCGGCAAGGGCAGCATCAAAGGTCGTCTGCGCCGCGCGCGCGAGCTGGATCGAGGCGCTATAGGCCGCCAGACTTGTATGCAGCGCATTGTCGGCGAGGACGATCTGGCGGACCGCCTCGTCGCGCGTGCGCAGCAGGGCGAGGTTTGCGTTGTCGGCATTCGCTTGCGCCTGTTTCAATTGGGCAAGGCGCATGCCGCCGTCATAGAGCGGGACGGTTACGCCGGCGAGGACGGTCGCGCCCAATTGATTGTTCGTGAGGTTGACGGTCGGCAATTGCTGCCCGACCGACGGCACGGCGGTGACATCAAGATTGCCATTGTTGTAAGCGCCATTACCAGCAACGAAGAATTTCGGCAGGAACTCAGCCTCGGACGCGCGAATATTGGCTTCGCTGGCCTTTTCGGCGGCGAAGGCGCTGAGAACGTCCGGACGCCGCGCCAGAGAGTCGCGAATGATCTGCTCGACGGACCCATACATCGGCGCCGACAGATGCCGACCGCCAACGCTCGCGACGTTGATTTCTGTCAACGGCGAGATTCCCATCGCCGAGATTAGCCGGAGATAATTATCCTTTGCCGCACCGCTCGACTGCACGAGAATCAACTGCGCCTGTGCGGTCGCCTGACGCGCCTGTGCGGTCTCGACGACCGTGCCGACGCCATGCTTGAATCTGTCTTCGGCCGCCGCCTGAACCTTTTGCGCATTCCGCAAGGACTCTCTGGCCGTCTCCAATCGCTCGCGCGCCGCCGCGTCCTGATAAAACGCGACGCTGACATCATAGATGACCTGCTGATGCGCGGCGGTGAAAGCGATGTTCGAAATGACCGAAGCCTGTTTCGCCGCGGCGATAATCGCATCGCGCTCGCCGAAATCGAACAGAAGCCATTCCAGCGATACGACCGAAATTGTCCCGTGCGCATTTTCGTCGGCCTGGCCGAGGTTGAAGCCGAGCGCAGTATTCTGCCCGTTGCTGGTCTGATAGCCTGTGATGACGCTTGCGCTGAGGCGCGGCAGATAGGTGCTCTCGGCAATACCTTCCGCCAGAGCAACGCTGCGCGCGGCGTTCCAGGCGGTCCGCGTCACGGGATTGTTTGTTTCCGCAATGTCGATCAGCTCGGCAAGCGAATAGCTTTTGTCATGACGCAAAAGCAGCGGTGGCGGCGGGTCGGAAAGTTCGGCATTGGACGGCAGAACATAGGTCGAAGCCGCCGGAGTCTGCGGGGGTGTCTTGGCACCAGGAACGATTTCGCCATTCGTGCTCGTCGTCGGCGTCCAGGGCTTGTCCGGACGATCGGGCGCCATGTCGAGCGACGACGTCGCGCAGCCGCCAAGGCCGGCGCACGACAACGAAAGCGCGATGGCGAACTCAGGCCGGCGCATTGGCTGCGACCTCCTGCACGGATCCGAGCGGCTTCAACGCGCGCTCCAAATTTGCGAGCCGCATCGTGACGATATCCTGCAAGCGCGGCGGGATCGGGCCGGCTGGCGACGTCTGGGCCGCTTGATCGTTTGGCGCCTCTTGCGGAGCTAGATCGTCTGCGAGCGCATCGAACTGGCGGGCGAGCCGCGAGGCGCCATCGCCAGAATAAAGCAGGACGGGCGCTTCGAGTGCCGCGATTTCGCCTGCGGCGCGACGGCGCGTTTCGAGCCAATCCGCATCCGGGCGGATCGCCGCCGGCTCATAGGGTACAAGGGCGAGGTTGCGCTCCAGACCGCCAAGATCGGCCTGTACCTGCGCTGCGAGCGCGCGCCGTGCAGTCAGATTTCCGGCCAAGGCGAGCGCGCTCAAATGACGGAGCAGGGACGCGATCGCATGGTCGATCCGCGAGCTAACGCTGACAGGCCAGACATTGGTGAAGAGAAGATAGACGACGAAATTGCCGAGCAGTATGCCGATGACGCGGTCGCGCGCCACGACCATGTCGAAGCCGGGTTTCGTGCCCTGGATGACGCAGAGGAAAAAGGCGAAGGCGAATTGGAAGCCGATATAAGAAATGCGCGGGCTCCCCCCCGAAATCCACGCCCCGGCCAGAGCGCCGACGAAGACGAGGATCATCAAGGCGCCGATCGTCGTCAGATGCGGGATGACAAAGACGAGCGTGAGGATGCCAACGGCGGCACCGACCATGCATCCGACGATACGCAACGTGAGTTTCTCGATCGTCTCGGCCGCCGTTCCCAGCGAAACGATGTAGCAGGTGATGAGCGCGGTGTGGATGCCCGACCAGTCGAGCTGCGAATAGACCAGATAGCAGAACATCGCCGCGCCGGTCGTCTTCAGCGCATAGCGAACGTGATCGACATTCGTGAAAGCATCGGGGAGAAAAAATCTGCCCTTGGCTTTCTTGGCGAGCGTCGGTGCCGGACCGGCCGGCACCTCGCAGAAGCCCGTGACCGCCGCCTTGAGTCGCTCGAAGATCGTGCGGTCGAGGGATGACAGCGAAGCTTCCTCCTCGGATGCATCAAGAGAAATGTCCTCAGGATAGCCGCCGGCACGCAGGATCGCAGCCATGTCCTCCAATGTTTCAGCGACGCTTTCGCGAAGCGCAGGTGGAAATGTCGGCGCGTCGCGAACGATCATATCCACGAGGAGCAGAATTTCCGTGGTCGACGCGGCCGCCTGCGTCAGCGCGTTGATGTCTTCAGCGGAGGAGGTGTGCTCGAGGCCCGCGAGTTTCAGCCAGGTCCCAATCTCCATCATGCCCTCGTTCAGAGCTTCGGCGAAAGCCGCGTGGGTCCGCGCGGACGGCGCTTCGAGCAATTCGGCAGCACGCTCAAGTCGTTCCGCCAAAGCCCGCTCGGCGAGACGCCGCGGCGCCGGCGCGATAAGCAGATTGATGACAATCGAAACCGACGCCGGAATGCCGACGAAGAGCCAGGCATAGAAAAGCGCGCGGGTCGCGACCTCGGAAACCGGCACGCCCCCGAGCAGATCGAGCGCATAGGCGACGATCAGCGCGATGATCCCCGCCAGCGGCTTCAGCTTGCTCGACGAGGCGAGAAATAGAAGGACGAACGAAATGAGGGTCATGGCGGTGACGCGCAGCGCGGGCTCGTCGATTACGATATTTGCCGCCAGAAAGACCAAACCGATGACGAGCGTGATAATGATCAGAAACGCGATGGCGAGGACCGTGCTCTCAACGCGGTCGGGCTTGTTCAGAAAGAAGACGACATAGGCCGTGAGCGCGGGTTCCGGCGTCTGGTAGATCTCCGCGACAAGCGTTGTCAGAGCGCAAATTAGCGCAACCCGGAGCGCAAATTCGAGCCGTCCCGGAAACGGCGCCAGAAGCTGCGCAATATCGGGCAATAGGCGCCGCGGCGCCTCAACGGTGGCAGGCAGCGCCATGCTTCACCTCGACGGCAGCGCTCGCGCCAACACGCATAAGCGGCTCGGGCGGGTCTTCCAGCCGGATGCGCACCGGGAAACGCTGCGCCACGCGCACCCAATTCAGCGATGGCTCGACATAAGGCACCGAGCGCGGCAGATTCAGCTTGTCCTCGTCAGCGACGCCCCAGCCGATGCCATCAACAATGCCCTTAATCGGTTTGCTGCGATCAATCAGCGAATAGACCGTCACGCAATCGCCGATCTTGATCGCGTTTAATACGGTCTCCTGGAAATTGGCGTCGGTGAACCATTCGTCGGTGCCGATGAGTGTAAAGATAGATTGCGACGGCGCCACAATTTCTCCGGACAGCACTGTGAGGCCGGCGACGCGGCCGTCCGTTGGCGCGCGTACCGTCGTGTCGTCGAGAGAGCGCCGCGCGATCGCCAGCGCCGCCTTGCGGGCGCGCACAGCGGCTTCCTCGCCGGCAATCGTATCGATCGCATTCAAAGCGGCGACTTCTTGCACACGCGCCTGCTGCAGCGAGGTTGCCGCGTCGCGCGAAGTGCTTTCCGCCTGATCGAGCTGCTGCACGGGGATATAGCCCTTCGCCGCAAGCGGCTTCAACCGCGCGACTGTGCGAGTGGCAAGTTCATCATTCGTCACCGCGCGCTTGGTCTGCTCGCTGGCGATCGTCGCGGCAGATTTCTGCGTCGAGACAAGTCGCCGCTTGGAATCGAGCGTGGCTTCGGCGAGCGCCAGATCGGCCTCAGCCTGCGCGACGCTGAGTTGATACGGCACCGGGTCGATCTGGAACAGCAGATCGCCCTTGGCAACACGGGCGTTCTCAGTCACCGCGATGGTGACGATCCGGCCGCCGACCAGCGCGGCGATATGCACGACGTCGGCATCGATCCGCGCATCGTCGGTCGACGGATAGCGCCAGACTTGCCGGATCGTGTGGACGCCGAATGCAATGGCGGCGGCAATGATTAGAAGCGAAACGAGCGTTCCGAGGAGCGGTTTGCGGCGGGGTTTGACAGCCTTCATCTCAAGGCCCGAACCAGATCGACCAGGTCAGCGCGCCCGCGATGGCCCCCACCGCTGTGCAGACGAAAAGCTGAAATGGAAGGACGCGCGCGATGCCTGACGCGACGAAAAGGACACGGATGAGAATGCCCGAGAAAATTGCGATGATGGCGCACAACATCCAAGCCGGGAAAAACGTCCCAAATAAAAAGATATCAGGCGCCATGACACTCAAGCGGCCGGGAAAATTTCGACGTAGATTTTGTCTTCAGAACCAACACAGTTCAATCGCGGCGACCAGCAAAATTATGGGATGTGACGATATTTCTCCGCCTTGTGTCATGGAGGCCAGTGCCCATCATGATCGATATGGCAGGTCAGAAATAATGTATAGCTAGCTATATACCGAATGTATAAAGAATAGCCGAAATATAATAACGTATAATTTGCACAAAACGAAATCACGCCGCCGCATATTTTGGCATTTGCTGTGAATTTCGATGCCGAAATTCCGCGGATGTCTAATATTTTCGATGGGCTGGCCACCTTGCAACGATCAGTCGGTCATATAGAAAATAGTTCGACGTCAGTCGGTGAGGGGTCGGCGTCGTCCATTTCGGGTGGAGATCAAGGTGGCCACGGACGTTGCGTATATTTCAGCACTATCGGCGCTCGCCGGCTCCGTCATTGGCGGTCTCGCCTCTGGGCTGACGACGTGGCTCAATCGACATGCGGAAGCGAAAGCGAACTGGCTCGCGAGGGATATTTCCCGGCGCCAGGACCTCTACAGGGATTTTATAGTGTCCGCGTCCAAGGCTTATGGCGAGGCGATCGTCACTGACGAACCCCAAATCCAGGAGCTTGTGGAGCTTTACGGTTTGGTCAGCAGGATGCGGGTCCTGTCGAGGCCCAAGACGATTGAATGCGCTGACAAGGTTCTGCACACAACCATCGACACATATTTCCTGCCGAATAAGACCTTTTCTGAGCTGAACGATACTTTGAAAAACGGTGCCGGCATCGACCCGCTGAAGGAATTCGCCGTAGCCGCGCGTGAGGAATTGCAAGGCCTCACGCCGGTCTGAATATGCCGCGGCCAGCGTGGCATAAGGTGAGAAGCAAAGCGTGCTATTTCGCGCCGTTGAAGGTTTTGCCGCAGTTACCGGCTTTAAGAGTCTGAAGCCATGGCCAAGAAAACAAGATGTTACGGTTATCGGACGTGTGCAACGGGGCATGATCGACTAAAACGTTAGGGGCGACTCGTCTCGCGCTAATGTCAGTATCTCCTGACCTTCGTTCTGGCGAAGCTGACCATCAAGATCTGTGTCTTCAACAATAGCTCGCTTGGGTTCGCGGAGCTCGAGATGAAAGTCAAAGGCTTGCTCGCGTTGCAGCTTCCCTCAAGGCGCCGATTGGCGCAGCGCGGGCCAGATGGATGAGCAAGATAAGGCCCCCGATCAACAACGGCACCGAAGGAATTCATATTATCGCGCCTCGGAGCGGACATTCCGCTTTCAGCCACTTCCGATCATTTGGAACGCGCATCTCACCTCGCGGCGTCACTAGGGTTCCCTGAATGCGTCTGACTCTTTCCCCTTACCGAGTAGTGGCCATCACGTTTTCAATCGCCTTGACAGCGCGGATAACCGGCGGAATCCGACAGAAAGGCCGTGGTATGCATGGTATTCGCTGCGAATGCTATGTTTGAGCATGGCCAGAGCACGTGGCATAGGTTTGCCGTTCTGGGTCCGGCTCGCTCGGGATTCCCCGCCATCGCGTGTTCGGCGGTAGAACCTCACCCTTCATGAGCACAGAGAGGGGCGCTAACGTCGAGCCGGATTGCATCTCCGTGCCGTAAAGGACGACGGCCATGTTGCCGACAGTACACCCCGCGCCAATTCTCAAACGATCAGACTTCATGACCCTGTCTTCGAACAGGTGGGTCTGTACGGTGCATCCCATATTGAGCGCAGCATAGTCTCCGATTTCGACGAGATCGAACTCGGAAAAGAGGGTTGTTTCCAAAAACACCCACCGGCCGATATGACATCCTAATTTACGCAGGTATATTGAGATGTAAGGAGTTCCCATAAGAGGGGTCAATGCGGTTGCGCCGGCCGTCTCATAGATTCCGTTTACGACTTCGTTCAACCAGACGAAACTGCACCACAAAGGCTTCACTGTCGGCTTAAACTCCCCAATCAGCAACGATTTGACGCGCGCGACCCAGACAATCGTTGTTAGCGACAGGTAGAGTGCCAAAAGAGGTGCCACCAAGAGCACGCTCCAAAGGGGAAGAAAGTGGTCGCATGCGATAACGACAACGCCGAAGGTTAAAATGTCTGTCGCAACAAACATGCTTGGAAGCAGTATTCTCATTGTATCAAGGAACGTTCGGCAGCACCTTGCCGAAAGCTTCGGCCGGTAGGTTTGCGATTCAAGGAAGCAGGACGCCTCTTTCGCTTTGGGAACTTCGAAGCTCGGTGATCCGAGCCAGCGTGTCCCGTCGGGCGTCTGAACGTATGCGATAGGCGGCTTTGACATGACGCCGATCAAGCCGTCGCTACCGACATTTGCTCCTCCAGGTACGAGGGCACTGTTGCCGATGAAAGAGCGCCGGCCGATCCTGTTGCCGCGGACCTCCACAACGCCACGATAGATTCGATGACCACCTATGATACATCCGTCCGCGAGAAAGCAGCCATCGTCGATTTCGAGCAAGTCAGGAATAACGTTGGTGATAGTCGAGATTTCGACGTGTTTGCCGATCTTGGCTCCCATGAACCGAAGGAACGTTGGCAGGAACAGCGTCGCATAAAGTGGCAGAAGAAGCTGTCTCGTGTTTCTCATCAAGTAATGCAAAAACCAATATTGCAAATAGCGTGAGCTTGCGACCGGGAAGACGCCTGGTTTTACACGTCCGATAAACAGGCGCTTGACGAGGATCGTCAGAACCGCGTACCAAATTGTCGTCAGGGGTGCAGCGATGTAGACGGAAGCTATGGCCGGAGCTACACCCCAACGCTGCAGCACATACCAAACTAAAGCGACGCTTGGCAGTATGCTCGCGATAAGAAAATAGCCCATAAGGTAGATCAAGCCGAGATGAATTAATCCGAATAGAAACGCGCGTGTTTTCCTCGGGCACTCGCGACCTTCGGAATGCAAGACCTCGGCTTTCATGGGTGGCGAACCGGCTCTTTGCTCGCCGCGCGACAAGATCGATCCATCCGGTAAAAGCGAATCGTCATCAATACAGGATTGATCCTGCATAACGATATTGAGGCCGATCGCGGTGTGCATTCCGATGAAACATTCGGCTCCGATGTCGACGGTGCCGAGCATCAGCCATCCATTTTCAACACGGTAGCCTAATAATTGAACGTCGGGCCCGACGCTGGAATTGTCGCCGATGGAGACAAGATCGAAAGCGCCGCAGAGCGACGTTCCGATGACGCAGTTTTTGCCGATACGCGCGCCCATCGCGCGATAAAAAATGCTCATGAGCGGTGTGCCGATCAGCATGTCCGGCCAGCCGAGCGACTGGAAACGGTTCGCAAGCCACCACCGGAAATAGTAGATGCCCCAAACCGGATACCGTCCGGCTTTGTATCGCCCGACAGCCAGCCATTTCACCGCGATGCCAATGAGCAACCAAGCGGGCCATGTTGCGAAACCGAGGAGCGTCGAGAGGCGCCCGGCCACGGCGATTTCCATCCTTCCGGAATAAAAGCGCTCGCAGATAAGAATGAAGCAAACAAGCGGTGCGGAAAGAACCGCATAATAGATCGCCAATGATAAAGTTTGGAGGAAGACGCAAAGCCAGCGGGTCAAAACGCCTACATGAATGTGCGTCTCGGATGTGCTTTCGGTCGTTGCCGGTGCGTCTTCTGATTGTTCGTCGTAAGCGAATCCATGTTCGCGCAGGTGTGATGCGAGCTTTTTTATCGTCCTATACTCGTAAATATCCTTGACTGAAATGTTCAGCGTGCCGAGCCGTGTCCGCAATTCGGTTACGACATGTGCAGCCAAGAGGGAATTTCCCTTAAGGTCTCGAAAGAAATCGTCATCGACCGAAACCGGTCCAATATTCAACTGTGTCTTCCATACACCCGCGATCCTTGCCTCAAGATCATTTTCGGGCGCGCTAAACGGACGTTCCTGAATAAGGAAGGCACTCGTTGGCGCCGGCAACGCCTTGCGATCGATTTTGCCGCCGGTCGTTCTGGGAAGTTCATCGAGAATCTCGAGGTATTTCGGCTGCATATATTCTGGCAGGCGATTTAAGAGAAGTTCGGCAACGCTCCGCATCTGCATCGTGCCGAAGCTGCCTGCGGGAACGATATAGGCTGCGATTTCCTTGAAGTTCTCCCGCTCGTGGACGATCACTGCGGCCGTTCGAACCGAAGGATGCTCCAGAAGAACGGATTCAATTTCCGACAATTCGATCCGATAGCCGCGAATTTTCACCTGGTCATCGCTACGCCCGACAAATTCGAATGCACCGTCGGACCTGGTGCGAACCAAATCCCGGGTTCGGTAGAGGCGTGGCGCGGCCGTCGCTGTCGAAGGGAATGGATTCTCGACGAATTGCTGAGCCGTTATTTCCGGCAAATTCATGTATCCGCGCGCGACGCTCTCGCCGCCGATGTAAAGCTCGCCGACTTCTCCAACGCGTACTTCCTGCAAATCCACGTTGACGACATGGCAAACGTAGCCGGGTAGGGGGCGCCCAATCGTTACAGTCCCGCCAGCTACGCAGTCGCAGAGAGTGGCAACGACCGCGGTTTCGGTCGGACCATAGGTATTTAGCATCCGGCGTGAGGGCGTCGCCCATTTACCGACAAGCGCGGGAGGACACGCCTCTCCGCCGACCACAAGAAGCCTTACACCTGGAAGATCATCGGTAATAAGAGAGAGAAAGGTTGGGACAGTTGAAAAATAGGTAATTCGCCTCCTGTTTATGAAATACGCGACGTGCTCGGGCGATTTTGTGACATCGTCCGATGGTACGACAAGCGTTCCGCCGAGTGAGAATGCGGCCCAGATTTCTTCGACAGAGGCATCGAACGCGACAGAGAATCCCTGGTAGACACGATCACCAGGTTTGAGGCCGTAGTCGGTCCTGAGTGCTTTGATAAAATTCGCGACATTTCTGTGCTCAAGCGCAACGCCCTTGGGGCGCCCCGTCGATCCAGAGGTATAAATCACGTAGCAGATATCATCGTGGCTGGCTGCTGGGGAAGAGAGCCGCGCGGAAGAAAAGGACTCGATTTCAAACCTCTGTCGATCGAGCGTGACTAAGGAGCAGCTTATGAGCGAACGGATAGGTTCCGCGAGGGCATCATTGGTCAGCAGGATCGAGAGATTTGCGTCGCTAACAATCTGCGAAAGCCGTTCAACGGGAATTTGCGGATCGATCGGCACATAGCCGGCGCCGGTTTTAAGCACGCCGAGAATGGCCGCAAACAGATTGCAGGATCTGTTGAAATATATTCCGATCAAGCTTCCGGGACCAGCATCCCGGGCTCGCAGAAAACGGGCGATTTTGTTCGAGGACTTCTCGAGCTCAGCGTAGGTCAGAATGCGGTCTTCGCACTCTAGCGCCGGATGATTGGGCCGCCGGTCCGCCTGTCGCTCGAAATATTCATGGATCAATCTCGGTTCGTCGATCGTACGCTCCGGAGATTGGAATTTTCTTTCAAGCGCAAACGTCATTTTCCGTCTCCCTTACTTACATCTCTCTCAAAGAGGCCGCGACGGAAGGGGCCGGACCAACGCGGCTTGAATGTTCGCGTTCCTGTTCGATTAAATTCAAGAATTGTATTTCGCCGCCGCCGAACCGCGATTGCGAGCCGACAGCAAGTGTCGCCAGACAAAGGCTGTCCTGAGCATCGATGTATAACGACTCAAAATGCGCATGCGTGGCGCTGAAACTTGGCTCGCAGGCGAGTTTAGGCTCCGGGAAAATGCAAAAATCCATTTGCTGAAATTCGCTGGCAAAGCCAGATCCAAGAAGCTTTGAAAATGCTTCCTTCAAAGTCCAGATGCGAATTGCGCCTCGCGCGCTGTGCATCGCTCCGAGTCCCGCAAGCCTCTGCCGTTCCGGGTAGGTCAGAAACGAATCCTTGACGGCGTGGCTCATCGGCGAATCCACGCTTTCGACATCCAATCCAACATCAAAAGTCGAAGACGCCGCGACGCCAACCAACGCATCACAATGAGATATGCTAAAGCGGATTTGCGGGAGCCCCTCGGCCACTTCCAATTGTCCCGATTCGAGGCGCGCGAAGCGCCAGGAGGACGGCGCGATACTATGGTTGGAAGCGCGAGATAAGGCCAAGCGCAACAAGATGCGCGCTGCGAGAGCGGTTTCGAGCGTATCAATATTTGTGATCGCGCCAAGCTCTGTGCGGTCACTATCGTCAAGGACTTGCAGGCATGAGCGTGCCTTCAAAAGCGAGCGCGCTGACGCAGTCCAAATTTCAACGAGACCAGGCTCGTCGTTTAGCTTGCGGGATGCAACTGGCGGCTTGGAAACGAATTCCTTGCGCCACCCCTGCGCGAAGCGCGGCCGTGTCGGCGATCGGCGTTCAATGCGCTCAGCTGATCGGCGCGGGCGGCATTCCGGAACGGTTGGAAATAACCTAGCGAGATGCATGGGTTTTTCTCAATCGCCTCGCGCCACGCATCTTTTGCGTTGACCGAAGGCTCGAACGTAAAGAAAATATTTATTGGCAGAGTTGATATTGATGTGTGCAAAAGTAGATAATTTGCCAAATATTCGCCATGCCTGTTCGTAGCAACCGGCGCATGGAATTATGGTGTATTATTAAGGTTGATTCGGTTGGCGCATTGATAAAGGGCGGCCACGCGAGCAATCCACTTTTTATCTCTAATCTGGATTGCTTTTTTCTAACCTCTAATTTCAGGAGGCAGCCATGTTGCCCAAATTATCGTTTGTACTTGTCACAACGCTAAGTGTCTTTTCCGTACAAACGGCTCTCGCTCAGAAAACGGATTTGGCGTCCGTTAAATGTGCCGACTTTCTCAAGACGACTGAGCCGGCGGCGGCTAATATCGTGACCTGGCTCCAAGGGTATTACACTTATGAGGATGATAAGGCCGTTGTCGACAATGAGAAGGTGAAACTGAAAGAAGGGCAGATAAAAGAGTACTGCGCGGATCATGGCGATGCCGACCTCATCAGCGTGTCCGCTATCTTCATGGATAAGAAGTACGGTGCCGCAACGGCAACCTCTTCAACGATTTCCCGCCAGTAGCAATTCATCGGTCCGTTGCTAACTTTCATAAAAATGACACTAGTTGTGCCAATTTAGCACTAGTCGTCCCCAAAGTGATCAGGGAATATGACGTACGGGGGACGTCATGGCACGATTCGCGGCGGCTTTTTACGCGCTCGCAATTGGAATGGCCGTATCAATTTCGGCAGCCCAGGCGGCTGACTTACCGATCTATAAGACGCCGCCCCCTTTGCCGATTGATCCCTGGACCGGTTTCTATTTTGGTACCCATGGCGGCTACGGATGGGGCTCAAAAACTTTTCTGGACAATTTTCCCACGCCCGATTTGGCGCTCGATGCGCGGCCTTCCGTCGGCGGCGGCCTTGCCGGCCTGCAGGCAGGATATGATTATCATTTCAACTGGCTTCTGGTTGGCGTCCAGGGCGATTTCACCTGGTCCGGTGTAAAGAACGACTCGTTCTCGTGCTTCTCATTTGGTGATCAGGATTGTTCTGCACATCCCGAATGGTTTGCGACGGCAACGGGCCATGTCGGCGCGATCTTCGGCCCATTTGCCGTTTATGGAAAAGGCGGCGCGGCCTGGGTGGAAGATTCTTACACTGATATTGCTACTTGCCACGGCACGCAGCCATTGCGCAGCGGCGGGATCACAGCGGCATGCGGTGATCCGTTCAACGCGAACGACACGCGCTTTGGATGGACAGTGGGCGGTGGCATCGAATATCAGATCGCCCGCAACTGGTCGGTTTTCGGCGAATACGACTTTATGAATTTCGGCGGCCGATCTGTTCCGTTTTCGGATGGCGCCAATGGTTTTTTCACTGAAGAAATCTATCAGAAAGTGAATATCGTCAAAGTCGGCGTGAATTATAAGTTTATTGGTTTTGGCCCGTCTGGAAACACAGGCATGCTCGCTGATGCAGCGGCATCGCCGAGCGCGGACACCGAGGATGATTCAGCCAAACACGTCATCGCCTTCACCGGCGTTGACGTTAGCAAACTCAGCTTCGACGCTTATGCCGGCGGAATGGTAGCGCCCTTCAAGGATCTCGATACATCAGGGCTCCGCCTTTACATACTTGGTGACGGTGGATGGTATAAATATTTCGATAGCGCAGGCAACGGTATTAAGGGCGTTTCGCTCTCGGGAGATTTTTTGGGCGGCTATGCATTTGAAGGTGACAATTATTCGCTCAATTTTCTCGGCGGCTTTAATGCCGAGAACGACACATTATCCGCGGCCGACCCAACAAATAAAGTTGTCGGGACCGAATTCGGCGTGAAGGTTCGCACCGACGATTGGTATAACCCGACGAGCAGAACTCAGCTTCACGCGGAAGCCGAATTCTCGAGTGCGTTCCTCACCTATTACGGCAACGGCTCATTCGGTTACGATTTTTTCAATAAGGCCATTTTCATTGGTCCAGACATCGGCACGCTCGGTGACGAACGCTTCACTCAGCTGCGCGCCGGCATAAGTGTCACGGGGCTGAAAATAAAGAATGTCGAAATTGATCTCTCAGGCGGCTACGCTAATGACAGCGTGGTTGGGCCGGGCGGATTTGGACGACTTGAAGTGAGCACCGCCTTCTGAGCAAGAAGGTAGATGGCAAGGGTCGCGTCGACGTCCGCTAAATCAAAACGATATTTATCGACAGGCGATGTGACATCGAAGATGCGTGAAGTGCTCGACAAGCTCGGAACGAAGTCCGGGACAAACCTGAGTCCACACGGCCGAAAAAGCGTCTAACGCGCGCTGGAAATCTCGGCTAAGTCTTTGATTTTGTGGTGGGCGCACAAGGGCTCGAACCTTGGACCCGCTGATTAAGAGTCAGCTGCTCTACCAACTGAGCTATGCGCCCTCACGCCTGTGAGGCAGACCACCTGCGCCGCTGGAAGCAACGCGTCGGCAGCATGTAAGCGAACATTGCGCGCTGTGCAAGCCGGAACCGCGCCGGAGGCGTTATTTGCCTCCGGACGCGCGACCCGCGATGGCGACTAACTGGCCTTGCTCGCCTGATTGCCGCGATGCAGGGCGGCGAGCTTGTTGAGCGCGGCGATATAGGCGCGAGCAGAAGCCACAAGCGTATCTGGATCGGCGCCACGCGCCGTCACCGAGCGGCCGCCTTCGGCGAGCTTCACGGTGACTTCCGCCTGGGCGTCTGTGCCCTGCGTGACGGCGTGAACCTGATAGAGTTCGAGCGCGGCTTCGTGCGGAACCAACGCGCGGACGGCGTTGAAGATGGCATCGACGGGGCCGTTGCCCGTCGCCTGATGCGTCTTCTGCGTGCCTTCGACATTGAGTGTCAGCGCCGCCGATTGCGGACCGCCGGTGCCGGCCATCACGGTCAGCGAGACGAGCTTGATCCGCTCATGCGCGCTGGCGAGCTCGTCATCGACAAGCGCCACCAGATCCTCGTCGTAGACGGTCTTTTTGCGGTCGGCGAGGTTCTTGAACCGGGTGAAGGCATCCTGCAGCGCGTTCTCGCCCAACTCGTAGCCGAGTTCGCGCAGCTTCTCGCGGAAGGCATGACGACCAGAATGCTTGCCCATGACGAGCGAGCTTTTGCTGAGGCCGACGCTCTCCGGCGTCATGATTTCGTAGGTCTGCGCATTCTTCAAAATGCCGTCCTGATGGATACCGCTTTCGTGCGCGAAAGCGTTTCGGCCAACGATCGCCTTGTTGTATTGCACTGGGAAGGAGCTGACTGCCGAGACGAGCTTCGACGCGCGGATGAGCATCGTCGCATCGACATTGCTGTGATAGGGCAGTTTGTCGCTACGCGTCTTCAACGCCATCACGACCTCTTCCAGCGCGGCATTGCCGGCGCGCTCGCCGAGGCCGTTGATCGTGCATTCGATCTGCCGCGCGCCCGCCGCAACGCCAGCGAGCGTATTGGCGACGGCGAGGCCGAGATCGTCATGGCAATGAACCGAGAAGATGACCTTATCGGCATTCGGGACGCGATTGCGTACTGTCTCAAACATGGCCGCATATTCGGCAGGTGTGGCATAGCCGACCGTGTCGGGCAGGTTGATTGTCGTCGCGCCGGCCTTGATCGCCGCCTCGATACAGCGGCAGAGATAATCGATCGGCGTGCGCGTCGCGTCCATCGCCGACCATTCGACGTCATCAACGAGATTGCGTGCCTGCGTCACCGTCTTCGCAATGATTTCAAGCACGGCTTCCGCGCTCTTATTCATCTGATGCTCGAGATGGATCGGCGAGGTCGAGACGAACGTATGGATGCGTGGTTGGGCGGCATGGCGCACGGCCTCACCAGCGCGGGTAATGTCGCGCTCCATCGCGCGGGCGAGGCCGGCGACGCGGGCATGTTTCGTGCGGCGCGCGATCTCGGAGACGGCCTCGAAATCGCCTTCGGAGGCGATGGGGAAGCCGGCCTCGATGATATCGACACCCATCGTATCTAGCAGGTGGGCGACTTCGAGCTTGGCCTCGAAGGTCATAGTCGCGCCGGGGCATTGCTCACCGTCACGCAACGTGGTGTCAAAAATCAAAACACGGTTTTTATCGGCGGCTTTGGCGCCGTTGGATTGAACGGACTCGGTCATTGGACTGCTCAAAGTTGAAGATTGGCGAAAGGCTGGTGCAACGCTCCCCTGAGTGCCCGGGTATGACCCGGCCGGCGCTCAGGGGCAGGTAAGCAGAAGCAGGCTGAGCGGCAGCGAAGCCGGCAGAAGCGCCAGTTCCTTTCGCTGCAGATGTCCGGCGCCGAAACGCACACGTGCCTCGCGTAAACAATTGAGGCGCTCAGACTAATCTAAGGGCCGGTGGCTGGCAAGTGGCTGAAGGCTCAGGGGTTGGGCGCGAGCAGGGGGATGAGGCCGGCGCGGCGCAAAAGCGCCTGACCCGGCTCGGACAGCACGAAAAGAGCTGTCTTAAGGGCCGCCGGCCGATCAGTAAGGACGACCAGCCCAAAAACGGGGGCCGGATCCAGCGCGGTTGGAAATGGCGTCGCTTCGAGATCTGGCACGTCTTTTTCGAGTGCGGCATCGGCGCTGCAATAGGCAATCATCGCGTCGATTCGATTTGCTTTGAACTCCGCCGCAAATGCGCCGGGCGGGTCGCCCTTCAGCGCTGTGCGGAGCACATCGGCCTTGTCGCGCAAAATTTTGCCGGTGCCAGGATGCAGCCGGTCTAGGCGATCGAATATCGCGACGGCATAGTCGCCGCTCGGGTCAGCGCCGGGCGCAGATGCCCTGATCCTGAGACTGGCTAGCAGCAGGCGAGCGACGAGATTGTCGGCAGTCACACCAAATCGTCGAGGCGCATAAAAGCACATCCGATTGCGCGCGAAGGCGACGGGCGGCAAAAATGCCTGGCCTTCCGCCGCGAGCTTGCGCGGCGAATTCATGTCGGCGGAGAGGAAAAGATCGACCTTCGCGCCAGCCTCGATTTTTGCCCGCAGCAGGCCGGCCGCGGCAAACGTTGGCTTGAAATTAAGGCCGGCGAGCGGGCTCTTTTCTTCGGCCAATGAAGCGACAAAAGTCTTCAACGAACCGGCGGCATAGATCGTCACTGTCTGCGTGGGCGCCGGATCGGCCGTGGCAGCCGCCGCACCGATTGCCCACATTGCCGCCGATGAAAGTGCTCCGGCCCAACGAATGAACATCTAGAAATTCACCTCAACGCTCGCTTCGAACGTTCTTGGCGTACCGAGCCAGGCGGTGTTGCCGCCATTGGCACCAACGATAGAGGCGCCATCGGCGATCGAGGAATAATAGAATTTGTCGGTCACGTTGACGACCTGGAAACGCGCTGTCGTCCGATGGCCGTAGATGATCGTCGAATAGCGCGCGCCAAGATCGAGCGTCGTATAGGAATCGGCAAACGTCGTATTGGTGTTGTTCGCCGCGCGGGCACTTTCGTAATGAACCGTGCCGGTGACAGCAAAGCCGCGCCAATAATCCGGGTGCAGATCAATGGCGATGTCGCTTTTCCAATGCGGCACACCGATGACGAGCATGTCATTCGTTGCAACATTGCCGGTATTGACCAGCCGCGCGTCGATATAGGTGACGCCGCCGAAGGCGCTGATCTCGGGCGTGATATCGCCCTGCGCGAAGACTTCGCCGCCCCAATTGGTTTGAGTTCCGGTCACCTCGAACACGCTTGTGGTCGGACTCGTCACGACGCTTTCTGCGAGTGGCCGTGTCATGCGAAAGCCATCGACCGTAACAAGGAAGTTCGGATTGAAGGCGTATTTGGCGCCGAGTTCGTACATCGTGTCGTGATAGGGCGACATAAACACGTTGGGATTGGTGACGCCGGCGCTCGGGGCCTGATCGCCGAGTTCGGTGCTGTTGGCCCAGGTGAAATAGGTCGTCAGCGGCGAGATGGGATTATAGATCAGACTTACGGTCGGGCTGAGAGTCGCGTTGGCGCCCGTCGAACTTGTGGTCGCGCCTGTCGGATTAAAGCTCGACGAGTGGATCCATGCGGTGCTCAATACAGCCTGGAGCGCCCACTGCCGATTGAAATGGAGCGTATCCCCGGTGATAATCGACTGTGAGAATATCTTTCCAGCTTCGTATTGCGGCCCGTGCGCCGGGAAGCCCGGAATCGAGGCAAGCGCGCTTGGCGCATTAAGATTTCCGGTGCCGATCGTCGGCGTCGCCACTGCCGGATTGTAATTGTACTGGCCGTTGATGAAACCGTTTGTGCCGAGCGCGATGTCGTTTTCCATCCCATAGAGCCAGACACGGCCATTGAGATAGGCGCTGTTGCTCCCAACGGTAAAGCGCGGAACGGCGGTAAAGTTTTTTACGACATTGTAATTGCCGCTGTTGTCTTGCAGCACGTCAGTAATGCCGAAGAGGCCGCGATTGGCGTTCTCGTAAAGGCCACCAGCCTCGAAGGTCCAGTCCTGATTGATCTGATGCCGAATTTTGAGCATGCCCGTATCGCTGACGAGGTTGTCGCCAGCACCCGGCTGTCCTAAGCCCGGTTGCGTAGGATTGACCGCCTGCGGCAAAAACGTGCTGTGGTTCGTTTTACTCGTCTGGCTGCTGCCGAAGACGAGTTCACCGGGCATCCCGGTAACGTCGGTGGCGTAATGGCTGTAATAGGCTTCAACGTCGGTGTTGTTGTCGAAACGATAGTCGAGATCGATACTTCCGAGCGTACGGTCCGTACTGCTTTCGTCGACATAGCCCTCGCCGGAGCCATGGACGATATTGACGCGGTAGCCTAGGCGACCATCCTGCCCGACGCGGCCGCCGGCATCGATCTGCTCGGTGAATATGCTCTGTGAATCGTAATCTTCTCGATAGGTGAAGAAGCTCTGATCGGTCGGATGCTTGAGAAGGTAATTGAACACGCCGGAAGGGGATTCTGGTCCGTAGAGCGCGCCAGCAAGACCGTTCAGAACCTCGACGCCGCGAAGGTTTTCGCAATCAATGGCCGACGTGCCGATATAATTGAGGCCGTCGAGGCGGACATTCTGGACGATCGAGCCTTCGAAGCCGCGCGACTGCGGACGCGACACTTCAAGACCTTGCTGATCCCGAACCTCGACCGACGGCAAATAGCGCAGACAATCGTTGACCGATTGGGCCTCCGCATTCTCGATCAAGGATTCGGGAACGATTGTCACAGATTGCGGCGTATCAGCCACGCTCTGTTTGCTGCCCAACGGTCCGAGATCGGCCGGCGGTGGTTGATAGGGCGCGCGATAAGCATCCGCTGGAATGGGATTGGCGACGTTCGTTGCCTGAGCGCCCTGAATATTGATCGTCGGCAACGCGGAAGGCGCTGTCGCCTGCTGGGCGTGAGCGGAGCAATTCACGAAACCAAGTAAAGCGGAGATCAAGCTAAAGTCGGCGAAACGCGCAAAGGCTCTTTGTACGCGGCCTCGCGGCGCGCGCATCCGATTTAACAGCATTTAGGATGGCCCCCCGGCCGCTGCGTTCTGAGATTTTGCAGGCTTATGCAAGCCGTGCAGCACACGCCGGCAGAGCTAGCTATATACACGAGGGTATAGCAATTAAATTATTCTTTAGACCCAGACGCTTAGCTCAATGCTGACCTGCGTTCTCCTCATATCGTGGGGTGGCGAGCGGACCGAATCGCGCTATTCTTGGGGGCTCGAATTGGGAAGATCACGTGCCGCAACTCGCTGAAGGTTTTGCGCATCTATGCCATCGGGGACGTGCACGGCCGCGCGGACCTGTTGGAGCGTCTTTTCGCATTGATCGATGCCGATCTCGAGCAACGCCCGGTGGAGCGCGCGATTCAGGTCATGCTCGGTGATTACGTCGATCGCGGGCCTGCGTCGCGCGAAGTGATCGATCTGATTCTGGCGCGGGCGCAACAGCATGAGCTTGTTGCGCTCAAGGGCAATCACGATGCGCTCTTGCTTCAGGCGATCGATGATCCTGCCGCAATGGGTGACTGGCTCATGATGCACGGAGTCGAGACCTTAGCCTCCTATGGGCTGACGTCGGCGACCGTCGCGGGTAGCCGGCTCAGCGATCTCGGACGCGCCTTTGCGGCGGCACTGCCAGAAAGCCACCGGAAATTTTTCCGCGAGCTGAAGCTTTCCTACAGCGAGGGCGATTTCTTCTTCGTTCATGCCGGGGTGCGGCCCGGCATCGATCTCCCGCTTCAGGCGGAAGAGGACCTCATCTGGATACGGCACGAATTTCTACGCCACGGCGGCGATTTCGGCAAAATCGTCATCCACGGGCACAGCCCCGTCCATGACGTGGAATATCATCTCAACCGCATTGCCATCGACACAGCGGCTTACGCGACCGGCAAGCTCACGGCGCTCGTCATCGAGGACAGCGGCCTGCGCATCATCGATACCGCAAAAACCGATGTCCAAGCGGCATGACAGCAGTTTCAAATTATTCTATTTATCAAATAAAATCATAGGCTTGTAGATATTATATAAGGCTCTTATTCGTTGATGCGGGGCGCGGCGACGGAGCAAATTATGCAATTCAAAGGCGAATATAAAGACGTTCTGGAGACACGGGAGGCGATGGCGCGCGAGAAGATGCGTCACGCGGTGCTGTGTGCCTTCTGCCATGTTGTGCAGACGACAGGCTTGAAACCGATGGCCGTGCTGGGCCTTGCCGCGTCCGCTATCGGGGCGATCTATAAGGACGTCGCTACGGCGCACATATGCAACGACGATTGTCCGTGTGGCTGGGAGCCGCAGACGGACCCGGATATCGAGGCGCTCCAACGCGCCATTGCAATGGAAGCGAAGCAGTACACCGATCTGCGATGGCTCAAAGTGGCCGGCAAGGCCTAGTCTTTCTGACGCAGTAAGACTAGGGCGGGATATCCGTCAATCTAATTCGCCGCAGCCTCGCGGTCTTTCAAAAGCCGTGCGAGCAAGGCCTCTTGTTCGGCCAGACGGTCGGAGGTGAGCGCGTCGTCCTCGGCGCCGGAATAGGCAGCGGACTGTTCTGTCAGATCGCGAATATTTTCACGAACGGCGGCGATTTCCTGATCCAGCGCGGCGAGCGCGGCAGCATTGGGCATTGGAACTCCTTGTGGGCCTTTTCGAACAGCCGGGCGGGACCCTACGGCGATTTTTGCGCAAGGCAAGAGGCCGCTCCTCACGGAGAAGAATATCCCGCGGACCTCCGCAATACCGTCAAGATTCATTGTTGCCGATATGCCGCATGCCCGGGCCTCCGCGCAATTCGGGATGGCTGAGGTTCGGAGCGATGCTATAGAGGCGCTCACAATTCAATTGATGGAGGAGGGGGCGGTGACGTTTCAATCATCGACTGATGCGGACGCAACGCGCGCGATCCACGATCATTGGGAGCTTTTTCTCGCTGAAGGCGCCGCACTACTCGTGCTTGGGCTGGCGGCAATCGCCATTCCCTTTATCGCCGGCAATGTATCGATTTTCTTCCTCGGATGGTTTTTTCCTCCTCGCGGGCGTCGTCGGGCTGATCTCGACGCTGCAGGGACGGAACGCGCCAGGGTTCGGTTGGGCGCTGCTTTCGGCGGTTGTGGCCCTGCTGGTCGCGGCTTTCCTGCTTTTGAATCCGCTCCAGAGTCTCGCTTCACTGCCTCACAACCTGACAACGCTGGCGCATGTGCTGACCTTTTTCTTCATCGTCGACGGCTTCTTTATGATCGTCTACGCGGTTTCGCATCGTCGCGAGCAATCAGGCTGGTGGGAATTGCTTTTGGTTCATGGCGTCGTCGATTTCGCGCTGGCCGGTTTCCTTCTGACAGGCTTGCCGGATTCGGCGCTCTGGGCGCTTGCCCTGCTTGTCGGCCTGGATCTGGCGTTGGGTGGCCTGACGCTCGTCGTCATGGCGCTGGAGGCGCGTAAGGGGGCTTTGGCGATCAGCGGCTGAGACGGGGCAATGGTGCTCTCCGAGATTTGAGAGCATCGGGGCCTGATTTGCGCTAAAAGATCGGTGGTCATTTCTCTTGAGGAAGCGTGATGCTTCAGTTTCGCATTGGGATCGCTGTCGTCATTCTTTGTGCTTTGAGCACGGCATCTTTCGCGCAAAGCAGCGGCGTGCCGACTCACACTGCGCATAAGGCGCATGCGAAGAAACTGCCAAAGACCAACGATAGCGTCGAAGATTGGGACATTGCGGCGCCGAATTCGTCCAAAACAACCGACCTTGGCAAAGACGATCCGGTCTCGGAGGGGCGAAAAAAATTCTTCGAGCAATCGACAACGATGGACAATGGCGGCCCCGGCGCCCCGGCCCCGAGCAAGCCGGGCGGCGGTTTCACGCCGAGCATGGGGTTGAGCTTCTGATCGGGAGCCTTGCCGGGTCTACCGCGTTGGATGGCGGAAGTCGAAACGGATTTCGATCAGTCCCTCGAACAGGGCAGTCTGATTGAGCTGCTCAACTCTGTTCGCAGCGATATGGGCGCCCCTTGATCGCCGCCAATCGGGCGAAGTGTACGCCCTCGTGTTACCAGGCGCTCAGGCGATCGAGAGCCGTGCGCGCGCCGAATTCGGCCTGAATTTCTTCCTCGAAATTTCTTTCAGGCCGGCTCAGCATGGCGAGGCCGCGGCTGTGATTGAAACGAAAAGAAATTCCCGTCGCCTCATGCTTGATCTCACGCTTTTCCGGCGAAATCACATAATCGACGGTGCGAAAACTTTTGGGAGATTTGTGCTCCATGGCCGTGCTCCATCTCTGCATTTCGACTGGTTAACGCCGCTTTTGCATTGCAGTTCCCCATTGCTGCAAAGCGTCATGGTCGCGACTTAAGAAGGGAATATGGAACTGAGCTCAATGCGTGCGATTAGAACGATATACGGCATTGCGATGTCAGCTGAAACTATGCCGTTAGACGTCGTCCACAGTCGCTGTGGAGAAAAATTGCGGGTAGAGGGCAATGACCAGACCGCGCATTTTGGTTGTCGAAGACGAAACGCTGATGGCCATCGTTTTGGAATCGATGATCTTTGAACATGTGCGGCAGGCCGATGTCGTAGTCACGCCCACGGTCGCGTCCGCTGAACATGCGCTGCTGCATCCTTATTTCGATTTTGCTTTTCTCGACGTCAATTTGACCGACGGCAAAAGCTACAGGATTGCCGAAATCCTCCAGGATCACGGCGTTCCCTTTGCATTCATAAGCGGTATCTCGCGCGACAAAGATATGCCGGCGCGTCTGCGCAACGTGCCGTTTATTCCCAAGCCCTATCAATCTTCACAAGTCACGGACTTGCTGCGTAAGCTCGCGTAACACGGCCTCTTGGTGTAGAGCGTTGCTGATACCCTTCCGCGTTTAAATCCACGATGCCACACATATATAGCCGCAAGATCGCCTTCGCCGCGCTGTTCACGCTCGCCGCCTGCGCACCGCCGCCGTCTCAGCCGGTCGCGGAGCCACCAGTCAACTTGGTCGTCCGTGAAGAACAACCAAGCTACTGATTAAGAGTGATTTTTGGGTCTCGGCCAGTATTGGTTTTTGCCGGATTTGGCGGCTTGGGGATGGGTTTTCTTGCAAATTGATCGGCGGCTCTGCTCGTGATTCTCTTCGTTTCGGGGACGAAGCGGAGGGTGATTCTGATGCGGCCGAAAGAGCAGCGCGAGACTGGGCAGAAGGATCTTTTCAAAGCCCGGCTCGACCAGATCGTCGACATGAGCCATCCGCTCGCGAAGCTCGCCGGGGCGATCGATTGGGGCTTTCTCGAAACAAGCTTCGGTACCGCTTACAGCGACAAGCCGGGACATCCGCCGCTGGCGACCAGGCTGATGGCGGGGCTCGCCATCCTGAAGCACATGCACGATCTTTCCGACGAGGTTTTGTGTGATCGTTGGGTCGAGAACCCCTATTATCAGCTGTTCTGTGGCGAGGAGTTTTTCCGCCACAAGCTTCGCTTCGATCGCTCCTCGATCACGCGCTGGCGGCAAAGGATGGGTGAAGAAAGGCTCGTCGCGCTTTTGCAGGAGAGCCTTGCAACGGCGACGCGCGTTGGCGCAGCAAAACCCGCCGACTTCACCAAGGTCATTGTCGACACGACGGTGCAGCCGAAGGCGGTCGCCTTCCCGACCGATGCGCGGTTGATGCATCGTGCGCGCGAGCGGCTGGTGCGGCTCGCCAAGAAACATGGCGTCGGGCTGCGCCAATCCTATGTGCGCGTCGGCAAGTTCGCTTTGATCCAGCAGCAGCGCTATGCGCATGCCAAGCACTTCAAGCGGGCAAAGCGGGCGCTGAAGACGTTGAAGACCCAGCTCGGCCGCACCATCCGCGACATCGCCCGCAAGATCAAAGCCCACGCGCCGCTCGAAGACGCCTTCGCTAAGGAGCTGATGCTGGCGCGCCGGGTTCACGCGCAGAACAGGAACCTGCGCCGCATCAAAGGCACCCCGGCCGATGCCGATCTCCGCGTCTTCAGCCTGCATGCGCCAGAGGTCGAATGCATCGGCAAAGGCAAGGCGCACAAGCCTTACGAGTTCGGCGTGAAGGTCTCGGTCGCGACGACGCTCGCGCACTCGAAAGGCGGCCAATTTATCGTTCACGCCAAGGCTCTGCCCGGCAAACCCTATGACGGCCATACGCTTGCCACCGTCATTCCCGCCATCGAACGCATCGTCGGCGCCGCCCTTCAGCGCATTATCGCCGACGCCGGCTACAAAGGTCACAATGCGCCGCAGGAACATCGCTTCAAGGTCTATACCGCCGGCCAAAAGCGCCGCATGACCGATGCCATCAAGCGCGAGATGCGAAGACGCTCGGCCGTCGAGCCGGTCATCGGCCATGCCAAATCTGAACATCGCATGGGCCGCAATTATCTTGCCGGACAGGCCGGCGACGCGATCAACGCCGTGCTCGCCGCCGCTGGCTACAACTTCCGCCGCCTCTTGGCCTGGTTCAACCTTTTGTTGTCCGCAATCTGGATCGCCATCAGCCCCGCAAACGCCCCGGAAACACATTACGAAACCGCTTGGGACGCCTTCTTCACAGACGACAACTTGACCGATCGGGAACGCGCTGCGCGTGACGTTCGCGTCGATCCGGCACAAGCCGCCAGCCTGATTTCGCAATATCGCGATACGCATGGTCTGGGCGCTGTCACGCCTGACCCGATCCTGCAAGGATTGGCGCAGGCGCAAGCCGATTCAATGGCTGCGCACAACGTCCTCAGCCATACGATCGACGGCACGCTCAGCGCGCGGTTTGATGCAGTTGGCCTCGCGCAAACCACCGCGGTCGAGAATGTCTCGGCCGGTTATTTCTCTCTACCGGCCGCACTCGCTGGCTGGCGTAATTCGCCGGAGCATAATGCCAACCTTCTTGCCACCAAGATGCGGCACCTCGGCATTGCGACTGCCTACGCACCTGGCACGCGTTATCTCGTCTTCTGGGCACTCGATATGAGCAATTAGCCGGCAAGACGAGCGACAAAAACCACCGCTCAAGACGGGAGTTGCTCTCCCGCTTGCTCTCGAACGATATAGTCAGCGTACCAATCCGGCCAATTCGCATCTTGTCGACCGATCCGCTTCTCGTGTTGGCCATGCGCCGCCGCGGCGCGCCGGAGCGCGCTTGCGAGTTTACTCACCGGCTTGCCGTACTGCATTATCTGCTTGGACTTGTCGCGATCGAGGCGGCAAGAGAGCTTGGTCTGCTGCCGGATCCTCCCTTACCGCCTGGCATCGTGGGGGCGGGGCGGATTCCGCCGACGCGGAAGGTAAGACGTGCCCAAGTATACATCTCAAGGAAGCCCAAGCACGAAGAGTGGCTCGCCGCCGTAGTGCGAACGACATGAGCAGCGTCTAACAATTTTATATCGCGAAAATTACTGCAAGCAATTACAAGGACTTGCGAGAGGCTAGAAAACTTTCGCGGCTCAGCTAACGTTGCGCCCATATGTAGAGCCAAAGATGCCGCCTTTACGTTAGGAAGTTCCGGCGTCAAGTGTCTATTGGCAAGTTAGGCACATAAAATGGCTGAGACTTAAAGATGGCAAAGCGTCGTTTTGTCTGGTTTCTCTTCTGTGCAACAGCGGTCGCAATATTTACTTTAGACGCGGTCACAAGCGTCGATATCCCAATTTCTGTATTGTACGTAACGTTGATAATGATCGTTCTGCGATCTGGTACCGCCAGAGACATTTTAATCGCCGGCTTGACCTGTTGCATTTTGACAATCGCGAGCTACTGGAAGGGCACTGGCTTCAACATCACAAAGTTCAATGAGGCGGGATTGATCGACGTTCTTATAAGTCTTTTCGCTATCGCGAGTGTGACTTACTTGAGCATCAAGATTGTACATTCTGAAGCGAGTATGCGCAAAGCGCGCGATCAAGCTGCTCGAACCATGCTCAACGTGTCGATAAACGAGTTGGCTACATCCGTAGTTCACGAGATTAGTCAACCAATAGGCGCGGCGGCCATGAACAACGCTGCTGCTCGACGTTGGCTGGACATGACGCCCGCAAACTTTCGCGAAGCCCGGGCGGCGATTGACTCCGCAACTCTCAATACCCAGCGTGCTGAAAGCGTCATTCAAGGGCTTCGACGTCTTTCCAGCGTTTCATTAACAGATCGAAATGTATTCGATGTCGCGGAGCTGATGAGAGAGGCGATTGCCTTTCTTTCTGACGAGATCGAGCAACATAGAATTCGCGTGAGCATGCGTTTACATCCGAACTCACTTTTGATTGACGGGGATCGCACGCTGATTCAGCAACTCCTTATCAACGTCATCAACAACGCCATCGAGGCAATGAGCCATGACAAAAGCGAGAACCGTAATTTGACACTTCTAACGAGTGCTTCCGGGGGCTTGGTTTCGATAGAGGTACAAGACACTGGCGCCGGAATATCTTCAGAACATCTTGAGCAGATTTTTGATCCGTTTTATACGACCAAAGCGCGAGGATTGGGTATCGGATTGGCTATCAGCCGCTCGATTGTCACGTCACATAGCGGTTCGATCCAAGCTTCGCACAATAAACCTACTGGAACCATCATCACTATCCGACTTCCCACGCCTGCCAGATCGAGCCATGGTTGATGATTGAAGTAGCACCGCTCGTCTACATTGTTGATGATGATAGTGCCTTTCGAGAGGCCATTCATAGTTGGCTACGGTCGATTGGCTGCCAAGCACTTAGCTTTGGGTCAGTTGACGAATTCGTCAAGCACTCGCGCGTTGCGACGCCATCGTGTCTTCTTCTCGATGTTCGAATGCCAGGCCGCGACCCTTTCGATTTTCAACGGGAACTGCATAAGAGCCAAGACCATATTCCTATCATATTCATCACAGGTCACGGAAACGTTCCAATGTCTGTGCGTGCTATGAAGAACGGCGCGATAAGCTTTCTTCTCAAGCCGTTTCGCGAGCAGGATTTGCTTGATGCGATTCGCGACGGCATAGATCAGGATTGTTCACGACGTCAGGCAGAACAAGACGCCGCAGACGTGCATGCTTGCGTCAGCCTGCTCTCCCGCCGCGAGCGCGAAATATTGTCCTATGTCTGCTGTGGTCTCACGAACAGGGAAATCGCTAAAGAGCTTGGCCTTCAAGAGGTCACTATCAAGGTGCATCGCGCGAACGCGATGCGGAAGATGAAGACTCGCTCCGTCGCTGAATTGGTCAAGAAGATCCAGGGCATTGATCTGCTTCTCGCGAAATAGTCTCGCTGAGCATCAGTTATAGCAAATGCGTTGCATGTAAAATCATGCGCCGCTTCGGCCTGAGGGAAAGCGGACCACGAGTTCAGTAGGCACCATTTTTGGGTGGCGACTCCGCCGAGAGCAGGCATTTCATTGCGGAATGTCGCGCGTCGCGCAAAGAACCACAGCGCGGCTAGCGAGCTTTGGGGTGCAGCCAAGATCCCGGCTCGGCACCGGGGAGAAGGTGTCCATAGTTCGAAGAAAGATCATGCTAGCCAGTATCGCTATAAGGGCTTTCTCAAGAACGCAGCTTGGTTGGACAGACCGATTTTCGATTTGCCTGTTAGTCAGCAATTTAATTAACCCGCACCCGAAGAAGCGCAGGTTTGCACGCAAATCTTCTGCCAGAACGTATCCAAAAGCGGCCTAGTCCACGCTATACGTTAGTATATTGCGGCGCAATAATTGTGCTGCAATGCGTCCATAGAGAGCACTTTCAATATACTGTCGTATAATTTATGAGCGAGATTTAAGCAGTGATTGCAATTCACTAAGGCAGTTGCCTCAAAGTAGGGCAGGTCTCAATCTCCGAATTTCTCGCGCGTCAGAGAGCCCCAGAACATGGCACGGCGTTTGTTTTAGGAGAAAATCAGTTTCTTTGGAGGAACTGCTTCGTAAGCTTCCCGACTCCGCGAAGAAAGTGCCACATATGACGATCAGCACGGAATCCCTTCCCACTTCCCAAAGTATGCAAGACCGCATCGAGGCGATGTTCACGCGTGATAAATTGACCGCAGGGTTCCTCGTTGTCGTCCTCTGGCTCACCGTTTTCTTCGTCATGTTCGCCGTCCGCGGCTTCATCGCGGAGAAGTCTGTTGAGGTCGTCTGCTGGATCGGCGCTGCGCTCTTATTGATCTTCAACACGAGCTCGATCATCGCAATGATCAAGCACTACGGAGAAGACAAAGCGCACATCTACGCCATCGACATTCGTCATCTCGACGCCGGTCACTGAGGAGCATCCGATGGCAACGACCACCTACATCCCGCCGAAGCAAGGCCTTTTCGGTCAATTGTTCGATGTTGGCTTTCTGCTCGCGCTCGTTTTCGCGTCCCTATTCCTGCCGATCTGGCTCGGCATCGCCGTACCGTCGCGTGTCGAAAAACTGCCGACGGGCGTTAGCTATACGATGGCCGCCGACAAGACGACGAAGGTATGGAAAGGCCTGACCTGGGAATCTCTCGGGCAAAATCCAGTAATGGTGCGGCAGTGGAAAAAGCTTGGCTATACCAAAGAGAGTGCCGCCGACATTATTACCATGCCGTTCTACTACGACGTCGACACGATCGGCGTGCTTGTCACCGCTGCAGTCATCTTGGGCTATTTTATATTCCTGATGGTCATGTCTGGGCGAGAATACAAACAAGTCATCGCCGAGAAATTCGACTGAACCGCCACTCGATCAAATTGAGGGTAGCACATGTGGGCGATCTCCGGATGGGTAGCGTGGATTATAGCCGCTGCCATTTTCATTTGGCTGGTGTGGGACTTTTTCCGCGTCAACCTCAAATATAACGAAGACGTTCTGCTCAGCTCGCGCGAGGGCGTCGATGAGCTATTTCCGACCGAGCCGGGGGAATAATCATGTCCGATATTGCAGCAACTCCGCAGCCGTCCTTCGGACATGACATCAACTTGCTCAAGGTTCTGGGGCCGATCCACGTCTGGGGTCTGGGCGTCGGCATCGTCCTCGTCGGCGAGTTCATGGGCTGGAACTATGGTGTCGGCAAGGGCGGCGCGTTCGGCGCGCTGATCGCTTGCTTCGTCTCCGGCCTTCTCTACACTTGCGTGGCGATGATCGATTCCGAGATCACATCCACTGTGGCCGCGGCTGGCGGTCAATATGCGCAAGCCAAGCATACAATCGGGCCATTGATGGCCTTCAACGTCGGCTTGTTCATGGTGCTAACCTATACGATGCTGAACGCCAGCGATATTCAAGTGGCGGGGCAACTTGTGCAGATCGGTGCGCAGCAATTGGGACACGATATCCCCTGGCAGCCCTTTACTGTGCTTTGCCTCGCGGTATTAACGTGGCTCAATTATCGCGGCGTCTTTGCGACGTTGACAGTCAACTTCATTATCACGGCCGCGGCCTTCACCACAATCATCATCCTCTTCATCGGCATACAGCCGTGGAATCCTACGGCGATGCTGCTGCATAAGGATCTGCTCACCGGCCTACCTTACGGCTGGCTCGGCGTGATCGCGGCGCTGCATTTCGGCATCTGGTACTACCTCGGTATCGAGGGCACCTGCCAGGCCGCCGAGGAAGTACGCTCGCCGGGGCGGGCTCTGCCGCTTGGCACGATGAGCGGCATGATTACTCTGCTTATCGCAGCCGCGATCACTTGGTATGTCTCCTGCGGCCTGCTGCCTTGGGAATATATCGGCTGGGATAATGAGCTCGCGCCGCTTTACGACACGGCCCGTGTGACCGGCAGTAATTTCCTCACGGTGCTGCTCTTCATCGGGACCTTATTGTCGGCGATCGCTTCGGCGAACGGCTGCATCAACGACTCGGCGCGCGCCTGGTTTTCGATGGGCCGGGATCGTTATTTGCCGACATGGTTTGGCGCCGTGCATCCGAGATATCGGACGCCGTTCCGCTCGATCCTGTTCCTGACGCCGATTGCGGTGGTCTTTGCCCTCTATATTCCGCTCGCGGAGATCATCACTTTCTCGATCCTGTCAGGGCTGTTGAACTACACGTTCATGCCGCTCAACATGTGGGCATTCCGGCGCAAATGGCCGCTTGGCACAATCCGTCGCGGCTTCGAGCATCCGTTCCATCCGGTGCCGGCGTTTACGCTGATGTTCCTCTGCATCACGACGTTCTTCGCCGTGTACCTCGGCTACGGCCGTCAGCTGCTCGCGATGATGGCATTCTACATCATCGCCTCGGTCTGGTTCGCCTTCTACCGCTATCGTTACGTGCGTCGCGGAGCACAGTTTACGATGTCCTGGCCGAAGCCGATTGGATATTGAGCGATGGTGGCTTTCCTCCTCACCTTGGCGGCGTTGGCCGTTCTTCCCTGGTTTTATGCCAGGGACGCACGGCGGGCGCGCCAGCGCCGCGGCGAATTCTTCGCCAATAGCACGCGGCTCTTCGAAACCTACCGGGTGACGCAAGAGGGAATGAACTATCCAGTCCTTGAGGCACGCTATCAGGGCTTGTCTGTGCGCCTTGAGCCCGTGATCGACAATATGGGCTGGCGCAAGTTGCCATCCCTTTGGCTCAAAGCGTCATTGCTGGTGCCGAACCCGACGCGCGGTATGCTCGATTTCCTCGTGCGGCCGCAAGGCGTCGAATTCTATTCGCCGTCCTATGATTTTCATGAGCACTTGCGGGTTCCCGCTAGTTGGCCGCAAAATGCCCTGCTTGCGACTTTGCCTGGCGCGGCTATTCCATCACTCGATCAACTCACACCGCACATTGAGGTCTTCGACGATCAGAAGACCAAAGAGCTCGTTGTCACCCCACATGGCATCCGTCTCGTCTATCAGGCGGCGCAGGCCGAACGTGCCGATTATCTCGTGCTGCGCCAGGCAACTTTCACCGAGCCAAGCGTCGATCCCGCTTTGGTGCAGGCGCTGCTCGACCGGTTGATCGCCATCGCCGCGACTCTTGATGCGGCGCCTGCCAAAGAATCCGAGGCAGCGTGATGAATAAATTGCGCGGGCTGTTGGGCGAACCCAATCCTTATTTCGTTTTGGCCGTCGCGGTCATTTTGCCCGGTATGGGGCATGTGCTCGTCGGCCAACAGAAACGTGGCTTCACCATGCAGATGTTCATGATCCTGATGGCGATGATCACCTGGCATTTGACGACGCCAGCGCAAAGCCTGGTCGGCCGGCTTGCGGGCGGCCTCTTTGTCTACACGGTGTCCATTCCAGAGGCCTATCGACTGGCGAAGCTACGACTGGTCGCTGCGGCTCAGACATAGGATACGGAATATCGAAAGGAATCAGAGCCTCCGAGTTATTTCAAATAAGGGTTGATGCCTCATGCGGTCGATCCGACGTTCCCAGGCGAATATTTCGGAAGTCGAGACAAGCACCCAAGATTCTAACGCCTTCGTTGACGAAGACAGCCAGGTCTTCGGCGAAAACTGCTGTGCTCAGGGAAGCGAATTATCTTTATGGTTTGCAGACCTGATGCTTGCCATCGGTTGCTTCGCTGTAATAACTGCCGCCGGCCAGTTGCCGTTCACCGGCCCCCGTCTATTGCAGGCGATTTCATCCGCTCGTATTGCTACAACAGCCAAGCGCTCGGGAGCCCAGCGAGAGACGCGGGAAGATAAAAGCGCGACCAAAACGCCGGCAGGAGAGACGTCTCTTTCAAAACTGCATTTACCGACGGTCGTTAATCTTAACTGAGCTTCCTGCCCGATTGAGGGTAACGCACAAAATACAAGCCTGTTGAAGCGCCTTCGTCGCTGTTGAAGACGCGGAGCTCGTATTACCCCGCCAGCGCCAAGTATGCTCTCGGGTCAGTTTAATTAATATCGGGGCGGAAGTCCGCAGCTGAGCGAATTTTCGCTTCTGCACTCAGACTATTCAAAGCAGATTGACGGCTTTCAGCCAGTTCCGGTCTTCTGGCGCGTTCATCTCGTGCTGCCAATTACCCGTTGCCGCATCGGCCACTTCGCGCCGACCGCTTTGCGTCTAGGCAAGTCATTTGTAAGCGGCAAGGTGATCCCATCTGGCATGGGATTTTGGGAGCAGTTATTGATGCTGGATCACAAGCATTGATGTGAGCTTCTATGTCTGCGCCTAGTTCTAGTGATAGAAGCTTCCATATGATCGAGGCGGTTGCGGAACGTCTTGAGGGCGCTCCGGTTCGTCTGCGCCGGCGATGGTCAGATGAGCTCAAAGATCAAGCGATAGCCGACTCTCTGGTGCCTGGCGCGAACGTGTCGGAGATCGCGCGTCGCATCGGTATTGGCCCTTCGCAGCTCTTCGATTGGCGTCGGAAGGCGCTGCGTAAGGGATCGGTCAGCCTGACGGCGCCGCAGCTGGATGCCTCGCCTGAACCCGCGACGTCCGCGTCGGCATTTATCGAAATCGTTGTCGGCGATATTGTCATCCGTGCGGACGCCATGGCTGATGAGGCACATTTGCGGCGCGTGGTGCGCGCGGTTCGCTCGGCATGATCCCGTCCGGCGTCAAAGTTTTTCTGGCCAGTCATCCGATCGATTTTCGAAAAGGCATGGACGGGTTATTGTCGCTGGTGCGGGACGCCGGCAGTGATCCGTTCGACGGCGCTCTTTATGTTTTTCGTGCCAAGCGGGCCGACAGAATCAAGATCGTCTTTTGGGACGGGTCCGGGGTTGTTCTTTATGCGAAGCGCCTGGAGACAGCGCAGTTCTGCTGGCCGAAGATCGGGCATCATCGGGTTCAACTCAATCAGGCGCAGCTGATGGCGCTTGTCGACGGCATGGATTGGAAGCGGGTTCATGCGGTGACAGTGAAGCCGCCTGAGTTTGTTGGGTAAATCGCTGCGGCAGAGTGAATCACGCGGCCGAAAATGCGCGCCACCGGGGTGAAAATATGCTCTGATCTGCGTCATGCCGGCGCCGGTTTTCGATCTCCCCGACAATGTTGATGCGCTCAAAGCCATGGTGCTGGCCATGGCTGAGAAAACGGATGCTCTCAAGGGTGAAGTTGCCGAACTTCAAGCCCTGAATGCGAGCGCCGAAGAACGGATCGCGCGCCTGACCTCGATCCTCAAGACGCTGGAGCGGGCAAGGTTCGGGCGCCGCTCCGAAAAACTCGGCTCCAATGCGCTTGACGATGAACAGAGTGCCTTCGTCTTCGACGAGGTTCAAACCGGGCTCGGGGCCATCCAGGCCGAGCTCGATAAACGGCAGGACCCTGACAAGGCCAAACGAGCCGCACGGCCTCGCAAGGGTTTTGCGCCGCATCTCGAGCGGGTCGAGATCGTTATCGAACCGGCTGAGCTTCCGGAGCACGCCGGCAAGCAGAAGATCCTGATCGGCGAGGATGTCTCGGAGCGGCTCGATGTGGTCGCGGCGAAGTTCCGTGTCATCGTCACGCGCCGGCCGAAATACGCCTTCAAGAACGAAGATGGTGTCATTCAAGCCCCGGCGCCGGCCCATATCATCGAGGGCGGCATCCCGACCGAAGCGCTTCTGGCGCAGATCGCGGTCTCAAAATATGCCGACGGCCTGCCGCTCTACCGCCAGGAAGCGATTTACGCCCGCGACAAGGTGGACCTCGACCGAGCCCTGATGGCGCAATGGATGGGCAGGCTCGGATTTGAACTCGATATCCTCTCCGAACATGTCCTCACGCTGATCAAGAAGGCCGAGAGGATCTTCGCCGACGAAACCACGCTGCCAACCTTGGAACCAGGCTCCGGCAGCACCAAGACAGCCTATCTCTGGGCTTACGTGCGAGATGACCGGACCTTCGGCGGCAGCGGTCCGCCGATGGTTGCCTACCGCTTCGAGGATAGCCGGTCGGGCGAATGTGTCGCCCGCCATCTCGACAATTATCGGGGCATCCTGCAGGTGGATGGGTATACGGCCTATAATCGTCTTGCGCGGCCCGACCGCGGCAATGATGCCATCACGCTCGCGGGATGTTGGTCCCACGTTCGAAGAAAATTTTACGAACTGCACATCGCCGGCAGTTCCAAACTCGCGACCACGACAATCGAACGCATGACCCAGCTGTGGGAGATCGAGGAGAAGGTGCGCGGCAAAGATCCAAATGCACGCGTCGCAGCCCGCCAGGAAACCTCGGTCGCGATCGTCGCCGATCTGTTCAAGCTTTGGCAAGACGCGCTTCCACGTATCTCCGGCAAGTCCAAATTGGCGGAGGCAATCCGCTACGCCATCTCACGGCGGGCGACGCTCGAACGCTTCCTCACCGATGGCCGCGTCGAGATTGACTCCAACATTGTGGAACGTGCCATCCGGCCGCAAACAATCACGCGAAAGAACTCGCTCTTTGCCGGCAGCGACGGCGGCGGACGAACCTGGGCAACCATAGCGACATTGTTGCAGACGGCAAAAATGAACGATGTCGATCCGCTCGCCTGGCTCGCGCAGACGCTCGAGCGTCTCGCCAACAGCTGGCCCAACGCCGAGATCGATGCTCTCATGCCCTGGCGCTATACAGCCTGAACGGCCGCGGCTAACCGCTTACAGTCATTTAAGTCGGCACGGGGCTTCCCAAAAACGGCCGTACGTACAAGAGTGGGAACAGGGGGTGTGAAACGCTGGACTTCAGACTCGCGCCCAACCACGCCATCCAGGGCGGCAAAAGCCGCTTCCGAAATCGGCCAGACTATCCTTGCCGGTGGCGCGGATTTAAACTCAAGGTGTAGACGCTATTGATGCAATCTACTTGATTTCTCGACTCAATTGCCGCAGCTTGTTTAAATTTCTGTCAACATTACGATCTTTGATAATATTTGTAGTTCATAATTTTTGTAGTTATGATTCCGAATCAATATAATGCTTCAACACCACAATACATTCGGAATTGGGCAGCATGAGCGATGATGTATGCGAGGTGAGGCCCCAGGGACGCATTGACAGTGCCACCGGGCCGGCATTTGAGCGAGATGTCCTGCAGCAGATCGAAGGCGGTCATAGACGCTTGCTCCTCGACTTTGCAGACCTCGTCTATATTAGCAGCGCCGGTTTGCGCATCGTTTTGCTTGCTGCGAAACGCATGAAATCCGCCGGTGGCCGGCTCGTTCTTTGTTCGCTCAATCCGCAGATCAATGAAGTCTTCGAGATCAGCGGCTTTAGCCGCATCCTTGATATTCTGCCGTCTCGTGATGCCGCTCTTTCAATTCTCTCGACAACGTGAAGTGTTTGCGCGGTGGCGGCTTGTGCAACGCTCCGCCTGTGTCGCAAATCTTTTGTCTCGTCCAAATAGCGATAAATGATGCTGACCCTTGATACCTTCGCAACTATTCTCGCGGGTCTCGGGCTTTTTTCTGTCGGCACCAAGGGGTTAGCAGCGAACCTCGGGCAGCTTGCGGGCCGGAGCTTGCGGCAGTGGGTTGCTCGCTCGACGGGCAATTATCTGATGAGCGCGGCTATCGGTGTCCTTGCTGGCGCTCTCGTCCAGAGCGCGAACGCGATCACCGTCATTCTGATGAGCATGGTGAAAGCGGATCTTATTACGCCGAGCCGGGCTCGCCCCATTCTAGTTTGGAGCAACGTCGGGACGTCAATCTTGGTGCTCGCCGTCGCTATTGACATTCACATTTTCGTTCTGCTGCTCACGGCGACGACGGGAATGTTTTACTATCTAAATCTCGACCGCGCGCCGCGGTGGCGCCCGTTCGTCGCTGCCCTCCTGGCGATCAGTCTGCTGTTTCTTGGCCTGCAACTGATGCACAGCGGCAATCATGAATTGCGCAATATTGAATGGGTGCGAGAATTCTTCGAGATGTCAGCGCGGTGGACTATCTCAGCCTTCATAATCGGCGCCGTGCTTGCGCTGGCCTTGCAATCCTCCTCGACGGTCGCTGTCATTGCGATTTCAATGTCTGCGGCCGGTTTATTGACGCTGGAGCAGGCAATGCTCACGGTTTTGGGGGCGACCGCCGGTTCTGGAGTCAGCATCTATCTCGATTCTTCCGGCATGGAGGGATCTTCGCGTCAGCTCGCAATTCTTCAAGCGCTTATTAAAATTCTCGCCGTCGCGGTTTTGGTGCTTCTGGTTGTCGTCGAGCGTACCTTGCACGTCCCTCTTCTGGCCCATTTATATCGGGTGATCGCAGGAGACGTAGCGAAGCAGGTCGCGCTCGTCTATTTGACGTGCCAGATCGCGGCGGTGATCGTTCAGGTTCTTTTCGATCGTGCGCTTCAACCCTTGCTTAGCCGGCTTGCGCCACCCTCCCTTGAGGAAACCGCCTCCAAGCCGCGCTATATTTACGAGCAGGCGCTTGCGGAGCCTGAAACCGCTCTAGCCCTGGTCGATCGAGAGCAGGTCCGAATTTTCGGCTTTTTGCCCCTCCATTTAGACGTCGTTGACCGGCTGGAAAGTGAAGAGACGATCCGCGATCGGCACACGATTCTCGCCGCTGCAACCTCGCTTGACGAGGCAGTTACACGTTTCTTGACTGAACTGGCAGACGCAGGCGCGAGTCGTAACATTCAGGTCGCGATCGCAAACCGTCAAGCGCGCAGTACCTTCTTACAATCACTTCACGAAGCTCTGCACGAGCTTGGCGAGGCGCTGGCGGGTCCGTTCGAATTGCCGTCGTTGAAATCGCTTGCCGAAAATCTTTCCGAAGGGCTCGCGGCGTTGTTGATGGTGGCTTACGAAGCTGTGCGCGATGGCGATGCCGACGATCTCGCGCTTTTGCAAAAATTGACTGCTGATCGTGACAGCCTCGTCGATCAGATGCGGCGTCGGGTTGTTTCGGCAGACAAATCCCTATCGGCGCGGGACCAGCAGACATTGTATGCGATCACAAGCCTGTTCGAGCGTATCGTTTGGATGTTACGGCGCTTCGGGGCCTTGCTTGTCGTCGATGCGGACCGCGAAGAGCCGACGGCTACACTCGAGACGCAGGGCCACGCGATGGCACAATCATAAGCAATGGATGCGGATTATTCTCTAGCAGTATAATATCATCATAAAAGCTATATCCGGAGAGGACGTGATGAGGCTAGGGCTTAAAATCCTATCGATGATGGCTCTCCTCGCACTTGCCGCGACGATCGCGGGTGTGAGCATCACCGCCGCTTTCTATCAACAACAATTACACATCCTAGGAATTGGCGCCTTCGTCGCTGCGGTGGCAGCCACCGCCTGGGTGATATTTTTCGTAAGCCATTCCATCACAAGGCCGCTGAGCATGGTGGCGGACGCCATCCAGCGACTGGCCAAAGGTGACGTTAAGGCACCCGTCCCAGACCGACGTGATGACGAGTTGGGCGAAATGGCGCAAGCGATCCAAAGTTTCCAGCGCCAGGCCGTGGCCGCCGACGCCTTGACGGCCGAGGTCACTCATGATGTGGGCCGGATCGCCATCGCCGCGGGGCAGGCGAGCAATGCGGTGAGCCAGGTTTCGGACGGCTCGAACATCCAGCTTAATTCACTGCGAAAGACCGCCGGCGCGGTTAATCAAAGCACGTTGGCAATCGCGGATGTCGCCAAAAACACGCATCTCGCCAGTGAACAGGCTGGCGCCGTCGTGGCACTCGCGGCGGACGGAATGAACCGCATGTCGGACATGGTCGTGATCGTGAATGTCATTGCGGAAAGCAGCAGTAAAGTTCGTTACATCGCGGATGCGATCGCGCGAATTGCAAGCCAGACAAACATGCTATCTCTGAACGCGGCGATCGAGGCCGCGCGGGCAGGCGACCACGGCAAAGGTTTTGCTGTGGTGGCAGAGGAAGTGCGTAAGCTAGCGGAGAATTCCGCCTCGCTCGCGCAGGAGATCGGCGAACTGGTTAGCCGGTCCACAGCCCAAGCGGGAGATGGGGTCGCGATGGCGGGCGGAGTCAACGACAAGATGCGGCGCATCTCAGACGCTGCTCGCGAAAGCGACAAATTGATCGGCTCAATCGCCACGGCTATGGCCGAACAACAGGCGACAATATCCGAGATAAACGCGAGCCTCAACGAATTGACGCGGATCGGACAATCAAACGCAACGGCCGCCGAGGAGATTACGGCGACGATGCTGGACCTCAGTAAGCTCGCTGGACATTCCCGCAGCGAACTCGACAAATTCAAGGAGATCTGGGTGTAGGGCCCGGCCAGGTGTCGCCGATGGCGCAACCGATCGAGAGAACGCTCGCGAAATTGCAAAGTGCGATGAATGCTCATCGCAACGACTTGGCGCGCGAACCGGAGAGGCGAGTGCTCTTTGAATTCTCCGGGCATCGCGATCGCCGCCATGAATTTGTGCTTCGTTTGTTAATTGCCGCGGAAGAGCGCGCCGGCATCGATGTCTCTCGCTCAAACGCGGAAAAGCTACTTCTCACTTTCCAAAACAAGAGTTCCGCTGATTTGGACGCCTACACTACGAGGCTCGAGTCTTTACCTGCCGTCGATCCAGAGTGGCTGCGCTTGATAGAAAGTCTCACGGTACATGAGACTTATGTTATGCGTGACCCGCATCAGTTTGCGTTCTTCTCGGCTCTTCTGCCGGAGATGATTGAGCAAGCATCGGCGCGCTCCTATCACCTGAGGTTTTGGTCGGTTGGCTGTGCAACCGGCGAGGAAGCCTATTCTATTGCCGCGTTGGCATTGGATGCGATGGTCGCAGCGGGAAGAGCCACGGCGACCGATGACGGAATAACTTTATCGCGGCCCTGGCAGCTTGAGGTGATTGGGTCCGATATCTCTCGACAGGCCTTGGCTCGAGCACCTGAAGGTGTCTACGAAACGGGTCCGCTGTCATCCTTTCGGGCGGAATCAGTCCCTTTACTGCATCATTTTCCGTCCACACCCAGCCGGGAAGAGACGGGCCGGATGTCACGGGTCGCCAGCGAGACTTTGAGACGAGTTGTCCGTTTCGAACGCTTTAACATCATGGATGGAGAGGTGCCCGCCCCATTGTTCGATGCCGTGTTCTGTCGGAACGTCCTCATTTATTTCAGTGACCGTGCACGACGCCACGCACAAGACCGGTTCGATCAAGCCGTCCGGCCCGGCGGATTGCTTCTGCTTGGACCAACTGACCCTTTGGCGCACGTCGATGCCTATGAAACCCTGTGGGCGCCGGGTGCGATTATTTACCGGAGGAGGATCGGCGATGCCTGAGCAAAAATCGATGCCGGGCAACTCCGTTTCTCGGCTTCTTTTTTCTCTCAGCGGCACCATTTTCGCCGTCGCGATGGATAACGTTATCAAGATTATCCCTATGCCCCCCGTCACATCCCTCCCATTTTTGCCAGAGGGCGTAGATGGCATCGCGGCGGTCGGTGGGAAAGTCATACCCATCTTGACTCTGCTCAACGCGGATAGCGACGCTCGCGAACTCGTACTTTTGAAATACGAGGATGAAGATTACGGCGTGCGCGCCGATCGCGCTCTGCGGATAGCAGACGAGAGCGTCATCGCCTCTTTGGGTGTGGCTGCACAAATCGTTGATATCACGGAACTCGTCGCATGCGTGCGTCGCAACGGCCCTCGCACATCAGGTTCGCTCCCGCTCGATGTCGAGCGCGATGCAAACTGAAACGCCCAAGCCCGGTGACAGGTCGACAACGCCCATCCGCGTGCTTGTGGTTGACGATCAGAGCTTTATGCGAATTGCGCTTCGACAAATTCTGGAAGCTGACGGCGATATTTATGTTATCGGGGAAGCCAGAGACGGCATCGAAGCTGTAAAGATGGCACGCGAGCTGAAACCAGATGCGGTGACGCTTGACGTTGAAATGCCGAACATGGATGGGCTTCAGGCTTGTACCGAAATCTTGCGCGATGCCAGCCCGCGTCCTGTCATCATCATGGTCAGTGCTCACACCCAGGCCGGCGCTGACGCGGCAGTGAAAGCGCTCCGTTTCGGTGCGGTCGATTTTGTCTCGAAGTCTTCTGGCTTCGCAACGACGGATCTTGCGCATATCGATTCCGAACTGCGTCTCAAAGTGCGAGCATGGGTAAAGCCGCGAGCGCTTCCTCAAGATGACTTTGACGAGTCGCGCGCGACTGACGAACGCGCTGGGTGGCGTCCCAACCTCATCGTTATCGGCGCTTCGACCGGGGGCTTGCAGGCGCTAACTTTGCTCTTAGCAAACCACGCGCCGGCCTCGATGCCAATCGTTATCGCGCAGCATATGCCCGACTTTTTCGCCGCGAGCCTGGCGCAGGTTCTTGCGCACGACACGAGGCAGGACGTACAAGAAGGGTCGCATCGTCTCGCTTTGACTCCGCGCAGCGTGACGCTCATCCCTGGCGCAGGAGATGGCATTATTGCTCCATGCCAGACTGGGGGATTTGAATTGCGCCTGGTCAACGGCAGCGGCAATTTGCATCCGTCGGTCAACGCACTCTTTGAATCCGCTGCTCTTGTCGCCTCTGCGCCCGCGGGGATCGTCCTCACCGGTATGGGCGACGACGGGGCGAAAGGGACGGCCGCGTTGCGCCGCAAGGGCGTCCCCGTTCTTATTCAGGCGCCCGCGACCTGTATTGTCGCAGGCATGCCTGAGGCCGCTCTCGCGGCGGCGGCGGGTTGCGAAGTTCTGACGATTGAACGGATGGCCGGCCGCATCCAAAAATGGTCCGGCCACGCGACGGGCGAATTGTCATCTGATGTCGCGCGGAATACCAGGTCTTAACGCCATGGCTTCAGAACTCGACGCACTTTGGAGCGAATTTGCTGCCGAGACCGAAGATCATCTCGATAGTCTATCGAGGTTGCTGTCGGATCATGTCGGCGACTGGTCGCCGGCCGAAATCGGTGCGCTGTTTCGATATTTTCATTCTTTGAAGGGCACTTTTCTGGCCATGGGGTTCAACAACGTTGAGGCCGTTGCCCACCATTGTGAGGACATCCTCAGCCTCGTGCGCGAGGGAAGGGCAGGGCTTGGCGATTCTTCCGTAAGGGTGTTGCTCCGCGCCGCTGACACGCTCAAAAGCATGCGCGACAATGTCTTGGCGACGCGGGAGGACGCACGACCGGCGGTAGACCTTATCTCTGAGCTTGAGACATACGTCGCTATAGACAAAACGCAGGAAGCCATTTCCCCAACCGCGGTACCGCAAAGCATAGCGCTTCACGACGACGCCGAAATGCTAGGCATCTACAGCGAGCTGCTGGAGCAGAGACTTCCTTCGACGGCCCAAGCTCTATCGGAATTTGCGGGTGATCGCGCCGCGGCGACGGAAACATGCTCTGAGCTTGCCCACGGCGCGGGCATGATGGGCTTCGACGCCTTGTCTGGCCATCTTGAGACGCTCGCGGTTGAGGCGACGGCGGGGACTTCAGATCGCGCACGTCTAGTTTACCTCCTCGGCGAGATACGTGAACGAGTCAAAACTATCGAAGAACTGACCGGCAATCGATCCGGCGCAGACTTACTCGCGGAAGCACTTATACCGCAGCTAAAGCCTGACTATTCGGGGGGCCTTGACGCACTTGAAGCGGCGGCGATTTCTGGTCTATCCGCTGTAGGCGACATGTCGGTTTCCGTACGGGTCCTCGCTATGTCCCAAGGCTTCGAGTGGGCGGGGCGTCTTCTCTTGCTTCTGGAAGAAGCGTCACACGTAGGAATGCAGCGATATTCCGATGAAACGAAGATATCTCATCTCATCAAGGGGACGGTAAACTTACTGAGACATTCGCTAGACACAGGGGCCGATATCACGGCAAACCAGTCCGACGTGTTAGCAGCGCGATGGGCCGAGATACTTCGCGCCGGACCGGGTGATACCAGCTTGGAGGACGGTCTCGCGGCGCGCTTGAGCCCGGAATTTCTCGAAACACTGTCGCTGGAGCAGCATTTTAAGCTCGAGAAGGCCATCGCCGATGGCAATCGTTTGTACGAAGTTTCGTTAGATCTCGAACGCAACCCCGACATTGCCGCAGATGTACTCGGGTGGCTTTCGGCAGGTGTTCAATCCATCACCAGCCATACCGCGCTTCACCGCGGCGCGGATTGTTTTGATTTTCTGATCGCCTCCGAACATCCGCTCGATTGGATCAGTTCGGAGACGGCTGCGCTTGATCCGGAGGGCTTTTGTCTACGCGGCGTGAGAGAGTTTGTCGGAGCGGTGCCCGTCGCGTCTGTGCAAGTCAACGATGTCACGCCGATCGCTTCATTACAAACGCCGCTTATCCGAGTACCCAGCCAGACAATTGACGACCTCATGGCTGAGATTGGAGAAATGAGATCCAGCCTGGCAGCTCTTGCGGAGATCTTGCAGAATGGAGAAATTGCCAGAGCGACGCGGAAGAGCGGACGCTCGGTGCTTGGTACCGCGGCTGATAATGCTATTTGGCGCGAATATATCGGCGCGGTTGACACCGATTTATACGACATCCGCGCGTTGCGAGATAAGCTCGAAGGTGCGCACCACCGGATATGGGATGTTGGCCTGAAGTTGCGTGTTATTCCGATCGATGGTCTGTTTGGCAGACTTTCACGCGCCGCGCGTGATCTTGCCGAAAAGCTCGGAAAAGAAATCAACGTCGTCGTTGAGGGCCGCGAGGTTCGCGTCGATAAAAGTGTTGTGGATTTACTTACTGATCCTTTGATGCACATGGTGCGCAACGCCATTGATCATGGCATCGAGGCGCCAGCCTTAAGAGCGGTGGCACATAAACATGCCCGTGCCACTCTCACGATTGCAGCGCTGGAGAGCGGCAATCACGTCGAAATAATTATTGCCGATGACGGCCGTGGCTTGGATCGGTCCAAGATCACCGCGAAAGCCATTCGCCTTGGTATCATTTCGGCTGATGACGCAGAGCGGATGACGGATGATGACGTCGACGCGTTAATTTTCCGGGCCGGTGTTTCGACGGCGGACTCGGTTACGGAAGTTTCCGGGCGCGGCGTCGGTCTGGATGTGGTTCAAGGAAGTTTACAACGACTCGGAGGCACGATCGAAGTCAGATCGTCGTCTGATATCGGCACGAAATTTACTTTGAAACTTCCAATATCGGCGGCACTGCTTCGCACTTTGCTTGTCGAAGTCGATAACCAGATATTTGCTCTTCCCGAGCGTCAGGTCATCGCGGTTCGTGAAGCCGCGGCGAACGAGATTGAGGTCGCAGGCGGCCGAAGTGTCACCCTTCACGGCGAAACCCAGGTTCCGTTATATCACCTCCGATGCGCGCTTGGTTTTGCCGCGAGGCCGCTGTTGCCAGAAGAGACGGTGCATATGGTCATCGTTCTCGCAGGTACGAATATGCTTGGCCTGCGTGTTGACCGGATCCTGACGTTCCAGGATTTATTCTTAAAAGAGTTGCATCCAGTTTTGGCGATGCTTCCCGCTGTCGTTGGCGCGGCCGTGCTTGGCGATGGGCGGCCGGTGCTTGTGTTAGATCCGAGATCTTTAGCAGGCACCGAAATGATCAATGGCAATGTATAGCATTGATGCAGCTCTACTCGGTTTTTGTGATGTCTTTGGGCAACCGATTATCGCTGTGGGGGCGATTGTTCAGCCGCCCATCGCGGTTGTGTTCTTTGCGCCATTATAACGGACGATTAGGAGCGTCACATCGTCCACCATGGGCGTGAGTCCCATATAAGAATCAACATCAGCGATGGCGGTCCCTAGCACTACGCTCGGATGTTGGCCCGCACTCCCCGCGAGCGTGCCGATAAGTCGAAGATCGCCATAGAGCGCGCCGGCAGAATTAATCGCCTCCGTGACACCGTCGGTAAAACAGACGAGAAGATCGCCTGGGTTCAATCTCATGCGCCATGTCTGATACTTGAAAGCCTCTATGACACCGAGTGCGATAGCGCCATCGCGGGGAAGCGCGTTCACATCACCATTCGTGCGGAGAATATAGGGCGGATTATGGCCAGCGTTGGCGTAATGGACTTCACCCGTCTCGGTATCGAGTACGCCATAAAAAGCCGTTGTAAACATCAGGGTCGGATTGTCGATACACAACATCTCGTTGACAATACGTAAGCAGTCGCCGGGTTGCTCAAGCTTTTCAGCCGCCGCACGCAATAATGTGCGCGTCAATGTGATGAAGATTGCTGCGGGAAGGCCTTTGCCCGCGGCATCAGCGATGACGAACCCCAGCCGCGTCGGCGTCAGCAGAAAAAAATCATAGAGATCACCACCGACTTCTTTCGCTGTAACCATACCCGCATGCAGGTCAAACTCATGGCGGTCGGGGAAAGGCGGGAAATCTTGAGGAAGAGCGGAATATTGCAGATCAGTGGCGAAATCCCATCCCGCCTGTTCGGCTGCGTGGCTGTCGCGGTTTCGCAGAACACTCAGAGCGAGATTAAGTTGAAACGTGCGCTCATCAATCTGCTTTAACAATTCGGAGTTGCGGGCGTGCAAGTGCCGTCCAAGTGTTTCGAGCACCGTCAAGGCATCGGCGTCTGAACCATTCAAATCGTTCAAAAACATTTTACGCGGACCATCCTCCAAAATGGCCGCTAATGAGATTGCTATATGACGGAGAGGGTCGGACGTGCTCATTCCTTGAACTCGAAGCTCAAAGTCATCGGCTTTGGTCATTTGGCTGTGAGCGGCGTGCTATCGCAGAAACGTCGAGCGGCGGCAGGCTGAGCGCGGCGCGAACGACAGTCAATATTTCGTGTCCGCGCTTAGCCTTGAGGTCGAGGCTGATAGCGCCGGATGGCTTGGCAATTACATCAAAGGCACCGAGGCGGCGAGCCTCGATCGCGGCAGGTGAGCCCAATTGCGCGACAGAAGACAGAATAACGACCTTTGCCTTACTGACGAGTCTCAGGCGCTTCAGCGCGCTGAGGCCGTCAAGTCGCGGCATTTCGATGTCGAGAAGGATAACAGCCGGCTTCGAGGCTTTTTCCTTTTCAAGCGCGACCTGACCATCCTCAGCCTCACCCACGACCTCAAGGTCAGGGTCAACCGCGAGAATCTGTTTGATAACGTTCCGCATAAAGCCGGAATCATCGACAATCAGGATTGGGTGGCCCATGAATTATCGCTCTTTATGGAAAATCTGAGGGTATAGGCAGCACCATTTCTATATGGTTCCACCCCTCAGTTCGATGATATTTCAGGTCGCTGATCACGGTACGAATGAAATGGATTCCGAGACCGCCGATCTTGCGGTCATCGAGCGAAGAGGTCAGATCGGGTTCGGATTGGGCAAGCGGATTGAACGGGATTCCATTATCAACGATCTCAGCCTCAATCGTATTGTTCTTGCGAGAGATTAAAAGATAAATTTGCGGTGGGTGGCCGTCAGGAAAACCATAGGACACCGCATTTGTTAAGAGCTCGTCGCAGGCAAGTTGCAAATGAAAGACAATTTCAACCGGCAACTTGTGCCATTGGCCAAACTCCTCGATTGACGCAAGAACGTCGTCAATCTCACTGAGACTTTTGACCGCTACGCGAAAATTATCATCCAATATCTGCCCCATGGTCAACATAAGTCGCGTAGGAGATCCCGCCCGGCCCCATAGTTGTTCTCGGCCCCAATCGCCGAAGTTCACAAAAATTTCCGTTGAGAGGCGCGCCCATAAAGTTGCTCACGCGGGCCGACTGACGAACACAACTTGCGAAAACCCAGTTCGCGTTTCAACCGTTTATTGAACCGGCTAAATTTAGTTAGGACGAGATCGTACTTGGTCGTTTTATCGTCCGCTTTGCCACCATATGCTCGAAAGCTGCCTTTCTGCTTTCGGTCAGCTCCAATCATCCAGAATGCGTGCCAGCACGTTCATCCAGCGCTGCCATTCCGCCTTGAGACGGTTGGGCGCCTCGGCATGCCCACCACACTACATCAGCCTAGGCTTCGCGCGTGTCCGACTCGACTGAGATTCGCCAAAGCTGCGCGAGGTGCCGAGGGGTTCTTCTCCCCTTGTTCTCCCTCCAACGAACCTATCTCTTCCCTGTTATCGCATCACGGCCACCCTGTTCTTAACCGCGTTTCGTTGGCAGATAAGCCTTTGAATATGCGATAGGAAGATCGCTTTCATGTTCGAAGGCGCCCTGTTTTTCCAGAAAAACAGGGCAAAACAGGGAGACTCGTTCGAACCGAACTGCGTCGGCAGCCACATTTTTGTCGCAAGCCGACGGGCTCCTGCAACTTGCATTATACCGAGTGATTTCAGGTAACTAAAGCGGGCTCCTCCCGCTCTCACATTCCTAACCAAGCAGGCACGGCTGACACGCTGGCCTGGATCGCGCGGGCCGGGCTGACTCCCGGCAAAACACCCGGGACAGGCCATTCCGCGACTTATTATTCATACACAGCCCCGCGCTTATTCGAGTTAGCGTGATCGGGCGCGGCTATACGTGCGGATTTGCGCTTCATGCCGCGAATCGACGATTCTCTACTATCGCGGCCACGCATCGCGCGCTGGTCGTCGCCGCTATGCGCCCCTCCCGGTCGTTCCAAGCCGCCGTGTGGATTCGTCGCGGGTGCGGCCGAGTCGGCCTGCCAAGTCAGCCGCCCATCCGCGGCACATGATATGCGGCGAGAATGGCGTCGATCTGTGGCCGCTCCTGCTCTAAAATCTCGTTGATTTTATCTTTGAACGGTCGCTCGTGCCGGCGCATTCCCATGGAAATGTCGAAGACCATCGGCCATTGCGCGCCGTCGATCGCGGGTTCGACCGGCGTCAGCGTCAACGCTTTCGGCTCCTTCGCGGCGAAATAGCCGGCAAGCGGGCCCCAGACGACGGCAACATCAATGTCGCCCTTAGCGACGGCATCGACGATGGCCGCGGGCGGATTGGGCTTCTCGTAATCGCCATAAAGCATGTAGCCGCGTACATTGTTGATGATGCCGCGCCGCGCCAGGGCGTGCGCGGGCGGCGTGTTCATCGCGTCGTTGCCGACCATCTGCACGCCGATCTTCAAGCCACGGAGTTGCGGATCATCGAAGGAGGCGATCTTCAGATGCCGATCGGCGCGCGTCACGAAAACATAGCCCGAGCGATAATAGGGCCGCGACGTTGCGAGCATATCGACCGCCGTCGCGACGCCCGGCCAAAGATCGCACAGACCTGCCTTCAACGTGTTACGCACATAGCCACGGCGCTGCGCCCACCACGTGTAGGAGACAGTCGCGCCCATGTCCTTGGCGACGAGCGTGACGATCTTATTCTCAAAGCCTTCGCCTTTGGCGTTCGAGAATGGCAGATTGTTGGGATCGGCGCAGACGCGCAGCTCGGCGGCGTGCACATCCGCGAAAGCGCTGCCGAAGCCCAGCGCCAAACAAAAACTTCCCAAGACCAAGCGCGCTGTTCTCATGGATTCGGCGCGCCTTCCTGCGGATCCGTCTCGAGACTCGCCGGGCCGGGCGCGGCAGGCACGGGCTTTGTCGGAATCGGTTTCTTTGCCGCCTCGGTCTCAAGCGATTTCACATAGGCCGCGAGCTGCCAGATCGCTGAACTCGGCAGAAGCTTGCCCCACATTGGCATGCCGTTTGGACGTCCCTGATAGATCGAATCGTAGATCTGATCGATGCGGCCGCCGTAAAGCCAGACCGAATCGTCGAAGGCAGGCCCAATGCCTCCGGCGCCGTGGAAATGGCATCCGGAGCAATTGTACCAATCGTACAAGGTGGCACCGATGGCGATCGCTTGCACATTGCCTTCATATTGCTTGCCAAGCTGGCTCAGCGGCGGCTCCTTCTGCCCGTTGACGAAGAGGCCTGTGACCGGCACATTTTCCACACCGCCATCCGGCGCCGCTTGCGCGGCGGGCTGCGCCGCGGCCGGCGGTGCCGGATCGGCGTCCGCATAATTGACCGCAGCCAAAACAAGCGACAGTGCAAGCAGAGACGCCGGGCCGCGTGGATTAAGTTGGCGGAAGTGCGAAGACATAAAGCGTCCCTCCTGCTGCGGTTCGCTGCTTCAGATCGGCAACGGCGCCGACGAAGCCAAGCGCGCCCGTCGGGTCGCGCGCGTCGAGATTTCCGGGAACGATGGCGCCGGACCAGCCGCCGATGCCGGACAGAATGGCGATATATTCGCGTTTATCTGGGCCCCGATAGGCAACGGGTTGGCCGATGATTCCAGACCCGGTCTTGAACTGCCATTTGAGTGCGCCGGTCTTCGCGTCCACCGCTTTGAACCAGCCATCCATCGTGCCGTAAAAGACGAGATCGCCCGCGGTTGCGAGCGTGCCGCTCCACGCCGGTAGATCTTCTTTGATCTGCCAGGCCGGCTTGCCGGTTTCGAGATTCCAGGCGCTGACCTCACCACGGAATCCGCCAGGGCCGGGTTTCATGACGACGTTGGCGCCGACATACGGCGTGCCGGCGATATAATTCGCCTGCACATTCTCCCAATCCATGCACAGATTCTCATGCGGAATATAAAGATAGCCGGTGCGTGGCGAGAACGACGACGGTTCCCAGTCTTTGGCGCCGGACGCCGTCGGGCAGATGTCGTGGACGATCGTGCCAACCCTGGTGTTCTTCTCCGGATTGACGACGGGGCGGCCGGTCTTCTTGTCGATCGTCTTGATCGAATTCACGTACCCGTAAGGATGCGCGGAGACGATCTCGCCGGTAGCGCGATCGAGCATGTAAAGATAGCCGTTGCGGTCCGGGTGCAGCAGCACCTTGCGCACTTTGCCATTGACAGGCACGTCGAGCAGAATGATCTCATTGATGCCATCGTAATCGTGCTCGTCGTGCGGGTTATACTGGTAATACCATTTCGCCGCGCCGGTATCCGGATCGCGCGCGAAAATGCCATCGGTCCATTTGTTGTCGCCGGGCCGCTGCTCTTGGTTCCACGGACCGGGATTGGCCGCTTCCTCATAGAGCAGGTTGAGGTCCGGATCGTAGGCCATCCAACCCCAGTTGGTGCCGCCGCCGATCTTCCACGCATCCGGCGGCCAGGTCGAAACGCCGAGATCCTTGCCGCGGTCCTGCGCGTAGAACGGATGGAAGTCCGGACCGATCAACACGTCCTTATCCGGCCCGGTGTGGAATGCCTTCCAGACCACCTTGCCGGTGTTGACGTCGAGAGCCTGTGTCCAGCCGCGGACGCCGAATTCGCCGCCCGCGACGCCGACGAACACTTTGTCTTTGACCAAGAACGGCGCGCCGGTAATACTTTCGCCCTTGCTGATGTCACCAAGCTGCGTGGTCCACAGCGCCTTGCCGGCATTCACGTCGATCGCGATCGTGCGCCCGTCAAGCGTGTTGAAAATGAATTTGTTGTTTGTGAAGACGCCGCCACGATTGACGGTGTCGCAGCAGGCAACACCTTGTGCGGCCGCGACCGGCGGCGGCTCGTATTTCCATTTCATCGGCGCGCCGGGCTTGGTCAGATCGAGCGCATAGACCCAATTCGGCCAAGGCGTGACAATATACATTGTATTGTTTGCGACGATCGGGGCGGCTTCCTCGCCATGCGTCGTGCCGGTCGAGAAAGTGAACTCGACACGCAGGTTCTTGATGGTGTTGCCGTTGATTTGGTCGAGCGTCGAATAACGCGTCGCCGCGTAATTTTTGGTTGGCATGGTCCATTGGCCATCGTCAGCGGGCGCGGCTGCGATGGGCGCAGTCGGCAGCGCGGACGCCGCGCTATTCTGCGCGAACGCCAGATTTGGCAGGCTCAGGAGCGCACACGCCGCAAAGCCGGCCGCGCTTTTAGCGCAGCGTGTAGAGATAGGCGGTGATGTCTTCTGCCTCATCGTCCTTCAACTCCATGTTCGGCATTGCGTTGCCAGGAACGGCTGCTTGCGGGTTCCTGATCCACGCGCGCATGTTTTCTGGGGTGTTCGGTAGAAAGCCCGCGATGATCGTACGGATCGCCATATGGTCGAGCGAGGGCCCGACATGACCTTCGGCGCCGGCGATGCCGGGAATTTCGTGGCAGAGACCGCAGTTCGATTTGACGATGAGGTCCGCGCCGTGCCGCGGGTTTCCACCGACCGGCGAGGTTTCGGCTGTGCCCTGTCTGGAATCGCAGCCCGCGAGCACGAGCGCCGCGGCAAGAAGTAGGAGTATGGCGATCATCCGGCGCATGTCGGCACCATCAGGAGAGCGAGCGTGTTAAAGAGAATGCCGATGAAGAAACCGAGTCCAGCCATCACGCTCCACAGCGCAAGGAAGCGGGTGCGTCCTTCGCCGGACTCGACGGCGTGCTCAGCATCACCACGTTGCTCCGCCCGCGTTGCGCGCCAATGCTGATAAGAGAGGCCCGTGCCCGCGAGCGCAAGAACAGCCGCAAGGAGATTCAACAGCAGAACAATCGTTCGCGCCGAGTGGAATCCGGGCGCGACCTCATGCAACGGCATGTCTCCGGGATAACATGCGTGGGCCGCCAAACTGTAATCGATGATGAGTTGAAGGCCCCAGACAACCGGGCCTGCGAAAAGCGCCCCGAGAAGCGCAACGGTCGACACGTTGCCGCGCTGCGGGGCGGGGTGTTCTGCTTCTGAAAGTGATGTGCCGTTCTGCATCGTACTCACCTCAGATACGGCGAGATGTAGAAAGTCACGAAAACGGCGAGCCACGCCAAGGTCACGAAATGCCAATAGGCGCCGACGATGAGGGTCGGTGTATCTCGCCTTGCATCGACATAGCCAAGCAGCGACCAGGCAAGGACGGCGGCGACAGCAATAATTCCTACTATAAGGTGAACCAGATCGATGCCCGTGGTGGTAAAATACAGCGAGCTATAAAGGCTGTCGGTAAGTGCAAAAGGCTTGCTTTTCCATTCGAGCAATTCGAGCGCAACGAACACGAGCCCCAACAGTATTGCGGCAACGAGACCAAAACGATACCGGGGCGCTGCGCCGAGATAGAAACCGCGTTGAGCCCACCACATGGCTGTGCTGCTCAGAAACATCACAAGGGTGGCCGGCAGCGCATAGGTGAGACTTGGATGCGGCTCCGGCGTCCATGACGGCGGCAATTGCACGGCACAATAAAAATAGCTGAACAGCAGATAGCCGAAGAGCGCACCTTCCGTCACAATTACGCCGAGCATGCCGTACCAGCCGGAGGCGTGATAAGCGACAGTGCCGATGGGCAGGGCGCGCTGGACCGGCGTGGTCTCGTGCATAGGCACGTCGCTCATTGTGACGACTCCACTCTTTGCCCAAGTTCACGTTCCGGCCAAAGCCAGATGAGAATGGCCGCGATCACGACGAGGCAGCCGACCGCGGTCACAGCCCAAAGCCGCGACGGAATCAGCATGCCAGCAAAGATTAATGACGTGCCGACGGTGAGAATGAATGGGGCCGGACTGTCGAACGGCATTTTCAGGATTACGTCGGGCTCGCTGTCAAGCGCGGTGGTGCCGATCGTCTCGCGCTTGTCGTCAAGCGTGAATCCTTCGTCAAGCGTGGACGTGCCGTGGCTGTCGCCCAGCCGCTGCTCCCATAAGGGGTGGCGGCTGGCGACGGTCGGCAGGACGGCGAAATTGTAAGGCGGCGGCGGCGAGGACATCGACCATTCGAGCGTCGGTGCATCCCAGGGGTTGGGCCCCGCAATTCTGCCAGAGCGCAGGCTCACAAGTACATTGATGAACGTCAGCACGATACCAATCGCGAAGACGAACGCGCCGATGCTGGTCACCATGTTGAGAGTGTCCCAGCCCATATGCGCGGGGTAGGTATAGACCCGGCGCGGCATCCCGAGGAGGCCGGTCAGATGCATCGGCAGGAAGGCGACGTTGAAGCCGATGAACGATGTCCAGAAGCTCCATTTGCCGAGCGTCTCGTTCATCATCTTGCCGCTGAATTTCGGGAACCAGAAGTAGAGGCCGCCAATGACCGGGAAGAGATTGATGCCGATCAGCACGTAATGAATATGCGCGACCACGAAATAGGTGTCGTGCAATTGCCAATCGACGGGCACGGAGCCTGTCATAAAGCCGCTGACGCCGCCAATGACGAACAGAACGATCATGCTGGCGAAATAAAGGAACGCTGTGGTGATGACCGGGCGGCCGAGCCAGATCGTCAATGTCCAGGCGAAGACAGCGACGGCGCTCGGGATGGCGATGATGATCGACACACCGCTAAAGAACGACAACGCCAAAGTCGGCAAGCCCGTCGTGAACATATGATGCACCCAGACACCGAAGCCGAGCGTCATCGTCGCGAGCGTCGAGAGAACCACGGCGGTGTAGCCAACGAGCGGACGGCGGCAGAAGACCGGCAGTGCGTCGGAGACCATTCCCATCGCAGGCAGGACTATCGCGTAAACCCAGGGATGCGCGAAAATCCAGAATAAATGCTGCCACAGCAGCGGCTGGCCGCCCGCCGAGACATCAAAGAAATGCGTGCCGAAATTGCGATCCATCCACAGCAGGAAGAACGCGAGGCTGACGCTAGGGACGACGAGGATATTGGCGACTGAGGCGGTAAATGTTCCCCAGATCATAATCGGCACGCGGTTGATCGACATGCCGGGTGCGCGCAGACGCAGGAAGGTGACAACGAAATTCACCGAGCCAACGGTCGTCGAGATGCCGAGGAAGATCATCCCCAGCGCGTAGAAGTCCATGTTGAGGCCGGGATTATATTCCTTGTTCGCATAAGGGACGTAATTGAACCAGCCGTCGTTTGGCCCCGCGCCCATCGCAAAGCCCGTATACATAAAGATGCCAGCGGCGACGAAGAGCCAATAGGACAGCGCATTCACACGCGGAAAGGCCATGTCGCGCGCGCCGAGCAGAAGCGGCCAGAGGTAGTTGGAGAAACCGGACAGAATCGGCATGGCATAGAGGAAGATCATCGTCATGCCATGCGTCGAAAAGAGCTGATCGTATTGCTCCGGTGTCAGAAGATGCTGATCCGGCCGTGCAAGCTGAACGCGCATGATCAGAGCCTCGACACCACCCAGTGCGAGGAAGATGAAAGCCGTGAAAATGTACCGGATGCCGATCTCTTTATGATCGACGGACGAGAACCAGCCGAGGATGCCGGGCTCCGTCTCCCAGATCTTCGTCAATCTCTCCAGATAGCCCGGCGATGCGGTGCCGGTCGCCGGGACACGCTCGAAAGTCATGGCGACGGCCTCATTTCAATGTTTCCAGATAGGTCGTAACCGCGGAGAGCTGCGGCCCGGACAAATAAAGATCGGGCATTTTCGTGCCGGGCTTCACCGCCGATGGCTCAGCGATCCAGCCGGCCAACGCACCCGGCGTGTTCTCGAGCATCCCGGCTGCGAGTGTCTGGCGGCTCATGAGATGCGTAAGGTCGGGTGCGACGGAACCGCCGGCCGTGCTGCCTCTCACCGTATGGCAAGCGCCGCAATGTTCGACGAAGACATGTTCATCTTGCGCGATCAGGGGAGACGTCGGCGCCACCGCCGGTTGCAACTGATCCTTCAACCATTGCTCGAATTGGGCAGGCGGCTCGGCAATGACGTAAAATGCCATATGCGCGTGCTGCTCGCCGCAATATTGCGTGCATTGGCCGCGATAGCGTCCTGGCTTGTCGGCTTGCAGCCAGGTTTCGTTCGTCTGGCCGGGAATTGTATCGGTCTTGCCAGCCAGCGCAGGTACCCAGAAGGAATGGATGACATCGGCGCCAATAAGTTCGATACGAACCGGCCGGCTGACCGGGATGTGAAACTCATCTGCTGTGGTGAGAACCTTGCTCGCATCGTCGTTGAGATAGCGCGCCTTCCACCACCATTGGCCGCCGGTGATCTCGATCACCAGCGGTTTCTGGCCCGGCGGTGGTGCGTTGATTTTCGCAATGACGGCCATGGTCCAGACCGCAGAAATCATCAGCACAAACGTCGAAATGCCGACGCCCACGCCAAGCAGGCCCAAGCCCGAGCCGCGCCTATCGACGGGAACTTCGCCTAGCGGCGTTTCTGGCCGCACCCGCCGAGTTATGACGCCCACCACGACAAGGCCGGTGACGATCACGACGACGACGATCGAGATGATCAACAGCCCCCACGTCAGCGCAGTCACCGGATAGGCTTTGGTGCCGTAACCCGTCAGATACGACAACGGAGTCATCGGGACACCGCATTCGCGCGGGCCGGTGCGATCTCGCTGCGAATGATCTCCTGCCAGAGGATGAGCATCGAGGTAATGAAGAAGAGAACACAGCCCGGCACCCACATGATGGCACCGCCGAGTTGTTGATCTTGGAGCGGCGTCAGATTCCACACGACCGTGGTGAGGAGATGCGGCGTATAGAGCGCGCGCGGCGCAAAGGTGATGAGCGCACCGAGGAAGCCCATTTGGATGGATGAGAACAGGCCGGCAAGGACGACGTGCATCGCTTTCGCGGGAGGCGCGTCGATCAGACTGGCCCAAAGCCACAGCGCCGCGCCGTAGACGGATACATGCATGGACCAATAGACGAAGCTGCTGCGGAACGTCTCAGCATAGGGCGCCGGCGCATGCCAGAACCAGATGCTAGCTGCAAACAACGCCGCCGCACTGAGCGGCGCAATGCCCCTCGGTTTAGTTGCTGGGTTTGAGACATTTTCGACGCGCGTGAAGGGACGACCGGTCACAACAAGAGGAGCACCGATCAGCGCCAGAATGATGTGCTGGCCGACGCGGGCGGCGAACAAGGACACAGATAGGGGACAAAGCGGTGAGATTAATGCGAGAGCCGTAATCGCCCAGCCGACATAAAACGAGGCCTGCCGCCAAGCAGCTATTGCTTGGCCCTGACGGCGTGCCGCGGTCGCTTTCCACCCATAGGCAGCGGCGCAGACAACAAGCACGCTAATCAGAATCGGATCAAAATTCCAGCGAGCCCAAAGGTCAGCGGGCGCTGGCGGTAGACCACAATAAGGGGTCTGCAGGACCTGCGTGGACATACACTATAAATCCGAACTGGAGCTGCAACACACGATGTCAACAGTGACCAAACTCGGCACGGCGCGGAAAGTTTCTCAATAAGATGCTCGATTTGGCGCAACGCGACGGGGGAGAGCCGCGCCAGACGCTTGCTGCAAGGTAAGCGGTTAGCCGCGGCCGTTCAGGCTGTATAAGCGCCAGGGCATGAGAGCATCGATCTCGGCGTTGGGCCAGCTGTTGGCGAGACGCTCGAGCGTCTGCGCGAGCCAGGCGAGCGGATCGACATCGTTCATTTTTGCCGTCTGCAACAATGTCGCTATGGTTGCCCAGGTTCGTCCGCCGCCGTCGCTGCCGGCAAAGAGCGAGTTCTTTCGCGTGATTGTTTGCGGCCGGATGGCACGTTCCACAATGTTGGAGTCAATCTCGACGCGGCCATCGGTGAGGAAGCGTTCGAGCGTCGCCCGCCGTGAGATGGCGTAGCGGATTGCCTCCGCCAATTTGGACTTGCCGGAGATACGTGGAAGCGCGTCTTGCCAAAGCTTGAACAGATCGGCGACGATCGCGACCGAGGTTTCCTGGCGGGCTGCGACGCGTGCATTTGGATCTTTGCCGCGCACCTTCTCCTCGATCTCCCACAGCTGGGTCATGCGTTCGATTGTCGTGGTCGCGAGTTTGGAACTGCCGGCGATGTGCAGTTCGTAAAATTTTCTTCGAACGTGGGACCAACATCCCGCGAGCGTGATGGCATCATTGCCGCGGTCGGGCCGCGCAAGACGATTATAGGCCGTATACCCATCCACCTGCAGGATGCCCCGATAATTGTCGAGATGGCGGGCGACACATTCGCCCGACCGGCTATCCTCGAAGCGGTAGGCAACCATCGGCGGACCGCTGCCGCCGAAGGTCCGGTCATCTCGCACGTAAGCCCAGAGATAGGCTGTCTTGGTGCTGCCGGAGCCTGGTTCCAAGGTTGGCAGCGTGGTTTCGTCGGCGAAGATCCTCTCGGCCTTCTTGATCAGCGTGAGGACATGTTCGGAGAGGATATCGAGTTCAAATCCGAGCCTGCCCATCCATTGCGCCATCAGGGCTCGGTCGAGGTCCACCTTGTCGCGGGCGTAAATCGCTTCCTGGCGGTAGAGCGGCAGGCCGTCGGCATATTTTGAGACCGCGATCTGCGCCAGAAGCGCTTCGGTCGGGATGCCGCCCTCGATGATATGGGCCGGCGCCGGGGCTTGAATGACACCATCTTCGTTCTTGAAGGCGTATTTCGGCCGGCGCGTGACGATGACACGGAACTTCGCCGCGACCACATCGAGCCGCTCCGAGACATCCTCGCCGATCAGGATCTTCTGCTTGCCGGCGTGCTCCGGAAGCTCAGCCGGTTCGATAACGATCTCGACCCGCTCGAGATGCGGCGCAAAACCCTTGCGAGGCCGTGCGGCTCGTTTGGCCTTGTCAGGGTCCTGCCGTTTATCGAGCTCGGCCTGGATGGCCCCGAGCCCGGTTTGAACCTCGTCGAAGACGAAGGCACTCTGTTCATCGTCAAGCGCATTGGAGCCGAGTTTTTCGGAGCGGCGCCCGAACCTTGCCCGCTCCAGCGTCTTGAGGATCGAGGTCAGGCGCGCGATCCGTTCTTCGGCGCTCGCATTCAGGGCTTGAAGTTCGGCAACTTCACCCTTGAGAGCATCCGTTTTCTCAGCCATGGCCAGCACCATGGCTTTGAGCGCATCAACATTGTCGGGGAGATCGAAAACCGGCGCCGGCATGACGCAGATCAGAGCATATTTTCACCCCGGTGGCGCGCATTTTCGGCCGCGTGATTCACTCTGCCGCAGCGATTTACCCAACAAACTCAGGCGGCTTCACTGTCACCGCATGAACCCGCTTCCAATCCATGCCGTCGACAAGCGCCATCAGCTGCGCCTGATTGAGTTGAACCCGATGATGCCCGATCTTCGGCCAGCAGAACTGCGCTGTCTCCAGGCGCTTCGCATAAAGAACAACCCCGGACCCGTCCCAAAAGACGATCTTGATTCTGTCGGCCCGCTTGGCACGAAAAACATAAAGAGCGCCGTCGAACGGATCACTGCCGGCGTCCCGCACCAGCGACAATAACCCGTCCATGCCTTTTCGAAAATCGATCGGATGACTGGCCAGAAAAACTTTGACGCCGGACGGGATCATGCCGAGCGAACCGCGCGCACCACGCGCCGCAAATGTGCCTCATCAGCCATGGCGTCCGCACGGATGACAATATCGCCGACAACGATTTCGATAAATGCCGACGCGGACGTCGCGGGTTCAGGCGAGGCATCCAGCTGCGGCGCCGTCAGGCTGACCGATCCCTTACGCAGCGCCTTCCGACGCCAATCGAAGAGCTGCGAAGGGCCAATACCGATGCGACGCGCGATCTCCGACACGTTCGCGCCAGGCACCAGAGAGTCGGCTATCGCTTGATCTTTGAGCTCATCTGACCATCGCCGGCGCAGACGAACCGGAGCGCCCTCAAGACGTTCCGCAACCGCCTCGATCATATGGAAGCTTCTATCACTAGAACTAGGCGCAGACATAGAAGCTCACATCAATGCTTGTGATCCAGCATCAATAACTGCTCCCAAAATCCCATGCCAGATGGGATCACCTTGCTTTCAATTACCCATAAATTTTTGTCCCGATCGCAGCACCCAATTCGATATCCGTTAGCTTGGATAGACCGCGCCATATCACGATATTTCCCGGAGGTGGATCGCTGGCTCTCGCTAAGTATCCTCCAAGCCGCGCTACTTTAACGACGTAGTGCGAGAGCGTTTTTCGCCGAGTACTATCACCATTCCGATCTTTCACTAGATGATCGAGAAGCTTAATTTCGATCTCGGTCATCGCCATTTGCGGCGGCGCATTCGGCGTGGAACGATTGAGCATCGTCATCCAGAAGACGCGCCAACTCACAATACAGAAAACCGCGATCAGATTCACTAGACGCTCAGCGGTCCGCAGTTTCGACTCCTCCGCCTTGCAGCCTGATTTGAGGATTTTATGGAAGACCTCGATTTTCCACCGCATCGCGTACCATTCGAGCTTCTCGATGGTGTCCTTACGCGATTTAACTGGGAGATTGGTGAGAAGTTTCCACTCGATCTTCTTTCGTCGCTTTGGCATTCCTCGCTCTTGAGCATGGATCACGGTTAGATTAAGCGCTGGATATTTCTTCTGCTTGCCAATTGGTGGGAGGACTCGAAGTTTGCAGAAACGGATTTCGAGAAGTGCTTCATCTGAATCACCATTGCTGTCTTTGACTTCGATCCGATGTAGGCCTTTGATCGTAATCTCGTCCACTTCGTCGGCAATTGTATGATTGCCGTCCCCGGCAAGCCGATCAACACAGGTTCGCACAAGAAAATGCGTTCCAACCTCCTCAGCCAAGCAAAACAGCTCATAAATGTCGCTCTCGCGATCACCAATATGAACACATCGTCCGGGGGCAGCGAGAAGGTCGGTCGATTGCCGCAAATTCTCCAACCAGCGGATGCTCTCCTTATGCTCGATCGGAACCCGCGTCGGATTGACCTTTCGCTTCAGCGCCGTCGTCCCTTTGAACTTCTTGCGCGTCCAGAACTTGATGGCAGTCAGGCCGAACGGAAGCCCCTCGGTCGTCACGGCCAGGCTCGAATGCATGAGAACACCGCACTGCGTGCGCCCTGCCGTCTTACCCGTAAAGCCAATCAAATCCGGCTTCTCGCGCTTGAAACTGAATTCCGTCGTGTCATGGAGGACGAGGATCGGTCCCTCTGCCTCGGTCACGCGCCCACGCGTCGCCTCGAAATGGCCGCGAAGAATATCCGCCTCGTTGACCCGTTCGTTGGAGAAAAAGCGATAGGCAGCCTTCGTGTTGGCCCAATCCCGGCAAATCTGCGGGATGCTTTGACCCATGTCGCTCCCGATCTGCCCGAGCAATTTGCAAAACCGTCGCCCAAGACGCTCGTCCTTAAACTCGCATCCCGCAACTTCCCGATCAATCCACGTCTCGATATCGGATGTCAGTCGTTGAATAGACGCCGCCCCGCGCTCCTTCAACTTCAAACCCATTGAGCACCCCGTGATTTCGAATCAGGTGCTCAACAATGAATCACAACAGATTCCGCCAATACAAGATCCCGCCCGGGATACCCTGCGCAGAGCGGCCGCTAATTTATGGGTAATTGAAAGATCACCTTGCCGCTTACGTTTCAACAGCGAACGGGATGGCTGTTCAAGCCTACGCGCCCCATTCTTGCGGGAAAGGGCCGGAGTCCATGGTGCGCGATTTCGGCGGCCAGGGCGCCGTCAATCAGACTGGCGGCACTGTGGTCGTGACGCCTTTGTGCGGCGTTGTTGGGAGCTGCGCCTCAATCAACATCGGCAACAAGGGTGGTATCGGGACTTATGCCATCAGCGGCGGTGAACTGGATATCATCGGTGGCAACGACGTGATTGGCCGCGTGCTTGGAACGATGATGAGCAGCCTATCAGCCTCGAGGCTTCGCAATGCTTCGCGCAGGGAGGGGCGGCTCACGCCAAGACGCGCACAAATATCCGCTTCGATGAGACGATCACCCGGCTGAAACACGCGTGAAATAATTGCCTCGCGAAGGTTTCGCACGGCCTGAGTCTGAATGCTTTGGGTCAAAATTTTGAGATCCATCGTGCCTCAGACAATGTTGCAGCGATATATGTTTGGATCTGCCAGTTGTGTGAAGGATTATGCTCGTCTACGGCTCGCATATCTCCCTCCTGGGTCATGTTGCCGAACGGCCGCCGTCTACGGCAAAGATATGGCCGGTGACGAACGCGGCTTTATCCGAGGCGATGAAAAGGATCGCCTGGGCGATTTCCTCGGCCATTCCGGCGCGTTTCAAGGGCACGCCTGCAAGCATGGCGTCGCGCCGCTCACGTGTGACGGCAAAACGATGAAGCATCTCTGTCTCAACAGGCCCTGGCGCGATCGCATTGACGCGGACACCAAAGGTCGCGGCCTCTAAAGCGGCGACTTTCGTCAACCCTTCAATGGCATGTTTGCTCGCCGCATATATCGAAGTGCCCGGCGCGGCTTTGTGGCCGAGCGTGGACGAGATATTTATTATATTGCCGTGTCCTTGCGCGCGCATAACCAGAAGCTCATGCTTCAAACTCAATATAGTCCCAAGCACGTTCGTACCGAATGTTGAGGAATAACTATCGACCGTCTGGTCGATCAAAGGCCCGAGCCTCCCCTCAACGCCGGCATTATTCACCGCAACGTCAATTCGCCCGAAACGGGTATGGGCTTCGTTGATGAGGCGCTCAACATTTGCCTCGCTGCTCACATCGGCGTGGATGTAGAGCGAATCGCCGCTCAGTCTGTGTAATTCGGCAGCCAATTCGGTGCCAGCTTCGTCGCGGCGCCCAGAAACCACGACGTGAGCGCCTTCGCTTGCAAATGCCAATGCCGTAGCGCGGCCGATACCCGTGAGCGCGCCAGTGATCAAGACAACCGGATTATCCATGACCTTCCTTCCGTCAGTAGAGGCGCCCATCGCGCGAGCGAATTGCCGATTTTGTATGCGATAGCCGCCGCATATTTCATCTGCGACGAACCGCGTGGTTTTGTTTTTTAATTCCTTACGTTCAGCTCCAATTGACTCTTCTATATCTGTGATGTTTTACTGCCATATCAATAATGCAGTCTGAGACGGGACGACTGATGCAAAAAACTAAAGATGTCATCATTCTCAGGAATGCCCATGTCATCGATCCCCTGCATAAAATCGATCGTGTAAAGGACATCGTCATTCGCGACGGGAAAATTGGCTCCCTCGCGGACGTCAACGAAGCCGAGGCGCAGGTTATCGACCTTGCGGGATTCTACCTCTCCCCGGGATGGGTGGATATTCACGTCCACGCATATGGCACGCTTGGTTTTGCCAATCCTGATAGTGTCGGCGTCTATCAAGGCGTTACGAGCTTTGTGGAAGCGGGCGGTCCCGGTATCGGGACGCTTGACGAGTTTGTCGCGCTGATGGACGGACTCGAAACCAGCCTTTATGTCGGGCCATTCATTCGGCCAATGGGCCTGCTGGGCCTGAATTTCATTGAAGGCAATGTCAGAACACTTGGTGAAGTACCGATCACCAAATGGATCGACTTTGCCCAGGAACACCGCGATATCCTACGTTATCTGAAGTGCAATGCGATGGGTGATTATGGTCCGGGCACTTTGAACGTGACGAAGGGGCTCGCGCAGATTCTGAAATTGCCCCTCTATATGCATATCGGCGAATTCCAGAATCAGAAGCCCGAAGTTCTCCTTGCATATGAAGCGTTCAAGATCGCCGAGCCCGGCGATATGATCACGCATATTTATCACGGGAATCTCGGCCGGGTCGTCGACCAAAAAGGTAAGCTTTATCCGGTCGTGCGAGAGGCTGAACGCCGCGGTGTGCTCTTTGATCTCGGCTTCGGCGGTTATAATTTCTCGTGGGACGTCGCGGAACAGGCCTACGCCGAGGGGCTCCTGCCTTATACGATCAGTTCGGACCTGCAGCAGTTCAATGTCGTGCGGCCGGCAAAGTCACTCGCGAACGTGCTGAGCGTGATGATGCATCTCGGCATGACTTTGCCGCAGCTCATTGCCTGCGTGACGTCAAATGCTGCGCAAGCAATATCGTTGAATGACAGGGCCGGCGGTCTCGTCGAGGGATTCCCGGCGGACATCACAATCTTCAAAGTCGAAGACGGCGAATTCGAGTTGAGCGATTGTTACTCCCGCACGCGAACTGCGCGGCGGCAGATCGTCCCCGTGATGACCTTCAAAAATGGCAAGCGGTTCGACGTCGATATGGCGAAAGGGCAAGACGAATCGAATTGGTTTCTTCAGGTGGCTGAGGATCACGTCCCGCGAGCTGCAACAACCCTGAACGTGCAGCAAAGGGAATTCCTCGGTTCCCTTGCAGACGTGCTTTCGACCCGCGATTGGGTTTTATCCTCCGCGGAATATCTTGATGTCGAAAAGGCATTAGAATTGCAGGCTGCGTTCCACGCTACGCTTGAGAAAAATGGCTTATCACTGCGTGACGGACTCAATGCTGTCTATGACAGCTTTATCGACCAAAAATTCACGATGCAGATCGGGCTGTTTCTCATGCGTCTCGATCGCGCATTTGCCGTCAATCGAATGAAGGAAATTGCAGAAATGAAGAATTTTGCTTCGAGCAAAATCCAAGAGGTCTCTCATGCAAGCAACTAGCAGCCAAGAGCAGGATGCAGGTGCGGTTGCAGGCGTCGAGAATTGGCAGCACCTGGTGGAAGTTGATCCGAATGGAGTATTTCCTGCGCGTGCCCGCTACGGAAGCGAGTCAATCGTGATTTTCCGTACCAAGCACGGGTATCGCGGCACGAGCCGCGCGTGCCCGCATATGTTCGCGACGATGTTGAAGGCCGAGCTCGCGGTGAATGAAACGATGGTGCGTTGCCCGCTCCATGTCTTCACGTTCCGGCTCTCCGATGGGAAAGGTGTCAATTGTCCTGGGTTCCAGTTGGACATTTATGAGGTCGAAGAACGTGAGGGCGCATTGTATGCGCGGGCCGCGGACTAAAAGCACGACGGGGTCGAGTAGGGGCGACATAAAGATGGCGGTTGCGGGTGTGGAAGATATCAATGTCACGGCCGCCGAGAGGCATCGGCGGCCGCACATAAGTAGACGAATGAAGATTCTTGCCGCGCAGATTGTAATCATGTCGGCGTTTATTCTCGCATGGCAGTTTCTTGTACCCGAAAACGCGGTCCCATATTTTAGCCACCCGGACGCGGTGGCGCGCAAGTTGGTAGATTTATTGCGCGGTCGTGAAATCTATCGCGACATATGGGTGACGTTTGTCGAGATCGCGCTCGGCTATTTGTTGGGGGCCGTCGTCGGGCTTTCGCTTGGCTTCATTCTGGGCCGATCGGCAATTCTGTCGGATATACTCCAGCCCTTTATCATGGGGCTCTACAGCGTTCCAAAAATCGCATTGGCGCCTCTATTTATTGTCTGGCTCGGGCTTGGGTTGAGCTCGAAGGTGGCGGTTGTTTTCCTTTCGAGCTTCTTCTTGATTTTCTTCAACACGTATTCCGGCCTACAAACCATAAACGAAGAGTTGGTGCGGCTTGCACGTATCATGGGCGCATCGTGGCCGCAAACGGTCGTTCGGATCATTCTGCCAGCGGCGGCTGACAAGATATTCATTGGTCTTAAGACAGCCGTGCCTTACGCTGTAATAGGCGCGGTAATTGGCGAATATATAGGATCGAGCGAGGGGCTGGGATATTTCATACTCTATGCTTCCCAGACCTATGACACTCCGGCGCTATTCTCAGGAATTATCATCCTAGTCGCGATCGTATTCATAGCGAATAGCATCCTCTCAGCCTTTGAGGGACGCATCATTCGCTGGCGGAGTTCGCAGCAAGGCCAAACCGTTCAAATCTGATTGTTCTATACGGCCGGATTCGACCGACCGTATAGGATGCGCTGTGGCATTCTGAGGGGCGAAGAAATGATCGAACGTCGGCTTGTATTGAAGCAGGGTGCTGCAGCCGTTGCATCCATCGGCTTGGCGATGCCGACCTGGGGACGTTGGGCCTCAGCTCAATCTGCTCTGGTGCCAACGCAGGGTGTCTATTCGGCGCCGGGGATCACCTATTCCGGACTTTATATCGCGGACGCAGAAAAGCTGTGGGCGAAAAATGGCCTCGAGGCAAAGGTGCAGAGAGTACAGGGCGGCCCTCTCGCCATGGCCGCGCTTACGAATAAGGATGCGCAGTTCTGCGGGATCGCGTCAAGTGATCCGGTTATTGGATGGGGGAAGGGCATAGAGACCTTGACGGTTGCCGCCTTCACCGGGCGCCTTGCAATGCAATTCACCGCGCGTAACGATTGGCTTGCGCGACAGGGCGTCTCCCCGAGCAGCCCACTTTCGGAAAAATTGAAGGCTTTCAAGGGCGCGCGTTTGGGCGCTTCCACGATTGGCGGCGGTCCAGCGCAATATGCGCGATATCTCATTCGCCAGGGGGGAGTGGATCCGAATACGGATGTCAAAATTTTGGCGGTAGGCTTTGGCCCTTCGCGCGTCGCGGCTTTGCGCACGAATCAAGTCGATATCACAGTTGGCGATGCGCCAGAGGCTGACCAGGTCGAACTCGATGGCTTTGGGCATCTGTTCATCAACTGCAGCCAGGACGTTCCGATCTACTCGGAATTTCCTTACACGATTCTGTCCGTATCGCCGGAGTTCGCAGACAAGCGCCCCGATGTCGTAAGGCGTATCGCGCATACAATCGGTCAGGCGAATAATTACTACCACGCTAATTTCGGCAAGGTCGTGGACGTCATGCGCGGTGTTTATAAATCTGTTGACCCTCGGGCTATCGAGCGCGCGCTTGAACGAGACAAGTCGAGTTTCCCGCCGGGCGGTCGCATGACTGAGGCGATGTGGGTAAATATGAACAAGGTCGCGACGGATCTCAAAATGATCACCGCACCACTTCCCACGCGCGAGGGGACTTTCTGGACCAACAAGTTCACCGTTTAGTGGGAGGCGCTGGTTCTCCCGCAAGGAATATTATTTGATGACGATGATCGAAGCATCAAACGAAGATCCTGCACTTGCGTTCTCCCGCGTGAAGCTCGCCTACGGCGGCCAAGGGAACGATGCGCTCATTCTCGATCACGTCAGTTTCGATGTGATGCCAGGACAAATAACGACGGTGGTGGGGCCGTCAGGATGCGGAAAAACGACGCTACTGCGTCTGGCGGCGGGGCTTATCCGGGCATCCGGCGGCCACGTTCTGCAACATGGTCGTGTGATCGATGGACTGAATACAAAAGTCGGATTCGTCACACAGGAAAGCAACCTTTTTCCGTGGTTGACGACCTTGGGTAATGTCGAGTTTCCGCTCGCGATCAGGGGCGTGCCGAAGAAGGAGCGGCGCGAGCGCGCAATGTCTTGGCTGCAGATGGTGGGCCTCGACGGATTTGAAAACCATTATCCGTCGCAACTCTCTGGCGGCATGCAGAAACGGGCGGCGATCGTCAGAACGCTAGTCTACGAGCCGGAGGTTGTCCTATTCGACGAACCGTTTGGCGCGTTGGATGCGCAAACGAGAATGTCTTTGCATCATCAACTTCTTCAATTATGGCATAACCGCCGGAATACGATGTTCTTTATCACTCATGACCTTGTCGAGGCGATCACTCTGTCGGATCAGGTCGTCGTCATGACACGCCGGCCCGCGCGGATTAAAGAGATCGTCAAAGTACCGTTGAAGCGACCGCGCAATGTTTTCGAGATATTTCTAGAGCCGGGATTCGACGAAACCTACGCCGCCTTATGGAAACACTTCAAAGGTGAAATCAAACAAAACTAACGTTATGAAAAGGTGGCATTGCAAAACTAACGGCGTCAACATGCACCGAGCCAAACCTGCATATTCAGACAGGTCTATCAAGTACTGACGAAGAGTTCATCGACCGGGGGTACCGACGAAATAAGGCCTAGTCCTTGAGTGTAGCGCGCGATCGTTTCAATGTTATTCCGGTTTTGATCGCCGAGACCATAAACCCAGGGGTCGTCGCCAAGAATGCAACGCTCCTCCTCCCATCGTGCGCCGAACCAGGCGAGAGGGATAGTACGATCGCGACGCATTCGATCGTAAGCGTAGCGCTTCGACGTTTCAAATGCCGCGGTCAAGCTTCCAGTCAACCACGGGTTGTCTGCTATCAGCGTGCTTTTGATGGCGGTGACATGCATAATAGGAAATAGGCTTGTCGTCCGATGATAGGCAAGCTCACGCTCGGCATAATCCGGAAAGAGCCGCACGATATTCGGATCGCCTCTGGTAAAGACTTCCGGTAATTGTGGAGTGATGACTGCGTCGACTTCGCCGCGTAGCAGCATTTCAACGACATTCGTCCCCGCCGGGGCGCGCGCAAGCTTAAGATCGGCAGGGGCGGAAAAGCCAATGTCCTCATCGCGTTCCGTTACCCATGTCGGCGCGCGTTGATTGACGCCAAAATCGTCGTTCAGAACACCGCTCGCCCACACGACAGCAGCGGCCTGAAGATTGGGACAGCCGATCTTCGCATGTGCCAGATCAGTCGGCTGCTTTACGCGTCCGGCTGGATTGACGAATATGCTTCCGTGGCGAAATTTGCGGAATAAGAAAATAGGCAACGCAGTAATTGGTACGCCGGCCTCGCGCGCTATCAGATATGTGCAAATATTGAGTTCGCAGATATCGAAAGCCAAATCGCGCACCATGGCTTTATGGCGTGCCGGATTTGTCATTTCGGGCTGAAACCGAAGCTCGACGTCACGCGGGCGAACGGAGCCATCTTCCAAAGCTCGCGCGATCTCGAAGGGGTCGCAGGCGGCCGTCAATATCAAAGACATAGTAATCCTCAGCTATATTGGGCAGGTCGCGTCGGTCTCGGCTAAATTGCGGGTGCAATGAAGGTCATCTCTTTGAGCTGCAGGGGCGCTCCAAAATAGGCCTCGCGGAAAGCCTCTTCGCTCACAAAATCCGAACGCGGAAGATGACGAAATACATAGCTAAAACGAAGCTCGGTCTTGTCGAACGGGTAAGGCGAGGCCACAACGGCGCCATCCGGGTGGAGGGACATATCGATCTGGACTGTCTTCGACGTATCCCCATAGCCTAGCGGGACAGGATCGAAGGTCGCACCCGTGAATTCCTTCACGCAAAATGCCAATGAGAAGACGTCGAGAAACTGTAGCAGCCGATAATTCGTCAAAAACTCCTGGCTGTCATATTTGCCCATGAAAGCGTCTTGTTCCGCTTCGAATTTTGCGATGAATGCCTGCACTTGGGGTTCGACGATCGCTTTATTCAGCGGCGTTGGTTGCCTAACGAGTCCATAGCGCTGACGCCAAAGCCCTGTCCGATGCCGGCTCATAAGCAGCCCCGCATATTCGTCGATATTCATCATCCAATGAATTGCGTTGCCAAACTCAGTCAGCTGCGCATCGGAATTGGGCACCTCGAAAAATGTCGGAGCAGTTTTGGTTTTCGGATCATAAGTCGGTGCGGATTCGTATCGATTCCAACCAAAGTCGTGGAACATGGCTGCCCGGATCATCGACTCCCGCGGCCGAAGTGTTGCAAAGACTTCGTTTCCCCAATGGGCAGCGAACTGTGCGGAGAGTTTCGCGTGATCCGTCTGATTCACGAGGATCAGTGATCCGTCCTGTTGTTTCCTCACGATCATACGTCAATTACCTTCGCGCGTTCCTAGAGCTGGCAGCTACATTGAGGGGTAGCCGTTTGCTAGCTGGAGATCCGGATATCAACCTACAGTCCGATCATGCATCGATTGAATCTCCCCCCGGGGCGCCGGCGTTCGGCCATTAGTGGTAGGCCGCCAAACTAGGCACAAGGGAGACAACGATCGTCAGACTGTCCGACAAACATAAAGTTAGGGTTTCGATGCGTCAATTGTGTAGTTAGTCTGAAATATCGCAATAGGTTCAGTGCAGGCCGACCCAACGAGAAGGTTTTACTTCTATGTCTGATATTCCCTCCAGCGGTGAAACAGCGGCGTTGCCGGGTACGACCTCCGTATCCGAGCGAGAGCTTGATGGAGCGGTTGTAACGTCACGCGCTTGGTGGCGCTGGCTCGTCGCTTTCGTGCTTCTGGCAGCTGTTGTCACGGGTTTTTTCGATCGCATCAGCATCGCTGTCCTGTTCACAGACAAGGCATTTAATTCGGCGCTCGGCACAAACTTCCAGCCGCTCGCTTTGGGCCTTTTGATGACCGCCTTTCTTTTTTCCTATGCAATCTCGGCGCTTCTGCTGAGCTTCGTGGGGGATTTATATGGCGCCCGTCGCACGCTCGGCTATGCCGCCGGTGCCTGGGGCGTCTTGATGATATTGATGGGAGGCTGTCGCTCCTACACGGCAATGATTGCATACAGAATCGCTCTAGGGATTGCTGAGGGACCGCAGTTTTCACTGATTTCCGGCGCGATACGCCGATGGTTCCCAACGAGAGAGCAAGCGCGCGCGAATTCGATTTGGATGATCGGTAGCCCTCTCGGCTCGGCGATCGGATTTCCATTGACGATTTGGCTCGTTGCCACCTTTGGCTGGCGCTCGTCTTTTTATGTCCTAGGCTTTCTGACTTTGATCCTCGTGATGCCCCTGATCTTCGTCGTTATGCGAGGGCCGCCGCAGCCTGCTGCACCAGATGAGCGGGCGTCAGCGGCGTCGCACGAGGGCGTAGGCCCGATGGAGACGGTCTGGGATATCATCAAGACGCCGCGGATCTGGATGCTCTGTGGCTATGGCACGGGGATGCTCACGTTTCTGTGGGGATTGAACGGTTGGTTGCCGACCTATCTGCAGCGGGTCCGTCATTTTAACATTCATCAAATGGGGTTTTACTCCTCGCTTCCATTTGCCTTGATGTTCATCGCAGAGGTGGCATCCGGCTATATCGCCGACAAGACCAATAAACGTGCGCGGAATAGTCTGTACGGGCTGTGTAGCGCCGGAGTATTGCTCTTTTTGGCGACGCTGGTCAGCGACGGCCACCTTTCGGCAATATTGATTGCCCTGAGTACGGCCGCTCTCGGATTCGGCTCGCCAACACATTACGCGCTGGCGATGCGAGTGCTTCCGCCTGCACTGACCTCGACCGGAATTGGCATTATAAATGGTGTCGGAAATCTCCTGGGTGCCCTCGCACCGACACTGATCGGCTGGATCATCGCACGGACGGGCAATTTTCAAACCGGACTGCTGGTAATCGTATTTGCAAGCATACTCGGCGGCTTTTCGTTGATCCCCTTGGTGCGTGCTAAATTATAAGGAGGTCAGGAGCCGGAGCGCATCAGCGATTGACGCGCCCTTGGATAAGGCCTGTTAAAATCCAAGGGCGGCCGGTGAAGAAGGTTGAACCAGGCCTGCACTGTCACCTTGTTCGCTGACCAGACAGAGCGGGGGAGCTGCTGATGTATGCCGTCTAGCCAGCGCAGATTGAAAGCGTGATGCAGTTTGTAGATAAAAAAAAGGCCGCCAAATCGGCGGCCCTTCTTTGTTTGGAGACGGTTCTAAGATCCGAATCGAGCCAGGCGAGGCAGTCCGAGGGCTTCTGGAAAGGCGACCGATATTGCGGCGCCGACAAACACGGCATGCGTGACGGTCGGATTAGGAGTTGCAAGTCCCACCTCGTCCGGATGCCAGATATAGTCGAAAAACGGTTGGAAATACGTGCCAGGCGCGAGCGCAAGTTGATAATTGACCTCCGCGAAGGCTTCCGAACTCGCCATAGACCCATTGATCTTGTGCGCCAAAAGCTTGTCGTTCTGAGCGTCGACGAATTCGTCATTCAACGCCATATACATCGCGGCGAAGTTTATGGTGTCGTGTGGGCGTGCCTCAAACAGGCCCTTCACTGACAAGCCGCCAGAAAATGTATCTCGGATATTGTTTTGGCCGCTGGTCGCAATGTTCACGCCGCCGAATGCCGACAGGCCACGATCATTCGTGGGATCTGGACGCCAAAGCACCTGTTCGCCTTGTGCCCAAAGGCCGCTGTTGCCGTGATCCAATTGCGGGGTGCCACCAGAGAACGCCAGGATCTTGCCCTGAGTATTGTAGAGCGAGTCCGTGTAATCGCCTGTGTTGTAAAAAAAGCCGATGTCGTAGGACTTCGGATACAGATCGTTCGTGTACGATGTTCGATAGCCAAATTGCACGGGGAAGACGGCGCCGCGTGCCTTGTCCGAGCTCCAATCTTCGCCTGGCCAGCCGTAATGATTGACTGTGGCGAGCGCGGGCTCATTCTCATAAACGCCAGCGTTTACATAATAGGCGTTTGTAAGTTTCACCTGCAGGACGCCGGCCCAAGACGCGGTATTATAAGCCGGGTAGCCCTTTGCGTAGGCGTAGGGCGCGGGCACCGCGCAGAAGCCGGTTACAATCCGACAGTATGTACTCGAGAAATCGAATTCCGGGCCTGGCGGAAGACGACCGACGCGGACGTCCACGCGATCGTCAAAGAGCCGTTGTTCGTAGGAGAATTCGTTGAGGCGGCTTGCCGCGTTGTAAGACCAAACTCGGTTGAAGGGATATAGTGCGCCAGAATATTTGAAATAGTTTATTCCGTTCATATCGTTGACGTAGAAATGTAGCGCCCCGCCGTGAATGCCGGCGATCCTATTCATATCGAGATCCACGCCGAGAAGCGTATAGCCCTCGTAAAATGTTCCCTTCCTTACCCCGCCCGAAGGTTGCTCGACGGCGTTGTTGAAGGTCCGCCCGTTTATGTAGACACCATAATTGGCGAGCGATCGCCCCAGGCCAGCTCCTAGTGGCTGCAAATTGAAGAAGTAATCGTCTGGATATTGGATCGGGGTAGGTGCTGATTTTGTGTTGGCCAGGGGCGCGCCTGTATCGCGCAGAACCTGGGCCTCCACCCCGGTCGAGAAGCATACCAGCGTCCCCAACGCCAGCTCTCGCCAAAGATTTTTTACAAGCATAACTTTAACCTCGCATAATGTGTCGCGGGCGCGCTTAAGCGCTAGTGAAATTTCAAAGCAGCAAATGTGCCATATTGTAATTTTGTCTTACGATTAGGCGATTTTCAGTGCGGCGGGAACGCGTAATTCGATCAGTGCGCATTTTTTCTAACTCGTGTTAAAGCACATAAATTATTGTAATATTTCACAATATCTGCAGCGATGGGTCGCATTAGGCCCGACTCGTGCGACTTGCCAAAAATCAAATTTCTTGGAAGCTCATCTGCTAAATTGAATCGGCTGGCAGAAGCGCGGCGCTGGCGGCCGCGTTAAATTTTCGGCAAATGTTTGACAAAAACGGCAACGTGACGAGAGGTTAAGCTGCGTTATGGGCAACACGGTCGCAAAGGCACATAAGGCTTTTCTTCGCTTACCCGAGACGGCGGTGGGGCGTGCACTTATCCCGACAGCACAATCGTTGCGAGACGTTGCATATCAATGCATCAAGCATTTGATCGTGACCGGGGTGCTTAAGCCCGGTGACTATATTAACGAGGCGACGCTTTCGACCCGGCTAGATGTTGGGCGCACGCCCGTGCACCAAGCCATCGACAGGCTGGTGGGCGATTCGCTCGTTGAGGTCATCCCGCGTAAGGGAATCGTGATCAAGCCTTTGAGCCTCGACGAAATATTCCAGACGCTAGACGTGCGAATTCTTAATGAGACGGCTGCGGCCGAGAAAGCGGGAGACAACGCGGGGTTCGCTGATATCGAGGCATTGAGGCGCCTCATCGACCTGTTCTCCCAGGCCGCGCAGAAGTCTGACTTTGTGCGGATGATGTATTTAGACCGAGAATTCCATCTCATCATTGCGCATGCCTCGGGGAACCCGGTTCTGGCGGAGATTTTGCGGGGCATACACGATCGTAGTCTGCGTTTTTGGCTCACGTCGGTTCGCGCGCCAATGCGATACGACGGCATCGTACGTGAACACACGGCGATAGTGGACGCTATTGTTGCACGGGAAAAACAGGCTGCGAGCGGTGCAATGCGCCGACATATTGAATCCGCGCGCGACAGCTTGGTGCGTCATATGTCGATGCAAATAGCCGTCTAACTTGGCAATCGGGGCCATTACGCAGCTTGCGCAGCGGCGTCCCGCACCCACGACGCAATGGATATCAGATCGGCATCTCGGCGAGCATATCCAATTAACTGCAAGCCGAGAGGTAAGCGCGCCTCTTCAAGCAATGGAAGGGACAGCGCCGGGACACCAAGCAAGGACGCAACGACAGCGAAGATTGGATCTCCCGTTGACGCAAGTCCAAGTAGCGCTGCCCCCGGAGCCGAGAGTGTGAGGCAAGCGCCGCAATCCGCGGCCAAGCGCGCATAAAGCGAACGAACCCTGTGGCGCTTTTCGAGCGCCGCCACATAATCTGCAAGGGACATGGACTCTGCCTCAACAAGCCGCTTTTGCATTGCGGCGCTGAGCTTTTCCTTGTCGCGCTCGGCATATGTGTTCAGGGGCCAGCGAGATTCCCACGCGTTGATAATCTGCGAAAGACGAAGGGAGTCGGAGATTGCGTCTTCAATTTCCTGCAATAAGGGCAGGGATGAACGGTGTAAAATCCGAACGCCCGTACGTTCGAGCGTCCTCAAGAATTCATTGAGCTGGACCTTCGAAGCGTCCGATGCCCGTGTCCAACCCGCCGTTTCGAGCATGGCAAGTGCCTTGGGCCTGGTAGGGCTTAACGCCTGAAAGGTTCCGCTTAAGGGCGCGAAGCCGGGATCACCTCCCGAGCGTCGAACAAGTTCAAGCGCCACTTGCCAGGTATCCGGGAGACTTGCGCCCAGTACACCAAGGCAGCTTTGGCTCATGTAATCGTGGCTTCCGCCGCGATTTAAGGCCCCGACAGTTGGCTTGTATCCCACGCAGCCGCAATAGCTCGCTGGCCGGATGATCGATCCAATGACCTGGGTTCCAAGGCCAGCGCCTATGATGCCGGCGCCTGTTGCTGCCGCAGACCCGCTGCTTGAGCCGCCGGGCGTTCGATTGAAGTCCCATGGATTGCGCGTCGCGCCGGGTTCGGTCGCGGCGAATTCGGTGGTTACGGTTTTGCCCAGGATCACGCCGCCCGCTTCGCGAAGTGCGAAAACACTCGCGGCATCCCGGCCGGATTGCCAACCAGAGAACAAAGGCGAGCCCATGCCGGTCGGCAGGCCGATGGTTTCGATGACGTCCTTGATCCCGAGCGGCATGCCGTCGATGGATGAATGAGGGCGTCCGGCGCGCCATCTGTCGGACGAGGCATCGGTCTGCCGGCGGGCGCCCTCAATGTCGAGAACTTCGAACGCGCGAATATCCGGCTCCGCCGTGGCAGCGATCTCAAGGGAACGCTCCAGGAAGCGGCGCGGCGTAGAGGTGCCGTTCACAAAAGCTTGCGTCTCCGCAACGTACGATCGCAGTTCAGGTCGAAACGTCTGGTCGGGCACGTGAAGTTATGTCCTGGAGATTTCGAAGACCGAAGGATGGAATATTTCTTTGATATCGAGCTCGCGTGCGGCGAGACCCTGCTCGTAGGAATAGCGCACGAGCGTCTTGATCTCATGCGCGGATTCGGCAATGCCGTAGCGCCAGAAATTTTGTCCCATCAGGTCTTTGGCGTCCTGCAGGTTTACTTCTGGCCAAGGCAGGGTTAGGCGCGCTACGGCCTGTTCGGCCATTTCTTGAATCGCGACGTCTTTTGCCTGACAGAAGGCCTTGTACACGGTCGCCGGAAGCCAAGGGAATTGCTCGACCAACGATTTCTTGATGCCCACAACATGCATGATCGGAAAGATTTTCGTCCGGCTATAATAGTCGCTTTCAACGGCGCGAAAGTTCGGAAAAATCAAACCGACGTTAGGCGCGCCCTTGACATAGCACGACAATTCGCGGGCGCTGAACACGGCGTCGAGCTCGCCATCCGCCAGCATTTTGTTGAGTGTCTTATCGGATGAGATCGGTTGCAGGTCCACCCCAGGCGGCAGTGTCAGAGGCGTTCTCTCATCGCGCCCGGGTTCTTCCTGGCCGCCTGTACGCCAATGAATGTCCGCGGGGTCGACCGAATATTCTTCCTTGAATATCCCGCGCATCCAGACATTGGCCGTTTGCTGATATTCGGGAAGCCCGACGAGCTTGCCCTTAAGATCCGCAGGGCCGCGGATGCCGCGATCGGTCCGAATAAAAATGCTCGAATGACGGAAATGGCGGGAGACAAAGGCGGGGATGGCGACATAGGGGCAGCGATCGCGAGAAGTTTGCATCAGATAACTGTTAAAAGAGATCTCCGCGATATCGAAATCCGCATACCGGAAAGCGCGGAAGAACAGCTCTTCAGGTTCCAGGGCGAGATATGTAACCTCGCAGCCATCGACGGGCACACGGCCATCTTTGATAGCGCGTGTACGATCGTAATGGCCGCAGGCGATAGTAATCGGCAACAACTTCGACATATCTTCACCTGAAACTACGTAGATATTTCACAATCATAAAATGCCTTTGAGCAGCCGGTCAAGCGGATGAGGCGACTTGTGAACCGAGTCGGGTGGCGCGCCCGCATGGCAGCACGTTGTTCCCCACGATCAACAGCGAATTTCACGGCGGAAGGAAAATCTCTCGCCCGTCTTGCGACGATTGCTTGAGAGCGACCAAGGCCTCGACCGTCGCCTTTCCCCAGTTTGCGTTGAATTGCACGGGAGCAGCACGTCGAACGGAATTCCACAAAGCATCGAGTGCGTCGCCTTGTCCGGGCCGGCCTTCACCATGATCGACCGGGACGCTCTTCATGCCATGTTCGCCGTAAATTAAGAGGCCATCGGTCGAAAGGCGGAGGTCGCCGCGCTCGCATGTCACGATCCACACGCCAAAATGCGGCAAAAACGGCTGTTCGATCGGCAGCGAGCGGCCGCCGAATCCAAGGCTTTCGTGCAATGACGTTTCGGACTGGCGGATTATCGCGGCCTGTCGCGTGGCGCCATGTTTTGTCTTCTTGGAGGCTCCGCCCTCGGCGACCCAATAATGGAATTCATCGCTGTCGAAAAAATCATAGCCGCTGTAAGTGAGCGAGGCGGTTACGCCATCCTGGAATTGTAGGAAGGCCATGCAGCATCCTTCCGCGGGCCGCGTCATATCTAGCGCATTCACGCGAGCACTTATGCTGCGAATTGGGGTCCCCGCGAGGAGCCGCGCAATCTCGACCTGATGCGTAACTTGATTGAAAGTGATCCCGCCACCGGTGCCAGCTTTGAATTCGTCGTCCGCGTGCGGCCTATATAAATAATCCGTGTAGTTGAGCGACAAGATCATAACCAGCCGGCCGAGGTCTCCGCTTTCGATGATTTTGCGCATGGCGCGAACGTTCGGGTCGAACGCGTGCGAATGACCGACGACCACCTTGTATCCGGTCTTTTCAGTTGCTCGAACAACAGCCTCGCAATCGCGCACGTTCAATGCCAAAGGCTTCTCGACCAATACGTGTTTGCCGTGATCGAGTGCGGTTATTGTCTGCTCGGCATGGAAGCGATGAGGAGAGGCGATGTAGACGGCCTCGATTTCCTTATCCTTGCAGAGACTATCGAAGTCCTCGTAGCCGGATGCATTGAAGGCATCGACAAAGGCCGCACGCGGTCGCGGCAACGGATCCATGCCGGCCGCCAGGATAAAGTGCGGATGATTTCGCGCTGCCCTTATCATAAAGGCGCCAGCGAGCCCTAATCCGGCTATGCCCAACTTGATCGGGGCACCGCAGCGTTCTTTGAGATTCATACAGAAGTCCACATCCGTATATCGATCAGAGCAAAGTGCTCAGCGTGCCCTCGAACAGGACAGCCTGGTCGAGACGAACGTCGCGACGGGCAATCCTGAAATCGTCGCCTAGACGGCGTATCAAATCGTGCCGCTTGCCCACGTAAAAGGATCCTTCCTCGTTGCCGTTGCGCGCCCGGAAGGTAAGAATAGAGGATTCCAGCGAGATTTCGCTCGGATCATCTTGATGGAAAGCTTCGACATTGGTCACAAATCGGCGCGTTAGGGAGGGTGGATTCTCGGCGCGGGATAATCTCGCCGTGCTGATTTGTTCTACCCGCTTACGAAGTTCGACTGGGCCTTCGTCGATGATCGTCGAATCTGCATCGGGCGCTCCGCTATCGCGCATTGACCTTATGCGAACGCGATATTGCAGGTCGTCGGAGAAGAGCGTTAGCCAGCCCTTGTAGTCGCGCCGATCCAACAGTTTCGCCTCGCGATAAAGAAGGCGCTGTAACGCGACGTACAAAGCCATTTCGACGGGTTGCGAGTCCGGCTTGGTCGTCATTAAATAGTCTCCGTTCCAGTTACACCGCGACGTTCATAAGGCGGCTCCACTGGCGCATGAATTCGAACTGCGCCACTTCGGTGTCCGCAGGTCGGTAAACACGCCCAGGCCATTTGGAGTCCGCCTCTGCGTTGTGGAGATAGGGCAGGGCGGTGTGGAAGCTGTAAGGATAACGGGCAGCAATTGGATTATTGCTGGCCAAGGTCGCAGAGGCCCAAAGCTCCACGTCATCCTGCTCAAAGACGCCCGCCGCGCCGAAATTATGAATGCCCTTACGCAGCACGTCCGCTTTGTATTCAGCGGAAGCCTCCCGCTCGGCGAGTACCCAGCTTAATACCTCCATCTCTGTCCCGCTGATGGGGTTCCATTGCCGCATGATGACAGCCTTCTGCGCCGGCCCGACCTGCGTTTCGATAAACGAAAGGTTCGGAAAAATCGTGCCGACGATGACCCGCAGATTTCGCAGCATTTCTCGCTGACTTGACGTGATACTCGTGTAAAGCGCCTCAAGCGCCGGCGGATGCGTTTGATAAGCCTCAGCGGGCAAGCCCGGCGCGAGATAGGTCAAGGTGCAGCCGTGCCCTTGGTCCGTCGAAACCTGGAAGCTGTTTTCGGCGGCGGTCGCAAAGCCTGCGCGTGCCGCGCGTACCGGGTCCAGCGTGAGAGGACCAGTGTGCGTGGTCAAAACATGCTGCGAATCGCCGACAAAATTAAGTGCGCCGACCTTCCAATTACACCGTGTACGCCACCGATGCGGTGGTGAAAGAACCTCCATCCCCAAGGGAGAGCGCGCCAGAAATGGATCAAGATACCACGCGAAATCGCCCAGGTAATCCGTCAAGCTTGTGACATCTGAATTCCAGGAGCCAAAGACGAGGCCTTTGTAGCGCTCCAATCGTGGAACTTTGGGCAAGCTCAAATCGGAGAACTTGAAGTCTGGCGGGAAATGCTGGTCGAAAGTGGTTGTGACCAACTCGCCGGAGCGAGCGTATGTCCAACCGTGATAGGGGCAAACAAAGCGGCGAGCGTTTCCCGAATCGCTGCGGCAGAGCTGCGCGCCGCGATGCCGACAGCTATTCAAAAGCGCGTGAATTTGCCCGTCTTCATCGCGCGTGACAACGACCTGCGCGCTGCCAAGCGCGCGGACAACAAAATCACCCGTATTTGGGATCTCGGTTTCGTGACAGAGAAATACCCAGGATCGGTAGAAAATTCGATCCATCTCAAGACGGAAGACGTCGTCCGCAACAAAAACCTCGCGACTTACGGTACCGGCGTTTTCGTCAACCCACGCTATCTTTGATCCGCCACCGCATAAATCCATCGCCACACCAGTGAAATATTACTGTATTGTCACGACGCTAACCGATAGAGGAAGGACTGGCAAGAGGCGCCTACCAACCCCAGCACCGCCAAAGCAAAGATGTTCAGTGTTGTGTGTGAAGGGTGCGGAAGCGGGCGCGGCCCACCTAGCTGGCGTCGCGAGATATCGCCGGTTGATCCAGGAAAGAAAGATGCCGGGTGACACTTTGGCGGAAGGAATCGATGTGCAGTTGCATCACCTGTTTTGCCATTTCAGCGTCTCGATTGCGGACAGCATCAAGAATCATCTCATGTTGCTTCTGAAAGTCGGTGTGATGTTCGGAGGTGAAAGAGACGAACCAAAAACGCAGCGATCGTTCGTTGAGCCGCTTCAGCAAATCGATAAGTTCATCATTGCCGGCGGCATGTGCGAGGCCTAAATGAAAGTCGCGGTCCAGCGTCATCATCAAGTGAACATCGCGTGCGGCTATGGCGTCCCGCGCCCGCGCTATAATCTCGCTCAGAAACCTGATATCGGCGTCACTGGCGCGTTCAGCGGCCAAGCGTGCGCAATAGCTCTCATTGACTGCGCGCACCTCAACGAGATTCAGGACTTCTCGCAGGATCAAGGGGCGTACGATCGCGCCTCTGCGAGGAATGATTTCGATCATTCCCTCGATGCGAAGGCGATCCAGCGCTTGATGAACCGGCGTACGGCCAACCCCGATGAGCGCCGCAACAGCAGCTTCGTTTATGTAGGAACCCGGCTTGAACTCGCACGTAATGATGCGATGCTTGATGTCTTCATATGCGGTGTCGCGCATGGTTTCAGTGGTCGAGTCGGCGGCGCTCGTAATGCGACGCTGTCCGCTTCGACTTCGCTTCTGAGGCATCTTAGTCACAAGGAAATCCCGCGTCGGCTTTTGATCGCATCGACTGTCGCTCCCGGAATCGTCGCGGAGGCTATTAATCAATCATCGTGAGTACTACACTGGCAAGTAAAGATGCAACAGTGAAATCTCACAGGTTCGAATTAATAAAAGTCAAGACTAGAGATCAATCTTTTCGGAATTAGCTGGCCGCCGAAGGGGAATAAGGACCCAATGGGAAAAGACCTTATGTCGAGAACTGGGCACGTTGAGTTGTGGATAACCGTAGCGACGCAATCCAAGTTAGCACCGGGGCAAATTTTGGGACTTCGGATCGGCGATCGGCACATCGCGATTTATAATGTCGATGGCGAATATTTCGCGACGAATAACGTCTGCACACACGCATTCGCTCTTTTGCACGAAGGCTATCTGGATGGCCATGTAATCGAATGCCCTCTCCACGGTGGATGTTTCGATATCCGCAATGGAGAAGGGCTCGGCGCACCGATTATCCACGACCTTAAGACCTACGAGACGCGAATTGTCGGCGACGACATACAAATCAGGTTACCTTCTGAGTGATCCAATTCGACTATCACTGTTTCGAAGCCCTGTTGTCGGTTCCGGCTTCCTGAAGCGCTATTGAGATTCGGAGTCACTGCGCGGCAGTCCCAGTGTGTGATGGACGCGGTGATGCCTAGTGGAACTATTGTCTTGGCCGACATGGCGGTGACGCGGGCTGCACTCGGCGGTAGCGCCGGAAGCTACAATGATAACTGCGGCGACCCAAATGAAAGAGATAACTGCGGCGACCCAAATGAAAGATCTTACAATTCGGTATTTTGACATCGATTCCTTCCTCTTTCTTGGCTCAGCCACAGCCATTCAGCCGAAGTGAGCATAGGGCAGAGGTGGCGGCAGGGAATTCAGTTCCACCTCAAAATCTCTTCAATGATCACGAAGTGGTGTTGTGCTGACTGGCGGTAGCAAGTCGGCGATGCGGACCATCTCGAAGGTCAGAGCCGCCGTTCTATATACTTCATCACTCTGAATGCAGTCGGATAGTCTGATATCTCGTCGGCCGCTTTGCGCCCATTGACGACATTCCAAAGCCAACACCGTTTCTCCGATAGGGAACCCTTCTTGGATGTCGCGCAAACCGCAGCCGGATCCGAAGTCTGCGTCCTGCGGCCTCTCGGTCGAAGCCAGCTTTTATTGGGCGTTAAACCGGTGCAGCGGGATCGCAGTCTCAAACGTCTCGTCTTCGTCCGCAGAGAAAGACGCTTGATTGGAATGCCATAGAGCTTCGCCAAATTAGCCTCATTCATTGTCTCTTTGACGGTTCCATAAATGTGCGCTGCGTCGTTGAGAAAGAGCAGCGCGTTGTCGGCGATGCCCAGGGCGTGGTCGGGCTAGTGCGTCGTGAACAGGACGGCAATGTTTTGTTCGGTCGCCAAACGCCGCAAAAGTCTGAGAACGACGCCGGCATTGGCCAGATCGAGCGCCGAAGCGGGTTCATCGAGCACAAGCGTCCGGCAATTCGTCGCCAGCGCCCGCGCGAGAAGGACCAATTGTCGTTGGCCACCACTCATCTGATCGTAGCGCGTATAGGCGTGTGTCGCCAAACCGACGTCGTTGAGGCATTCGAGGGCGCGCTCTAAATCAGTCTCTCTCGGTACACCAAAGCGACCGATATTGCGGCTCCGACCCAGCAGAACCATGTCTATCGCGCGATATGCGTGATCTGCTTGCACCGCCTGAGAGACGTAGCCGATGACGCCGCGAGTTGAGACATACCCTTCGCGCGGCCGAAGCACACCGCAGACACATCGCAGAAAGGTGGTCTTGCCGCTCCCGTTCACGCCGAGAAGTGCGGTGATCGTACCCGGACGGAAATCGAACGAGACGTGCCGAAAGAGCCAGCGTCCAGGCTGATACCAATGGCCGATTTCGTGGGCTTCAATCATCTTCCGCCCGCTATGGCGTTGCGCAGCAGATACGCAAACATCGGCGTGCCGACGATCGCTGTGATGATGCCAACGGGTATTTCGGCGCGCGTTAGGCTACGTGCCAGCGTATCGGCCAAAATCATGAATGCCGCGCCCATCACCGCGGCGAAAAGGCAGTAATTTTCGGTGATCCGCGCCCATGATGAAGAGCGCCAAGTTCGGGACGACGAGGCCGATCCACCCAATCGTTCCACAGACTGCAACCTGCGCAGAGACGATGAGACAAACCGCGGCAAGCAGGATCAGACGATCCTTTTTTGGATTAAGTCCAAGCAATCGCGCCTCTTGGTCCCCCAGGGACAAAACGTTCACGCGCCAGCGCATGCCGATGAGCACCGTGCCGCCGCCAAGGCAGAAGATCGAAACCAGAAGCACACGATGCCAATCCGCTGCGGCAAAGCTGCCAAGCAGCCAGAAGATTATGCCGGGCAATTCGGTGTCCGGATCGGCGACGAAAGTTGCCAGTCCGACAATCGCGGAACAAAACGCGCTTACGACCACGCCCGCAAGAACGAGCGAGAGGAGCGACGATGGGCCGTCGCCCCGCTGGAGAACCATAACTGCCGCCAAGCGGCGCCAGCGCCCAGAAAGGCGCCTAACTGGACGGGCGACCGAAACCGAAAAAATTATGGCCGTCACGCCCCCGAGCGCAGCACCGGAGGAGGCGCCGATGGTTTGCGGGCCGACCAATGGATTGCGAAAAGTGCACTATGCGCAATCGCCGATATCAGTGCATGGCCGGCGCCGCCAACGTGCCGGCGCGACCGTGAGAGATGCATAACGTAATCTGCTGGAGAGACTTATGATGTTGCGCCGCGAGTCTTTGCCGAGGCTTCTTTCCAAAACGGAAGCCGCGGCCTACTGCGGCGTCGGCGCGGCGACGTTCACCGCTCATTGTCCCGTTCGCCCGGTTGCCCTTGGTCCGAGCAAGCGGCTTGAACGCTTTGATCGTACGGCGCTTAACGAATGGATTGATCGACTGGCCGGCGGCGATGACGTAGAATCTCGAGACTGGCTGGCTGAGATGGATGGCCACAATGACGGTCGTTCGCGTTAAGGGCATCAAGCGCTATCGCCGACGTGGCAAGTGGTATTGCTATCATCGCGCGACGAACACTCGGCTAAAGTCCGAGTTCGGAACGGGCGAATTCTTCGCGGAGCTCGCTTCGCTCGAACGCAAAGTGCATCGCACGAAAGCGGCGCCAGGAACACTCGGTTTGCTGCTGGCCTCTTATAGGCAGTCGCCGAATTATTGCGATCTCGCGGCTGCCACGCGCGGCGGCTACGCGAGGATCATGGATCTTCTGAAACCGTTGCACGAAATGCCGGTCGTTGAGATGACGCCGGCGTTCTTAGCCGGACTGCGCGATAAGGTCGGGGGCAAGCACGGGCGCCGCCAAGCGAATTATGTCTTAGCGGTGCTGTCGGTCGCGTGCGAGCACGGCCGTGAACATGGATTTCTGCGCGACAATCCCGTGAAGGGGATCAAACGACTGCGTCGCGACCGGCAATTGGAGCGCGCAAATCGACCGTGGTCGGCCGCAGAGCGTCAGGCGGTGCTCGAGAATGTTCCAGAACAACTCAAAATTCCGATTGCTTTGGCCATGTTCACGGGTTTGCGGAAGGGCGACGTTCTGCGCTTGCTCAAGTCGGCGGTGCGAGACGGGCGAATTTGGCGACGGACCGCGAAAACGGGCTACGAATTGTCGATCCCGATTCACCGCGATTTATTGCGGTTTCTTGAGCCTGCCGCAAAGCACGACGCGGTCACGCTTGCCGTGACGACGAAGGGCACGCCGTGGACAGAAAGCGGATTCAACGCGACGTTTATAAAGACAATGCGATCGCTCGAGCGGGCAGGGAAGGTTGAGGCCGGCCTGACGTTTCATGGGCTGCGCCATACAGTCGGCACGCTTTTGGTGGAGCCGGATTCGATATCGATACTGTGCGGCGTTGGCTCGGCCAAAAGACGCTCGCCATGGCCATTCATTATACGGAAACGGCGGACACGGCAGACCGTATGGCCGACGTCATCGCGCGCTTCAATCCGCTCGGCACGAAGGGCAAAGCGTAACTAATTCGTCTTGTCTCGGTGTGTCTAAGAGGGTGAGATTCGTGCTCGCTTCGCGTGTGCATGATTCAGAGCAAATCGCGAACAAAAGTGTCTAACGCGGCCGAAAAAGTGTCTAACGCTGTTCGTTTCAAATGACTTAAGTCATTGATTTAAATGGTGCCCAGGGGCGGAATCGAACCACCGACACTGCGATTTTCAGTCGCATGCTCTACCAACTGAGCTACCTGGGCAGGTTCCGGCCGACGCCGGAGGGGCGCTTTATAGGAAGCGATGTTGGGCTTGTCTAGCGGCTTGGTGTCTTCAACTCAAGGTGCGCGGCGGGGCAGGCGGCGCTTCGTTCCGGTCATTTGTAACGCGCGCTTAGACATTGCAGCTTCGCCGCCACCTTGCCGTGCGCCAAACGCGCCGCTATAAGCGCGCGGCCCACCTGAGAGACATTCAAAAACATGGCGATCGAACGCACCTTTTCCATTATCAAACCCGATGCAACGCGCCGCAACCTCACCGGCGCGATCAATGCGCTCATTGAAGCGGCGGGATTGCGGATCGTCGCCCAGAAGCGCGTGTT